>CAZBPO010000134.1:0-5539 GCA_964493795.1 uncultured Flavobacteriaceae bacterium
GCCGCGCCACGGCCGACCTATCGTGCGCCAATGACGTTTCCTTATCGGGCCGAGCTGGCCGGGCGAACCGGCTCGGCCGTCGTCGAGATCCTGGTGGGTGCGGGCGGGGCGGTGACGGATCTGAGGATCGTGAGCGAAGCGCCGTCCGGCTGGGGCTTCGGCGAGGCTGCAGCCGAGTCGGTCTGGAAATGGCGTTTCGAAAGCGCCAAGCCCGGCGTGTATCGGGTGACCGTACGCTTCACGCTTGACTGATGGGCAGCCGCCAGCAACCAGTCGTCACGCGTGAACGCGTGCGGCGCGGGAATGCGCGCTGATGCTGGAAATCGCTGAAACCTGCCTGAATGCGACAGATGTATTTTCCATAATATATCTTATACGTAATTCGGATATGCGTTCCGGGGCGAGCGCGTGACGCCCTCTCGTGATGTCCTCTCAGGCGCTACTCAGGCATGCGAGGCCGCGCCCCGGTGTCCCCGGTCTCCGAAAACCACCCAGCCCCCGGTTGTTTGAGTGGACAGGTCCCGTGCCTCCGGTTCAGATGACGGAAAGTCAGAATTGAACCCAGGGAAACGCCGGATGCAGAAATTCTCGGTTTCGGGCCGCACGATCGCGGCCTATGTGCTGCCGACCATGCCGTTGGCGGCGCTGGGCCTGCCGCTCGTGGTGTATGTCGCGCCGTTCTATGTCAGCGGCCTCGGCCTCGACCAGACGAGCGTCGGCCTGGTTCTGCTTCTGGCCCGACTGCTCGATCTGCTGGTCGATCCGCTGATCGGCTGGGGCTGTGATTCCACGCGAACGCGCTGGGGGCGCCGCCGGCCCTGGGTCACCGCATCGGTGCCACCGTTCGTGATCGGCGTCTATCTGCTGTTCGTGCCGCCTGAGGGCGCGACGATCGGGTATTTCGCGGCCTGGGTGATCCTCTCGTATCTGGCCTACTCCGTCGCCGCGATCAGCCACATCGCCTGGGGCGCCGAGCTTTCCACCCACTATCACGAGCGCAGCCGCATTCAGGGCTGGCGCGAATTCGCGGCGATCGCCGGGTTCCTGCTGGTGCTGCTGCTGCCCGTTCTGCTCGAGATCATTCAGCCCGGCGTGACGCTGCACGACAAGCTGTCGCTGATGGGCTGGTTCATCGTGATCGCCATGCCGATCACCGTGGCGATCCTGCTGGCCTTCGTGCCTGAGCCCCCGCTGGAGGAAGCCAAGGACGGCCACAAGATGGAGGTCTCGGCGGCGATCAGGCTGATCACCTCCAACGCGGCGCTGCGCAAGCTTCTGCTGGCCGACCTGCTGCAGGGGCTGGCGCCGGGCATAACCGGCGCGCTCTTCATCTGGATGGTGTCGTTCTATTTCGAGCTGCCGCAGCAGGCCTCGATCCTGCTGTTCATCTACTTCGTCGCCGGCCTGATCTTCGTGCCGCTGTGGATCAAGCTCAGCTACCGCATCTCCAAGCACCGCACGATGTGCGTCGCGATGCTGTATGTGGCCGTGTTCACGCCGATGATCTTCCTGCTGCCCAAGGGCGACTTCGTGGTCACCGCGATCGCCTTCTCGGTGTTCGGCGTGGCCTATGGCGCGGGCTCGTTCCTGTTGCGGTCGATCATGGCCGATGTGATCGACATAGATACGTTAGCGACGGGCCGGGAACGTTCGGGGCTGTTCTATTCGTTGCTGGTGATGACGAACAAGCTGGGCTACGCCGCCGCTGGTCTCGTCTATCCGGTGTTGACCGTGCTTGGGTTCGACGGGCGTCCCGGCGCGGAGAACTCGCCTGAGGCGATCCAGAACCTCGCCCTCGTCTATGTCGGCCTGCCGTTCATCTTCGTGCTGCTGACCGCCTGGGCGATGTGGAATTTCCCCATCGACAAGTTCAAGCAGCAGGAAATCCGTGAGGCGATCGCCCGCAAGCGCGCCCAGGCCGTGCCGGACATCAACGCGATCGATCCGTCCTGATGACGACGGACGCGCCCTCGCCCGGCCGGATCGTCGATCTGCTGGCTTTGATGGCGCGTCTGCGTGCGCCGGGTGGCTGTCCCTGGGATCGGGAGCAGACATTCGGCACCATCGCGCCCTACACGGTTGAAGAGGCTTACGAGGTGGCCGACGCCATCGAGCGCGGCGACATGGCGGCCTTGAAGGACGAACTGGGCGATCTTCTGTTCCAGGTCGTATTCCACGCGCAAATGGCTGAAGAGGCGGGACATTTCCGGTTCTCGGATGTCGTGGACGCCATTCAGGACAAGATGGTGCGCCGCCACCCGCATGTCTTCGGCGACGCCGGCCCGCGCTCGTCCGGCGAACAGGTCGAGGACTGGGAGCGGATCAAGGCGCGCGAGCGGGCGGCCAAAGCCGCGTCGGCGGGGCTGCTGGACGATGTGCCGCGCACCCTGCCCGCGCTGCCGCGCGCCGTGAAGCTGACCCGCCGCGCGGCGACGGTCGGCTTTGACTGGCCCGATGTCGCCCAGGTCTTCGCCAAGCTGGCGGAAGAGATTGGCGAGCTGCAGGAAGCCATTGATCGCAATGACAAATCGGATGTCGAGGCCGAGCTTGGCGACGTCTTGTTCGTCATCGCCAATCTGGGCCGCAAGCTTGGGGCGGACCCGGAAGCGGCGCTGAACCTCACCAACCGGAAATTCCTGACCCGCTTCAGGAAAATCGAGCAAGCCCTTTCAGAAAAAGGGAAAACCGTCCACCAATCCGATCTCGATGAGATGGATGAGCTGTGGACGGCCGCCAAAACGACGGAAGCCGGCCGCTAGAACGGGTTCTAGACGTCGGACAGCTTTCGGTGACGCGAGCGCGGCACTTTCGGCTTTTCCCGGTCAGACTTTTTCGCCAACCGGCTGCGCACAAGCTCTGCCTTGTCGGGCGTAACCGACAGGCGCAACTCGACCCTGCCGTCCACCAGATCCCTGCGGCTGAGCACGGAGGCGTTGGCGTAGGCCCAGGCCAGCCCCTGCCCGTCACCCGCCGGCACGATCACCTTCAGCGCGTCCTCGTCTGACCGCAGGCGGCGTTCGACCAGCGCCTTGAGGGTCTCCAGACCCTCGCCATCCAGCGCCGACACAGCGACCGGCCCCTGTCCGCCGGCCCGCGCGCTTCTGCGGCGGGCGGCCGCGGCGTCGTCGGGATTGAGCAGGTCGATCTTGTTCCATACCTCGATCACCTGATCCAGACGCTCGCCCTCGAAGCCGAGCGAGGTCAGCACGTCTTCCACGTCCAGACGCTGGGCTTCGGTGTCGGGATGCGAGATGTCGCGGACATGCAGCACCACGTCGGCCTCGAGCACCTCTTCCAGCGTGGAGCGGAAGGCGGCGACCAGTTGCGTCGGCAGGTCCGAGATGAACCCGACCGTGTCGGACAGCACGATGCGCCGCCCGCCGGGCAGTTTGAGCCCGCGCATGGTCGGATCGAGGGTCGCGAACAGCATGTCTTCGGCCAGCACTTCGGCGCGGGTCAGCGCGTTGAACAACGTCGACTTGCCAGCATTGGTGTAGCCGACGAGCGCGACGATCGGGAACGGCACCCGGCGGCGGGCCGAGCGATGCAGCGCGCGCGTCCGGACGACCTCCTTCAGCTCGGCCTTGATGCGGGCGATACGCTCGCCGATCAGGCGACGGTCGGTCTCGATCTGCGATTCGCCGGGACCGCCGAGAAAGCCGAAGCCGCCGCGCTGACGCTCAAGGTGGGTCCAGCTTCGCACCAGGCGGCTGCGCTGATAGGTCAGGTGCGCCAGCTCTACCTGCAGCGTGCCTTCGCGGGTGCGCGCCCGTTCGCCGAATATCTCGAGGATCAGGCCCGTGCGGTCGATGACCTTGGCCTTCAGCTTTTTCTCGAGATTGCGCTGCTGAACCGGGGAAAGCGGCCCGTCGAAGATGACGACAGCCGGGTTCAGCTCGGCGCACAGCGCCGCTGCTTCATCGACCTTGCCTTCGCCGATGAATGTGGAGGGTCTTGGCGTCGTCACGGGGACGAGCCATGAGGCGACCGGCTTGAGACCGATCGCCAGCGTCAGGCCCTCCGCCTCGGCCAGGGCAGCCTCGGGCGATCGCCCGTTTTCGGGGCGCTCGCGCTTCAGAAAGGGGTGGATGACGAACGCGCCGCTGGGCGCGGCGGGTTCAGCGGGCTGCTTCGAGCCCTTCTGTTTCCTGCTCAAACAGTTGCACCGGATTCAATGGCATGACGGTCGAGATCGCATGCTTATAGACCAGCTGAGAGTGGCCGTCGCGACGCAGAAGCACGCAGAAATTGTCAAACCAGGTTATGACGCCCTGAAGCTTCACGCCGTTGACGAGAAAGACGGTCAGGGGGGTTTTGGTCTTGCGGACGGCGTTGAGGAACACGTCCTGAAGGTTCTGCTTGTCGCTCATTGATCCAAATTTCTCTTATTGGCCCTAAGGCAGGGTGGATGCGGCCAAGATTCTGGGGCCGCCCCTAATTTGGCTGTTTTCTGGATTGCTGCAAGTGCGAAATGATCGTCCCTCACGATCCTGAGGCGAGATAATCCGCCCGAAGGGCGCGCGAAATCGGCCCCGGGCGGCCGTCTCCTATGGCGTGCCCATCGATGCGGACCACCGGCTGCACGAATGTGCCCGCCGAGGTGATGAAGGCCTCGCGCGCCTGCCGCGCTTCGGCCACGGAGAAAGGCCGTTCCTCGACGCGCAGCTGGCGCGCGCTGGCCAGCGCGATCGCGCTGGCGCGGGTGACGCCCGCCAGAATGTCATGGGACAGCGCACGGGTGACCAGCACGCCGTCGGCGGTGACTATCCAGGCGTTCGTGCTTGAGCCCTCGGTGACCAGACCGTCATCGTCGACCAGCCAGGCTTCGTGCGCGCCGGCTTCGCGCGCGCTCTGTTTGGCGAGGATGTTGGCGATCAGCGCCGTCGTCTTGATGTCGCAACGCGCCCATCTGAGGTCGGGCGCTGTCACCACGGCGATCCCGCTTTCGGCCATGGCGTCGGCGCGCGCGCGATCGGTCCGGCGCGCGGTGATGATGACGGTCTGCGGCAGGCCGGGCGGCGGGAACGGATGATCGCGTTTCGCGACGCCGCGCGTGACCTGGAGATAGGCCAGACCGTTGCGGACGCGGTTGCGCCGGACGACCTCGTCCACATGACCGGCAAGCGATGCGACGGCCATCGGCAGGCCCTGCTTGAGTTCGCGCAGCGAGCGCTCAAGCCGCGTCCAGTGGCCGGCGGCGTCGAGAATCCGGCCGTCGCGCACGGCGAAGACCTCGTAGATCGAATCCGCGAACTGAAGGCCGCGATCTTCGACATGCACCATCGCTTCGGCGAACGGCACATACCGTCCGTTGACATAGGCTGTGCGTGACATGCGCCCTGCCCTAGCCCAGCGTGTCGTCGGGCCGCGAGCCGACGCCGAGCGTCTTGAGCTTGCGGTGCAGCGCGGACCGCTCCATGCCGATGAACGAGGCGGTGCGCGAAATATTGCCGCCGAAACGGTTGATCTGGGCGACCAGATACTCGCGCTCGAACATCTCGCGCGCCTCGCGAAGCGCGAGCCCGGCGAAGGCGGCGCC
>CAZBPO010000134.1:5549-7963 GCA_964493795.1 uncultured Flavobacteriaceae bacterium
CCCATCGTGCGGATGTGCTCGCCCGAAGGGCCCTGCGTGACGGCCGGAGCGGACGAACTGACCTCGATCGGCAGCATGTCGGCGTTCACCTGGGCGTTGTTCTGGTCGGAGGTGAGGATCACCAGACGCTCGATATTGTTGCGGAGCTGGCGGACATTGCCCGGCCAGTCATGCGCCTGCAGCGCGGCCATCGCGTCATCGCCGACTCGACAAACCGAGCCGCCATACATGCGGCTGAAGCGGTTCAGGAAATGCTCGACCAGGAACGGGATGTCGTCGCGCCGCTCGGACAGGGCCGGCACCCTGATGGGGACGACGCCGAGGCGGTGAAACAGGTCCTCGCGCATGTTGCCGTCGCCGATTTCGCGGCGCAGGTCGCGGCTGGACGATGAGATGATCCGCACATCGACCTGCACGCGCTGCGTGCCGCCGAGGCGCGTGAAGGTCTGGTCGAGCAGGACGCGCAGGATCTTGCCCTGCGTCTCCAGCGGCATGTCCGCGACCTCGTCGAGGTAAAGCGTACCGCCATGGGCCTGTTCCAGCAGGCCGACCTTGCGGCCGCCGCCTTCGCCGCCCTCGACGCCGAACAGTTCCTGCTCCATGCGGTCGGGCGCCATGATCGCGCAGTTGAGCGCGACGAACGGATTGCGGGCGCGCCGCGAGCGTTGATGCAGAAGCCGTGCGACCACCTCCTTGCCCGAGCCGGCGGGGCCGGTGATCAGCACGCGGCTGCCCGTGGGAGCGACTTTTTCGATCGTCTGGCGAAGCTGCGAGATCACGCTGGAGCGCCCGACCAGATCGAAATCCTCGCTGGCGCGCTGACGCAGCTCCTCGTTCTCGCGCTTGAGCTTGGCCGATTCCAGCGCACGCTCAACCAGGATCATCAGCTTATCGGACTTGAACGGCTTTTCCAGGAACTCGTAGGCGCCGCGCTTGATCGCAGCGACCGCCGTCTCGATGGTGCCGTGGCCTGAGATCACGATCACCGGCAGGTCGGGGAAATCGCGCTTGATCTCTTCGAGCACCGCGAGCCCGTCGATGCGGCTGCCCTGGAGCCAGATGTCGAGCACGACCAGCGCAGGCTGGCGCGCGCGCACCGCGCTGAGCGCGCCATCGGCGTCTTTCGCCAGCCGCGTCTCGTAGCCGTCGTCGTTGAGGATGCCCGCGACCAGCTCGCGGATATCCGCCTCGTCGTCGACGACCAGAATTTCGGGCGCCTTGTGCCAGTTAGCTGTCTTGTTCATTGAGACCGCGCGTGGGGGCTGAAGCCGAGTGGATGACGGGGAAACGGAGCGTCACTCTGGCCCCGCCCAGAGTTTCGCTGTCGGAGAGCACGAGCGAGCCGCCGTGCTCTTCCATGATCTTTTTGACGATCGCCAGGCCAAGCCCGGTGCCTTTGCCGCGCGTGGTGACGTATGGCTCGGTCAGGCGCTCGCGTTCGGTGCTGGGCAGGCCAACGCCATTGTCCGACACCATGACCACCACGGCATCCGATGCAGGCGTCAGGGCGATTTCGATGACGCCGCCGACCGGCTTGGCCGACATGTCCTTCTCGGCGGCGTCCGGGTCGAACTTGGCGTTCACGGCCTCGGCGGCGTTCTTCAGCACGTTGGTCAGGGCCTGGGCCACCATCCGCCCGTCGGCCACCAGGGTCACTTCGGGCACAGGCTCCACCAGCTCGACCGTGATGTCGGGGCTCGCCACCCGCTGGGCGAAGACCGCGGCGCGGAGCAGCTCGGCGCCGTCCTGCTCGGCGAATTTCGGCGCGGGCATACGGGCGAAGGCCGAGAACTCGTCCACCATCCGGCCGATGCCGTCCACCTGCCGCACGATGGTGTCGGTGCAGCGGTCGAAGGTCTCCAGATCCTCCTCGGCCACATCCTTGCGGAACTTGCGGCGCAGGCGCTCTGCCGAAAGCTGGATGGGGGTCAGCGGGTTCTTGATCTCATGGGCGATGCGGCGGGCCACGTCGCGCCAGGCCGCGTTGCGCTGGGCCGAGACCAGGCGCGTGATGTCGTCGAAGGTCAGGACGAGCCCGCCTTCCGACCGGCTGGCGCGCACCCGCAGGCGGTGGGTCTCGCGCGAACGGGCGATGTCGACCTCTTCCTCCGCCTCGCCGGCCATGTCGGCGTGTTGCGCGATCAGGACGAACTCAGGCGCCACCTGCGCCAGCTCGCGGCCATGAACCTCGTCTTCCGAAAGGTCGAGCAGGGCGATCGCCTGGCGGTTGACCGCCGAGACCCGGCCATCGGAGTCGAGGCCGATCACCCCGGCCGAGACCTCGGCCAGCACGGTTTCGATGAACTGCCGGCGTTCCTCCGCCTCGTCGCCCGCCCGCTTCAGAGCCGCCTGCTGCGCCTGAAGATCATGTGTCATACTATTGAAAGCACGTGACAATACGGCGATTTCTTCAG
>CAZBPO010000135.1:0-7957 GCA_964493795.1 uncultured Flavobacteriaceae bacterium
CCCTGCCCCGCGGCGGGCAGCACCTCGGGCGTCAGCGAAAGCGTCGGCGGGGCGACCTGTATGGTGAATGTGCCTGTCCGCTGGGCGCCGCTCACGCTGTCGGTCGCCGTCACGTGGAAGGGGAACGTGCTTGCCGCCGTGGGCGTGCCGGAGATGACGCCGGCCGAGGAGAGCGTGAGGCCGGGCGGCAGCGTGCCGGAGGTGCGCTGGAACGTGTAAGGTCCGCCCTCGCCGCCCGAGGCGCTGAAGGCGAAGCTGTAGGCCGTGCCGGCCGTCGCCGCGTCCAGAACGCCGCCCCCCGGCGTAATCGCGACCGGCGGTGCGTTGACGACCAGGGTGTAGATCGGCGTGATGGCGAACGGTGCGCCGGCCCCGCTGGAGGCGTCGGCGATTCTTATGCCGAACGAATAGGTTCCGCTCGCCGTCGGCGTGCCGGAAAGGACGCCGCTCTGGGAGAACGTGAGCCCGGGGGGAAGGTCACCCATGAGCGTAAAGCCATAGGGGGCGGTGCCGCCACTGGCGCCGAAGGCCTGGTTATAGGGGACGCCCTGAGTCGCCGAGGGCAGCGGGTCGGCTTCCGGCGGTGTCGGCGCAATGGCCGGCGGGGCGACATGGAGATCGAAGGCGCGGCTCTCCGACCCGCCGTTCTGGTCGGCGACGGTGATCGTAAAGGTGAAATCGCCGGCCTGGGTCGGCGTGCCCGAGAGGACGCCGCCGCTCGACAGCGACAGTCCGGCGGGCAGCGCGGCGGGGTCGATGCTGAAGCTATGCGTGCCGATGCCGCCGGTGGCGTCGATGGTCGTGCTGTAGGCGACGCCGATCTGGCTGTCAGGCAGCGAAGACCCGGTGATGAAGACCAGCGGCGCGGCCGCGATCTGGATGGGGATATGGCCTTGTGCGCCGTTGGCTGCGGTGACACGCAGCCCGCCGGTGCGCGCAAAGGCGGGCAGCCCGGCGGGAATGGCGGCGACGATCGTTGTCCCCGTCTGGCTGGAGATCGAGAGCGGCTGCCAGGCGCCGGGGGCGTACTCGAATTCCACCAGGGTCACTGGCGACGGGAACCAGCCATTGATCGTCAGCGTGGCGGCCTGTCCGGCCAGCACGGTGTCTGGCGAGACCGAGAAAACCGTCTGCTGATCCGCAGCGATCACCAGCAGCTGGATTGCGCTCGAGCCGTAGCCCTGGTGCGACGTCACCGTGATGGTCAGCATGCCGGGGACGGCGATATGGCCGGGGGTCAGGAGAACATCGACGGTTGCGACGCCGTCCGAACTGGTGGAAATCAAGGTATAGCCGAGAGGGACACCTTCGTTCTCAACTGAGTCTAGCATGACGAAATTCTCGATCGTCAGCCTGAGCGTAAGAGTTCCGCCGCCGGCGACGATGTAGTCGCGGTCCGCGGCGGTGATCCTGATCGGCGACATGGGATCGTCGTTGAGGATCTGGCCGACGCCCAGGTCTTTCGCCACAGTTGCGCCCACCACGTTCGAGACGTTGACGAAGAAGATCTCGTCCGGCTCGAACGCCGTGTCGCCGCCGACCTGGACGGTGAACGTGTAACTGGTCTGGCCTTCAGGAATGGTCTCGCCGACGAGGGAGCGGCGTGCGTAGTCGACGCCGGCGAAGTGGTCGGCGTAGCTCCTGGCGGAGCCATCTGCGGTCCAGATGTCGAAGGTGACGCCGCCGGCCGGTGCAGGGCCGGAGAGGCTGACCGTAAAGACGAACGCCGTCGTCCCGCTGTCGCCCTCGGCCATGCTCACGTCGTCGATCGACAGCGAGGGCGCGGCGGCCGCGACGGACGCGAAGCCGAGCGCCAGCGCGGCGATCACCAGAAAGCGGCGCAGATACGCGCCTGCCCAAGTCGCACGCTTCGTCATCTGATCCCCCTCGCCGTCATGGGCCCGTGAGGCCACGCGACAGGCCGGGCAGACTAAAGACTCATTGTTGCAAAACGATTTGATTTCGTGACGGTGTCCGCGACGAAATGCCGGATGCGGCGCAGTGGGGAGACGGCATGAAACTGGTGATATTCGACGCGGGCGCGGGCGCGCGGGCCGGCGTGTTGAACGGCGGGGGCGTCGTCGATCTGGCGCGCGCCGCGCCGCAGCTTCCCGCCGACATGAAGGCGCTGATCGCCGGTTGGGACGGCGCGAAAGCGGCCGTCGAGGCCGCGGCCGCAGGGGCGGTGCATCACGCGCTTGAGGCGGTGACGCTGCTGGCCCCGGTGCCGCGCCCCGGCAAGGTGATGGCGATCGGCCTCAACTATGCCGATCACGTGAAGGAGACGGGCCGCGAGCCGCCGGCCCAGCAGGTCTGGTTCTCGAAGCTGCCCACGGCGGTGAACGCGCCCTATGCCGATATCGAGATTCCCGCCGCGACGCAGTTCGTCGACTACGAGGCCGAACTGGTGGCGGTGATCGGCAGAGGCGGGCGCAACATCGCGGCCGCCGACGCCTATCACCACATCTTCGGCTATTGCTGCGGCAACGACGTGACCGCCCGCGACTGGCAGCGCGGCTCGCCGCAATGGATCCTGGGCAAGAGCTTTGACACCCATGCGCCGACCGGCCCGTGGATCACCACGGCGGACGCGGTGGCCTCGCCGCCGGCGCTGGGCATCCGCACGCTGGTGAACGGCGAGGTCCGGCAGGAGTCGAACACGCGCCACATGGTGTTCTCGCTGGCCGAACAGATCGCCCATATCTCGCAGGCGATGACGCTGGAGCCGGGCGACCTGATCTTCACCGGCACGCCGAGCGGCGTGGGTTACGCCATGGAGCCGCGCCGCCCGCTGAAGGACGGCGACGTGGTGCGCGTGGAGATCGACGGGCTGGGCGCGCTGGAGGCGCGGATGAAGGCGGTGTGAGGCGGCGGCTTTAGTCAGCGTTAAGTTGCCTCGCCGCCGGGCGGCGGGCAAAGCAGGCCAGCGCGGGAAACGCGCCAGGGGAAGGGCAGGATTCGTGATGCGAGGGATCAATCTTTGGCTCGCGCTGTTCTGCGGGCTGGTTCTTGCGGCGGCGGCGACGGCGCGCGCCGAAACGGCGTGGAGCGTCTCGGTCGAGGAGCGCCCGGTCGCCGGGAGCGCGGGCGTCCTTGAAACCGTGTGGACCGCGACCCGCGGCGAGGGGCCGTATGACCGCATCAGCCTGCATCGCTATCGCGCGGCGGGCGAGGCCTCGGCCTCGCTGCTGTATCTGCCCGGCACGAACATGAACGGCGTCGTCGCGCTGGAGGACGAGCGCTACAATCTGTGGCTTTACCTCGCCGCGCGCGGCGTCGAGGTCTATGCGCTGGACTATCGCACCCATGCGGTGCCTTCGGATGCGACGTCGGAGCAACTGGCCGCGCTGAAGCCGTGGACGAGCGCCGTTTTCGTGGACGACATCGCGGCCGCGGCGGCTCTGGCGCGCCAGACCGCCGGCCGTGAGCGCCTGTTCGTCGCGGGGTTCAGCCGGGGCGCGTTCCTGGCCTATGCCTATGTCAACAAGGAGCCGCAGCACGTCGCCGGGCTGGTGGTGCTGGACGGGCCGTTCAAGGCGCTGGCCGCCGGGGCGTTCGACCGCGCCGCGACGCTGGCGCAGCTTGAGGCCGCAGGAAAATGGGCGAGCGATATCGGCGGCTCGAAGGGCTGGGAGGCGCGTCAGGCCCTCATGAATGCGGTCATCGCCGACCCGGACGGCCCCGCCACCGACGAGCGGTTCAAGACCATCGGCGACCAGCTGGCGCATGTGCTGCAGACGGCCTGGCTGCCGGGCGGGCTGGCCAACCCGGAAGGCGGCGTGTCGAAGCCGGCGGTGCTGGCGCGGCTGCTGGTCGGCTATGATCGCTGGTATCCCACGGTGCAGGATATCGACGGCAAGACGATCGCTTCGGCCGCCGACGCGCCGGAGACCGACCTTGACGATCTGTGGGGGCGGTTCGAGACCCCGATCCTGCTGTTCGCCGGCACGGGCATGGGCGGCGACTGGGTGATCAACGCCATTCACTCCGCCGTGCACAGCGGCTCGAAGGACGTGACATTCAACGTGCTCGAACGCTACGGTCATCTGGACGTTCTGGTGGGCGAGAATGCCGTGCAGGACGTGTTCGAACCGGTGGAGCAGTGGATCAAAACGCGCGCGCAGTGAACGGGGCCGCCTCAGACGACGACGATGCGCGCGCGCTGGGCGCGCTGATCGCCGACCGCCGCGACGAGTTGGTGGCGCTGACGCAGGACCTTATCCGCATCCCCACGATCAATCCGCCCGGCGACGCCTATACGCCCTGCGCCGAGCTGATCGGCGAGCGGCTGAGGAAGCGCGGGTTCCAGATTTCGTATGTGCGCGGCGAGGGCGCGCCGGGCGACAGCGATCGCTATCCGCGCACCAATGTGATCGCCCGCTGGGAGAGCGGACGGCCCGGGCCGACCGTGCATTTCAACAGCCATATCGACGTGGTCGAGGCCGGGCAGGGCTGGACCGTCGATCCGTTCGCGGCGCTGGTGCGCGACGGGCGCGTCTATGGCCGCGGGGCCTGCGACATGAAGGGCGGGCTGGCGGCGTCGATTATCGCCGCCGAGGCGCTGATCGATTCAGGGCTGGAGCTGGCCGGCGCGATCGAGATTTCCGGCACGGTGGACGAGGAATCGGGCGGTTTCGGCGGCGTCGCCTATCTGGCCGAACGGGGCTGGTTCTCGAAGCCGCGCGTCGATCACGTCATCATCCCTGAGCCGCTGAACGTCGACCGCGTCTGCATCGGCCATCGCGGCGTGTGGTGGGCGGAGATCGAGACGCGCGGGCGCATCGCGCACGGCTCGATGCCGTTCCTGGGCGACAGCGCCATCCGCCACATGGGCGCGGTGCTGGAGCGCATGGAGCGCGACCTCTATCCCGCGCTGAAGCGCAAGACGACGGCGATGCCCGTGGTGCCCGAGGGCGCGCAGGAATCGACGCTGAACATCAACTCGCTGCATGGCGGACAGGCCGAGCCTTCGGGCGGAGGACTGCCCAGCCCCGTGGTCGCCGACAGCTGCCGCATGATCATCGACCACCGCTTCCTGATCGAGGAGGACATCGACACGGTGAAGGGCGAGGTGCGCGAGGTTCTGGAAGGGCTGGCGCGCGACCGGACGGGCTTCAGCTATGAGCTGCGCGACCTGTTTCAGGTGATCCCCTCGATGACCGACCGCGAGGCCCCCGTGGCGCAGGCGACGGCGCGGGCGATCCGCCGCGTGCTGCGCCGCGAGCCGCAATTCATCTGCTCGCCCGGCAGCTATGACCAGAAGCATATCGACCGCATCGGCAAGCTGCGCGACTGCATCGCCTATGGCCCCGGCATCCTGGATCTGGCGCATCAGCCCGACGAGTATGTCGAGATCGACGCGATGGTGCATTCCGCCGAGGTGATGGCGCTGGCGGCGCGGGAGCTGCTGCTGGGACGATGATCGCGCGTGGCGGTCTGGCCGTCTGTTTTCTGGCGCTGGGGTTCGCGCTGGCGGCGTGCGGCGAACCGGCGGTGCGCCAGAACGAAGTCCGCATCGGAATATCTCTGGAGCCGCCGCATCTCGATCCGACATCGGGCGCGGCGGCGGCGATCGACGAGATCGTCTATGCCAATGTGTTCGAGGGGCTGACGCGGATCGGCGAGCACGGCGAGGTTCTGCCCGCGTTGGCCGAGCGCTGGGAGGTTTCCGACGACCGCCTCGTCTATACCTTCCATCTGCGGCGCGGCGTCCGCTTCCATGACGGCACCGCGTTCGACGCCGAGGACGTGAAGTTCTCGCTGGACCGCGCCCGCGCGCCGGGGTCGGCCAACACGCAGAAAGAGGCCTTCGCGCCGATCGCCGACGTCGCCGTGATCGACCCGGCGACCGTTGTGGTGACGCTGTCGCGCCCGGCGGCCGATTTTCCGCGCGACATGGGCTGGGGCGATGCGGTGATCGTTGCGCCCGAAAGCGCCGGGGGGAACGCGACGGCGCCGGTCGGCACCGGGCCGTTCCGCTTTTCCCGCTGGCTGCGCGGCACGCAGATCGAGCTGGTCCGCAACGAGGACTATTGGGGCGCGCCGGCCCGCGTGGACGCCGCCAAATTCCTGATCGTGCCCGATCCGGCCGCCGCCTATGCCGCGCTGCTGGCCGGCGACGTGGACAGCTTCCCCTTTTTTCCCGCCGTCGAGCTTCTGCCCCAGCTTCAGGACGATCCGCGCTTCGCCATCGCGGTCGGCACGACGGAGGGCGAGACGGTGCTGGCCATCAACAACGCCCGCAAGCCGTTCGACGACCGGCGCGTCAGGCGCGCCATTTCGCACGCGCTGGACCGCTCGGCGATCATCCTGGCCGCGTCTGAAGGGTACGGCACGCCGATCGGCAGCCATTTCCCGCCGCATGACGACGCCTATGTCGATCTGACCGGCGCTTATCCCTACGACGTCGCGGCCGCGCGGGCCCTGCTGGCCGAGGCCGGGCATGCCGATGGGTTTCCGGCCGTGATGCGCCTGCCGCCGGTGGCCTATGCCAGACGCGGCGGCGAGGTGATCGCGCAGCAGCTGCGCGCCATCGGCATCCGCGTGCGGATCGAGAACGTGGAATGGGCGCAGTGGCTGGATCAGGTCTATGGCCAGGGCGATTACGACCTGACCATCGTCTCGCATACCGAGCCGCGCGACATCGATATCTACGCCAAGGAAGGCTATTATTTCGGCTATCGCAATCCGGCGTTCGACGCGCTGATGGCGGAGCTGGATCGCGCCCCCGACGAAGCGGCGCGCCGGCGCGTCTTGCAGGCGGCCCAGCGGATGCTGTCGGAAGACGCCGTCAACGGCTTCCTGTTCCAGCTGCCCAAGGTCGGCGTCTGGAACGCCAGGCTGAAGGGGCAGTGGACGAACGCGCCGGTGCAGGCGAATGACCTGACCGGCGTGTACTGGGACGAGCCATGACGCGCTTCGTCGCCTATCGTCTGGTCTCGGTGGCGCTGACGCTGTTCGTCGCGACGCTGGCGATCTTCGCCGCGCTGAACCTCGCGCCCGGCGATCCGGCCTCGTTCATGATGGGCCTGAACGGCGACCCCGAGGCGCTGGCCGTTCTGCGCGCCGAGCTGGGCCTCGATCAGCCGTTCTGGGTACGTTACGGGCATTGGATCGGCGGCTTGCTGACGGGCGATTTCGGCGTTTCCTATACCTATCGCGTGCCGGTCGCGGGCCTGATCGCCGAACGCATGCAGGTGACGCTGCCGCTGGCGGTGATGTCGATGGCGCTGTCGATCGCGATCGCTATTCCGGCCGGCATGTTCGCCGCCGCGCGGCGCGGCCGGGCGGCCGACACTGCGGTATCGGGGCTGGCGCAGGTCGGCCTGTCGATCCCGAATTTCTGGCTGGCGATCCTGCTGGTCTTTCTGTTCGCGACGACCCTGCGCTGGTTCTCGGCCGGCGGTTTTCCGGGCTGGGACGCGGGCCTGTGGCCGGCCTTGCAGGCGCTGATCCTGCCGGCCATCGCGCTGGCGCTGCCGCAGTCCGCTATCCTGACCCGCGTGACGCGCGGCGCGCTGATCGAAACCCTGTCGGAAGACTATTTCCGAACCGCGCGCGCCAAGGGCCTGAGCGAGCGCCAGGCGATCCGCCGCCACGCCCTGCGCAACGCATTGATCCCGGTGCTGACGATCCTGGGGCTCCAGTTCACCTCGCTGGTCGCCGGCGGCATCATCATCGAGAACGTCTTCTATCTGCCGGGGCTGGGCCGTCTGGTGTTTCAGGCCATCGCCCAGCGCGACCTGATCGTCGTGCAGGGCGTCGTCGTGGTGCTGGTGCTGGCCGCCGTCGTCATCACGCTCGTCGTCGATCTGGCCTATGCGCTGGCCGACCCGCGCATACGCAGGAGCGCCCCATGAGCGGCGCGACCAAGACGCGCGCCCGGCGCTGGCGCATTCCGGCCAGCCTGATCGTCGGCGGCGCGCTGGTGGGCGCGGTGCTTTTCGCGGCGGCTCTG
>CAZBPO010000136.1:0-4046 GCA_964493795.1 uncultured Flavobacteriaceae bacterium
GCTCGGCCCATTCCTCGACGGCGTCACCCGCGCCGCCCAACTTCAGCGGCTCGACCTGCGCGCCGCGCTTGTCGCACGCCTCGGCTGGCAGGCCGCGCGCCGGCTCGACGCCGAAGCGCCCACCCATCTCACCGTTCCCACCGGGGCCAGCCACGCGCTCGACTACACGTCAGGCGAGCCTGTCCTGGCCGTCCGCCTTCAGGAGATGTTCGGCGAGGCGCGCACCCCCGCTATCGCGCGCGGCCGCATGCCCGTGACGCTGCATCTGCTCTCGCCCGCGCGCCGTCCGGTTCAGGTCACCAAAGACCTCGCCGGTTTCTGGGCGCGCAGCTACGCCGACGTGAAGAAAGACCTCAAGGGCCGCTACCCGAAACACCGCTGGCCCGACGACCCGCTTGCCGCCCAACCCACCACCCGCGCCAAACGCCCGGGCGAAAAGGATTGAGCCTCAGCTCGCCGCCGCGCCAAGGCCCAGCAGCGCACGCAGATCGCGCTTTCGGTTCACAAGATCGGCCAGCGAATAGCTGTCCAGAACCCTCAGGAACGCGGTCACCGCCTCGGCCAGTACGCCGGTCAGACCGCAGGCCGGAGAGATCGCGCACTGGCCGCAATCGACCAGTTCGAAGCCGTCTTCCGTCCGCCGCACCACCGCCCCGACATTGATCTCCGCCGCCGGCCGGGCCAGCGACACGCCGCCCGAGCGGCCGCGCATGCTCGCGACGAACCCGGCCCGCGCCAGCTCGTTCACCACTTTCATCAGGTGGTTCTGCGAGATGCCGTAAGCCTTCGCGATCTCGGCGATCGAGCTGCGCGCCTCAGGCCGCGCCGCCAGATAGATCAGCACCCTCAGCGCATAGTCGGTGTAGAGCGTCAGCCGCATCCCGAAGCCTCAACAAAAGATGCATTTTTGTTGCATGTTTAAAGCAGGGAACATAGATGTATCGGCGATGCATATATGAGGCACCGATGTCCCTCCAGCTCGATGACCCTGGCCTCGCCCGATTGGTCGATCGCTTCTATGCCCGTGTCCGCGCCGATGCCGAGCTTGGGCCGCTGTTCAACGACGCCGTCCACGACTGGCCCGAGCACCTGGAGAAGCTCGCGGCGTTCTGGTCGTCGGTGATGCTCACCAGCGGCCGTTACAAGGGCAATCCGATGATGGCGCATATGAAGCATCGCGACCGCATCACGCCCGCTCTGTTCCAGCGCTGGCTCGCCCTCTGGGCCGAGACCACCGCCGACGCGATGCCGCCGGAAGCCGCCGCCGCGCTTCAAGCGAAAGCCGCGCGCATCGCTGAAAGCCTCCAGCTCGCCTTGTTCTATCGCCCGGCGGCCTGACATGGCCCGGCCCTATCGAACGACGCCGGTTTTCGACGCCGACACGCTGCCCGCCGCGCTCCGCGCCGAACACCGCACCAAGCGGGGCGTCTGGGGCGTCATCCGCATGCTGGAAGGACGCCTCCGCCTCGTCTGGATCGACCCGCCTTCGGAAACCGTCGTGACGCCCCAGCTTCCCGGCCTCATCACGCCCGACACGCCGCACTATGTCGAACCGCTCGGCCCGATGCGCATGCAGGTGGAATTCTACGACGAACCGCCGGCGCCCTGACGGCGGAACCCACGCTCAGGCCTTGCGCGCCAGCCAGATCGTGCGGCCGCCGCAGGCCGGATCGTTGGCCGCATGCGCCAGCACGTCGAACCCGGCCTCGGCCAGCAGCGCGCGATAGGCGTCGGGGCTCAGGCTGGCGTGATACAGAGCCTCGCCTTCCAGCATGCCCAGCGCCACGCCGTCTTCAGGTCCGCTGGTGAACATCAGCGCCGCGCCGGGGGCCGCGTGCGCCGCGAAGACCGCGAACATGCCGCGCTGATCCGCTCCGGTCAGATGGAAGAAGCTGTCCCAGGCCAGAATGCCGCCGAAGCGTTCCGCCAGCGCCAACGTCCGCATATCGGCCACCAAGGCCGGCCGATCGGGGAAATTCGCCCTGAACATCGCGATCATCTCCGGCGCGCCGTCGACCCCGGTCACCGGATGCCCCGCCGCCGACAGGAACCGCGCGACCGGCTCGCCCGAGCCGCAGCCCAGATCCAGAACCGTCGCGCCGGGCGTCAAAGCCGCGCAAAACCGCTCCATCCACCCGCGCTCATACAGCGTCGCGCCGCGCGCCGCCGTCCAGGCCTGCGCGTGGCGGCGATACAGCGCGATCACGTCCTCTGCGGCGTCCATGCAGACATCATACAAGGGGTCGGCTGGCGATGTGAGGGAGTTGGCGGGGCCTACGGGAATCGAACCCGTCTTTGCAACGTGAAAGGCTGCCGTCCTAACCGATAGACGAAGGCCCCCTGCCGGGAGGCGGGTCTATACAGGCGCGGCTCACGCGGATCAAGCCGACCGTTGAGCGGTCGTTGCACATGCGTCATTCACGGCGGAGGGGGAACCGGGCCTACGCCCTCGGCCAGTTCGGGCAGCACGGTTTTCGGATCGTACCAGCTCGCGCCATCCGAACGCCAGATATGCGCCTTTGGCGTATCCGCGATCGGCGTATCCAGGCAACCCAGCCGCAGCAGCACGGTCGGCTGGCCTGCGCGCTCGGCCATGATGTGCGACCCGCAGCGCGTGCAGAAGTGCCGAGTCTTTCCCGGAGACGACTCAAAACGTCCCAGCAGATGTTCCCCGGCGGTCCAGCGGAACGCCGCGCGCGGCACATTGCTGACGCTCGAAAACGCCGCGCCATGAGCCTTGCGGCATGTCCGGCAGTGGCAATGGACGATCGGTCCGTTGGCGGCATCGACCTCGTAGGCGAGGCCGCCGCACAAACAGCTTCCCTTCAACATCCCGCCTCCTCCGGCAAATTCAGCGCGCCGTGCCGCCCTCGGGCTTCAGCCGGATGCGCGAGATCACGCGGTTCGCCGCCGTGTCCACCACGATCACCTCATCGCCGTCGGGCGAGCGGACATGCAGCGCGATCACCCGCCCGTCGCCGGCGATCGTATAGACCGCCGCGTCGCGCCCGACCGTCACGTCCAGCGGCTCCACCGCGCCGCCCGGCACCGCCGGCGGCGGCGCGCCGGTATCGACAGCGGGCGTCGAGACGACCGGATTCGCCGGTTCGCGGCTCAGCGTCGGCTCGGATGTCTTGTGCCAGCCGAGCAGCAGCCCCACCACCAGCATCACCGTCATCACCACGATGGCGACGCCCAGGCCCACCACCAGCGCCTTGATCGCCGGGTTCGGCGCTTGAGGCGTCTCGTCATCCGGCGTAGTGCGTGGCTCGCTCATGGCATCCGATCTCCCGCCCCGTCCCGAGGCTCGCCTCATCACCGTGACCGCCGCCCCCGCCGAGGCCGGCGACCGGCTGGATCGCGTCCTCGTTCGCGGGGCCGGGGCCGAATTGTCGCGCGCCCGCGTCCAGGCTCTGATCGCCGAGGGCGCGGTCACAGGACCTGAGGGCGTGATAGGCGAGGTCGCCCGGCGCGTCAAAGAGGGCGAGACCTTCCGTATCCTCGTGCCGGCCCCCATCCCGGCCGAACCCCAGCCGCAGGACATCCCGCTCGACATCGTCTTCGAGGACGATCACCTCATCGTGGTGAACAAGCCCGCAGGGCTCGTCGTGCACCCGGCCGCCGGCACGCCGGACGGCACGCTGGTCAACGCCCTGCTGCACCACTGCGGCGGCTCGCTCGCCGGTATCGGCGGCGAAATCAGGCCCGGCATCGTCCATCGCATCGACAAGGACACCTCAGGCCTGCTGGTCGCCGCCAAGACCGAAAAGGTGCTCGCCAGCCTCGGCAAGATGTTCGCCGCCCACGCCATCGAACGCATGTATGTCGCCTATATCCGGGGCGCGCCGTTCAAGCGCGAGGGGCGGATCGAGGGCGATATCGGCCGCTCGCATTTCGAACGCACGAAAATGGTCGTGCGCGCGGGCGGCAAGCCGGCGGTCACGCACTATGAGGTTCAGACGAAATACGGCTCGCCCCTCGCCCCGCTCGCGGCCAAGATTCATTGCCGGCTCGAGACCGGCCGCACGCACCAGATCCGCGTGCAC
>CAZBPO010000136.1:4056-5074 GCA_964493795.1 uncultured Flavobacteriaceae bacterium
ACGCGCTCGTCGCCCGCACCGCGCCGGGCCAGAAAAAGGGCGTGCCGCAGGAAACCCTCGACGCCATCGACGATTTCCCGCGCCAGGCGCTCCACGCGGCGGTTCTGGGCTTCCAGCACCCAGCCACCCACAAGACCATCCGCTTCGAAGCCCCGCTGCCCGCCGACCTGCTGGCGCTCGAACGGGCCCTGATCGACGCCAACGCCTGACCCCGGCCGCGCGGTCGCCGCGCAGTTCAGGCCAGCGCCGGCCTCGGGGTCAGGGCATCGGCGAACGAGATCATTCTGCCCTGGGCCTCATCCCACAGCGCATGGCGATGGTTCAGCAGCGCCGCACCCAGCGAAAGCGCCGGAACGGCATGCGCGGCGGGAATGCCGTCATGCGCCGCCGACAACCGGTAATTGGGAATGCGGGCGTTCAGGTGGTGGATATGGTGATAGCCGATATTGCCCGTGAACCAGCGCAGCACCGGCCCCAGCCGCAGGAACGAGCTGCCCTTCAGCGCGGCGTCGGTCGCGTTCCATGACTCCTTGTTCGTCCACAGCGTCGCCTCGAAGCGATGCTGCACCGAAAACAGGAACACGCCGACGATCGCAGCGACCGACATGATCGGCAGCTGCACCAACAGCACATTGCCGAACCCCAGTGGAACGCCCATCGCGATAAAGGCGGCCAACAGCATCGCGTTGTTGAGATGAACGCTGCGCCGCTCCGCAGCCCATGCGCGGGGCGTGTCGAAAGGCAGTCGATAGAGCACCAGAAAGACCAGCGGCGGAATGAGGCCCAGATAGACCAGCGGCGTCCGCACCGCGCGCAGGGTCAGGCGTTCGCGCCGGGTCATCGCGCGATACTCGTCGGCCGTCACGCAGGTCGAGTAGATATCGACGCCGCTTGAGCGGCGGTCGAGATTGTTCCAGTTGGCATGGTGCCCGGCATGCTGCCGCGCCCAGTTGCCATAGGGCGTGAACGTGACCATGCCGCACAGGAACCCGACCGCATCGTTCGCGCGGCGTGAGCG
>CAZBPO010000136.1:5084-7944 GCA_964493795.1 uncultured Flavobacteriaceae bacterium
AAACGATCCATGGCCGCAATCGTGCTGGATGATGAAGATTCGTACGACGAACCCGGCCGCCAGGACCACAAGCCCCAGATAGAGCGGCCACGTCCACCACGCGTCGGTCGCCAGCACGTAGTGCAGCGCGATTACAAGGCCGACTAGGGGAACAAGGGAATTGGCGATCTGCCAGAGGCTCGCGGCGAGGGTGGGCGTCTGGAAAGCGATGGCGTCCGCTTTCGCGGTCGATAGGGTGTTGGGGTCCACAGAGGCCTTTCGTGCGACGCGTGAGGCGTCAGGGACGGACGGTCAGCAGAGCCCTGCGCCGGGCTTCTTCATCGGCGCGCTGCAGCGCCGCCTCATCCATCAGGCGTCCGGTCCTGATGTCGAATATCTGAATCTCGTGGGCGCCCTGGCTTTGCAGAAGCCCTACCCCGGCCAGCGCGGATGCTGCCGTTCCGTGCCCGCTCGCAAGCTTCTTCCCATTGTCGAATTGTGCTGAGAGAGAATATTTCATTGGATGATAATAACATGAATGCGGATGAAATTCCGCGTATTATGGGACTTCTCTCGAATTTTATTTTTTCTCTGAAAAAAATATTTCTTGTTCCAGTCGATGTTTTTTGCAAGAATTCCGATGTCGATCGATGGTCGTTTAGATTCTGCGTGCGATTTAACCTGCGCGCCGCTCTTTTTACCAAGAAAAATGCAAGTTCGACGCCTCGCAGCACATGATGCGAGGGCATACACCCTATTGCTTTGAGAAAGGGCTCCCATGACCACGGGAACCGTCAAATGGTTCAATACGATCAAGGGCTTCGGCTTCATCGCCCCTGACGATGGCGGACAGGACGCTTTCGTTCACATCAGCGCCGTCGAGCGCGCCGGCTTCGGCCAGTTGGCCGAGGGCCAGAAGGTCAGCTTCGACCTCGTGAAGGATCGTCGCACCGGCAAGCTGTCGGCCGACAATCTGAAAGCCGCCTAAGTTAGAGATTCCGGCCAAAGCCGGAGAACGATTGAAGCCTTTCGTCTCGGGCCGGTCGACCTTTCCTGTTCGCCGAAATCGGCCACGCGGCCACCACTCCGGTCGTTGGTCCGCCGAGACGCTGTGATAGAGAAGAAAGCGGGCCGGTGGGAAACCCGCCGGCCCGTCAAGTTACCTTCATCGCGCGAACGCGACGGGGAGGTGACGGACAGGATCGAGTGTGGCGCGATCCCGCCGCAATGCTGCCGCCCGCGAAGGGAGCGCGACGGCGACGATGAGGCTAGCAGGCATCGCTCCTCCCATCCGTGAGTTTTCCCACATTCGCCGCGCCGAGGGATCGGTCTCCCGGCGTCGCGTCAGGTAGAGCGCGGCTGGGCCTCGACCCATCCGGCGATCGCGTCCTTGACCTCAGCCAGCACCGGCTCATCGGCCTCGGCCTTGTAGGTGAGCAGCGATGGCGGCCCCTCCTGGCTACGCAGCATGTGATTCATGTCGGGGAATACCCTGACCGTGACCTGGCCGGGCGCCAGTTCCGCGATACGCTGCGTATCTTCCGCGAGGCACTGGAAGTCTTTCCCGCCGCCGATGGCCAGGATCGGCTTATGGAAGCGCGCCAGATGGCGCTTCACGTCGTAAGCGAAAGTCTCCCGGTAGAACTTGACGCTGACCCGGTGGAAGGAAACCCAGATCCGGCTTCCCCGCGCCCGGTCGACGCGACGGCGCAGCGAACGCGCCATCGCCTGCGGATCGCGGGTGAAGAACAGCCGGCGCGCCAGCCAGCCCTTCAGCCCTTTGAGCGTCTCCAGATCGCGATTGAGCACCTCGGCGTTCTTGATCAGGTCTTCCTCAAGGCTCCGCACGCTCGCGCTCAGCATGATCGCGCCGGCGACGGAATTGCGCCCAAGGCATATCTCCGGGCACAGGGTCGCGCCCTCGCTGTGCCCCAGCACGAATATCCGCCCCGGATCGACGCCCTCCAGCCCGGCGGCGCGGTCCACCGCCGCCTGGGCATCGCCCACCAGATCGAGCAGCCCCGCAGTATCGAACCGTCCCTCGCTCCGGCCGCAGCCGCGCTTGTCGTAGCGCAGTGTGGCGATCCCGCGCGCCGCCAGATCGTCGGCGATGTCGCGAAGGATGTCCGTACGAAAACCACTGATATTGCCGTCACGGTCCTGCGGGCCGCTGCCGTGCACCATCACGACGCACGGCGCCAAGGCGACGCCTGCCGGTAGGGACAGACCACCCGACAGCGTGAGGCCCGCCGACCTGAAGGTAACGGGTTGAAGTTTCATCGCGACGCCCGGGCGCTGCCAGGCCGCCCTTTCCGGTGCGCTGCTTTCATCTCGGCATCTTCCCCCCGCCCGACCAACCTGAGCGCCTGACCGATGCAGACTATACGGGCAGTGAAGGCCGGGCCTGACCGTCCGTCAAAACTTCTGATCGACTTCCTCTATGTCTGAGAAACAAAATATCCGTTGGATCGCCAAGCCGTGATGACGCATTCACGTCGCAGGGGTCGCCTACCAACCCCTTTAATGTAATCATTGCAGTTACTAAATGAGTCCCCGGACCGGCGGGGGCTTTTGGGTCCGATCTTCCTCGCCGCGTCATCTTGGGGAACGGGCCGGCCGCCTTCGGGCGGGGGAAGGATGGCTGAAATGGCTGCGCGCGCACTGACCGCAATGTCGCCCGAGGGATCGCTCTCGCGGTATCTGGCCGAAATCCGCAAATTTCCGCTGCTGGAGCAGAGCGAGGAATACATGCTCGCCAAGCGTTTCCAGGAGCATGGCGACACCGAAGCCGCCGAAAAGCTGGTGACCTCGCATCTGCGCCTCGTCGCCAAGATCGCCATGGGCTATCGCGGCTACGGCCTGCCGATCGGCGAGGTGATCT
>CAZBPO010000137.1:0-7926 GCA_964493795.1 uncultured Flavobacteriaceae bacterium
TGATATGCGGCGACCAGAGCCATGATGGCGAGGGCTATGGCTGCGATGGCCCATGCGCGGTTCGCGATGCGCTGGCGGCGTTTCATGGCTTCCCCATCACGCTGAGGGCTGCGGTGAGGGCAGCACGGGCGATGATTTGCGAGGTGAAGCGTGAAATCTGGGCCATCACGAGCCCTCCTGCTTCGGAAAGTCGATGCGGATGCCGACGCACGGCAACGGCAGGATGTAGAGGCGGCGTTTCGGGGCATCCCAGAACGCGCCGATCCACAGGTCGTACCAGGCGAAGATCGGGCGGACCTTCATCACGAGCCCTCCTGCGGTTGAGTTCGTGGATGATGCGGCCGTCCGGATGCATGTCGCGCAGCCATGCCTCCAGCAACTCGCGGATCGCCGTCTCGGCGTCGCTGCGATACATGGGGCGTTGCGCCGCGTTGGTCGGCGCGTCTGTGCTTGCCGATGGCGCGGTGAGGTTGATGGGCTCGGGCCGGCTCATGTCTCGGCTCCCGTGGTGAGGGCGGCTTCAAGTGCGTGCATCGCGGTGTTGGCGTTCATCGGGTAGTCGGCGGACGCATATCCGTCACGATATGCGGCCCATTTGCGCACGAACGCCCGCGCATCGTCAGCCTTTGCCGCCAACACCAGTTCGACGGCCTTGGGGGCGGGGGTCATGGGCGTTCCCCAAAGCGGAACGGCTTGCTGTCGCCGGGCAGATAGAGCGGATGGCACGGCTGACCGGCCTTCGTCAGCTTCAGGGCATGGGTCTTCTTGGTCCAGCCGTAGCGGTCCAGCCAGCCGAGAACCGTTCGGTCCTGATCCTGTGACGCGCCGCGTGCGCCCCAGGCGCAGATGATGATGTCGGCGCCCTCGGCGGCCCGTTCGATGTGTTCCTGATTGTCCGCTCCAACAGGGCAGTTCGGATGCTCGACGGCCAGCAGATCGCTCGGGCTCGTTGCGCGCCAGGCAAAGAGATTGACCACCTCCATGCGGTCGTATCCCCAAGACTTCGCGAAGCCGACGCAGCGCCGGATCGTCGGGTCGTCCTGCTCGCCATCAGCCGTGCTGGGGTTGAGCATGATGAAGAGGACGGATTTTGGTTCGCCGAGAGGTGCGCCGGTACCACGCCATTCGCGCCAAAGTCGGTAGCGATAGCGACCGCAGGGCGAGATGATAGCGCCCTTGGAGATGTAATCAGTCATCACTCTTCTCCCTTCCCGAGGATGGGGGCGGGTGAGATCGCTTGAGCGATGGCCTCGATCTCGGTGCGCGTATCGCCTCGCGGCTTAACAAGCGGGAAGGTCGGCCCTTCGACGCACGCGCAGTCGTAGTCCACCACCCATCCGCATTTCGGGCACATGCACGCCCAATCTCTCTGGCAAATCATGCGCCGCACTCCCCGAAGGTGTCGCGGCATTCGAGCAAGTTCTGCTCAGCCGGCGCGTCTTCTAGGTCTTCGGCATCCGGCTCCGGTTCGCGCGGCACGAACTTGCCGCGTGGGGAGTTCGCCCAGCGCCGGACTTCGTCGGCACCGCGTGCGCCCATATGTCGCTTAGGACGATACATCGGCTTTCCGATCTCGGCTTCCGCGTCCCGAATTTCGGCCCAGTCGGCATCAGTAAACCGCTGCATGTCGCGACGGTTGCTGTTGATACACTTACATTCGCGGGACCGGTGCGGCAGCACCTCGTAACCTGCGCGGCGGATCAGAGCGTCGCGCTGTTCTGCGTCGAAGTCCACGAACGGTGCGACCATGACGCGGCCGCCGTGGTTGGCGCTGTTCAGCAGGTAGGCCGGGAAGTCCGCCCGGCCTTCGCTTTCCTCGCGCCGCACCCCGATCAGGCACACGGCCCTGGCATCGGGATCATTCTCGGCAAGCCAGCGCATGCCCGGCTCGATCTTCAGGATATAGGAGCACCACTGATAGCGTTGGGTGGGGAACCCCTTCTTGTCGCGCGCCAACTGGCGAAAGCCGATCGACGCGGTGCGGTGGGGAACGAACCCGAGGGAGCGCGCCCAGGCCTCGGCCTTCTCGACCCGCTCCATCCAGCCATCGGCAGCCCATCCGGTATCGGTGAAGACAACAGCGACGCCGCTCAACTGCTGCTCAGATGCCCACTGAATCAGGGCAATGCTGTCATTGCCGTAGCTGCAAAAGATGACGAACCGCAGCGCAGTGTCGGTCTGTTGCGCGGCGAGGGCCTGGTAGAGAGTCCTCACGACACCGCCTCCCCGTCCTTCCCGTCGATGGGGGTGGCCTGATCGCGAAGTCGCTTTCGCGCACGCTGAGCCGCCCGCCCGGTTTGTGTTGCGAGATATTGGTCTCGGCGCTGCTGGCGCTCGACCCGCACCGGATCAGGTGTGCCGCGCCATTCGATCGCGCATGTGGCGTGCTGGACCCGGAAATGAGATCCGATCTTCTCGAAGTGACCTTCGCCGGCCGGACACCACGTGTTGCAGCGGTAGCGTGTTCCTGGGAAGCGGTTCCTCATTCCACCACCTCCCCGTCCTTCTCCGATGCGGGGGCGAGGGCGGCGAGGGCCCGCAGTTCGCCCATGGTGCAATCGAGCGGCACAACGGTCTGATCCGGCACCCCCTTGTTTTCCAACCGCAGATTGCGCGGCAGGAAAGCCTCGATGGCCGCCTCCATCTCCCGCAGCTTCGCCTCGCGGGCTTCGGCGGCCTCGGCGCGGCGCGCGGTGGCGAGAAGGGCGGGGAGATTGGTGCGCATCCACACGATAAGGGCGGCGTTGGCGCGATTGCGCTCAGCGGATGCGCCCCAGCCGAATATGGCGCAATCAGCGACCAGGAAGCCGTTAGGTCGAATGACGCTCTCATCGCCGCATTCGTGGTTGAGTCCCCACGGCGCTTGCGTCGCTTTCAGGGCCAGCCTCTCGCCCTCAGCGAGGGCTTCGGGGGTAAGGGGGGTGGTCATGACGGCGCCCCGTCATGCAGCACGCCGTCGAGCATCCGGCCGGCGGCCTTCTTGCCGAGGCGATACATCCAGCAATAGCCGAGCGGGTTGTCTTCCGTGCGATGCGGGTCATCGACCATTCGATGGAATGCGGATAGCGCGGCGCGGTCTTCCTCGATCGCGCGCGTGCAGCTGGCGATACCCGATTGCATCCGTCGCCGGTGTTCGGTGACCGTGAAGTCACGCAGGCAGACCCGCCCGTCCCGCAACCAGGCGATCCCCTGAGCGTTCGGATGCGCCCGCTGGTTTTTCTCGGAGCCGTGACCGTAAAAATCGACGCCGCCAGTCGGCGCCCACTCGCCCCATTGCTTGAAAAAGAACGGCACCCCGGCCGCCGCGCACTGGTCGCGCAGGGTCCGCGCCCAGTCGGGATGCATCGGCCGCGCCTGCGGGCCTGACTCTCCCCCGGCGATGACCCAATGAAGCATGTGGCGGTCGGCCCCCCACCATTCCCAGCCGCCTTCCGGGCCGACGATCAGGGCGTCACGGAGATTGACTGGCCCGATGAGCGGTTCGCAGGAGAGGAAACGAACCCGCGCGGGCGCGGCCAGAAGATGTGGAATGCGCCGGTTTGCCTCGGTCTGGTTCTCGGCTGTCGTGCCGAGCCAAACGTTGGGGTACCCAACGCTGTGGCAATCGTCGCGCCAGTCGGCCGGCAGCATCTTGGCGATGTTCTGCGGGCGCTTCGTCAGCAGCAGCCAGTCTAGGTGCGGCGTCGCGGCGATCAGCGCCCAGAGATCGGCGCGCCATTCGTCTGGCACTTGATTGTCGAATACGTCGGCCAGCGACGAGCAGAAGACCCGGTGCCGAACGCCCTGGCGCGCTGCCGCTCGCTCCCATTTGAGCGGCTGCTTCCAATATTCGGCACCGGTGCGCCGGCGGGGTCCGCCCCAGCCTTCAGCCGTCCAGCGGCGGTGCGCGTCCTGCCGCTCCGCATAGCAGTGATCGCAGCCTGGCGAGACCTTGGTGCAGCCGATCCAGGCATTGAAGGTATGGTGAGCCCATTCGATCTTGGTGTCAGCGGCCATCTCTCAAGCCTCCCGCCGCGAGACGCGGGCTGTGAAACTGCGGGTCAGGTGGGGCGATCGGCGGCTCACAGCCACACCCACGACTGTGCCGCTACGAGGCCCCTGTCGGGGTAGTGGATGACGCCGAGGGTGCGGAGCGAGCCGAGGATGTTGGCGAAGCGGCCCCCGCCGGCGTCGTAGCCGCTGGCCTCCGCCACGCTGACGCGCGGGATCGCCGTGCCGTCGCGTGGCAGGGCGTCCAGAACCTTGGCCTGCGAGGCGTCGAGGACGGGGGCGAGGCGGGTGCGCGCCGGGAGCGCGAGATCGGGTGACGGCGCTGCGCCGCGGCCGGCGTCGGTTAGCGCGATCAGCGTCGCGCGGTATTCGATGAAGCCCTGCGAGCGAAGTCCGCCCAGAAGGTTCGCGAAGCGCCCGCCGCCTTTGCTGTAGCCGGCGAACGACGCCAGTTGCGCGCGCTCTGCCTCGCCGAAGCCGAAGGCGGCCAGCGCGGCCAGGGCCTCGAGGATCTTCAGTTCCGATCTCGACAGGGCTCCTGTCGAGCCAGCCGCCTCGGCAGGTTCGCGCGCCGGCATACTCGGCCGGACGCGCTCGGGGTGGGACGCCACGGGTTTAGGGCTGGTGGCGGGCTGGCCCGATTTCATGGTCTCTGCGTGGGCGGCCGGGGCGATCTCGTCGGCCTCCATCGCGTGCGCGCGCTCGACGATGTCAGCGATCGCGGCAAGGTTCTGGCCGGCCGTGGACCACAAGACCTTCATCGCTGCGAGCGCCGCCGACTTGCCCACGCGGACACCCTCGGCGCGGGCCTCCCGCCGGGCGCTCTCCAACGCGGCCGAGTCCACTTTTGCCGCCTCATTTGTGGGGGAAGAAATGGACAGGGCCTTCGTCAGCCGCTCGATTTCGGCCTTCAGCGCGGCGGGGTCGTTGGCCTTGGCCTCTTGCTCGACCTCGGCGAGCCGATGGCGGAGGCCCTCGATGTCGAGAGGGCGGATCGCCAGGCCGTGCCGCTTCTCGCCGCGCTTCAACTGCCGCGAGGAGTCGAAGGTGATCTTCTGGGGGAAGGCCCCGGACGCCATGACCCCTCGCCCCGGTATCCATACCAGCCCGGTTCCGCGCTCGAGCGTGGGCAACAGCTTCCTGACATTCCTCGCATCGGTTTCGTCGGCCTGGCCGCCGACCCATGCGTCCAGCGCGGCGCGATCCTGAGACGAGATCAGCCTCATTGCGACAAGACCGTCGGCCTGGCTGAGGACGTCCTTGGCGATCACGGCGGGCCGCTGCGTGATCAGCCATGGGATGAAGCCCTTGACCCGCCCGCGCCGCACGATGTCGGACATGCGGCCCTTAAGCTTCATCGCCTCGCCGTCTTTGTCATAGACGGTCTGAGGCGCCCACTCGTCGGCTTCGTCGAAAACCAGATGAACGGGCTCGCCCGAGGCGGACTGGTAGAGCGCTGTGAGTAGGCCGAGCATGACGCGGCGCTCTGACGCCTTGGTCGGCAGCTCGGTCAGGTCGATGATGATGCTTTCGCTGGCCGAGGCGATGGCGCGGCCGATCTCCGGTGCGGCGCGCTCGCTAAGCGGCAAATCGCCGAACGGGCCGCCCATGATCACCACGTCGAAGCCGCCTGGCTGGCCGTCATGATCGAGGCGCAGGCCATGCCAGACGCCGAGCGGGTCGAAGATGATGACGCGGCTGTCGGCGTGCAGAAGCTTCTCGACCGCCGTGCCGGCCGCGTAGGTTTTGCCGGAGCCGGACGTGCCGACGAATGCGAGGCGGTCGTCGAGGGCGGCGAGCGGGATCGGGTAGTTCATCGCGGGACGACCTTTCCGGTGCGCATGTCGCGCTTCATCGTGGGGTGACGGTAGAAGCCGCGGGTCGGCCAGGCGGGTTTGATGCGGCCGATCCTGTTCCGCCCGGTCTCGCCGGTCAGGTGGCGGACCTTGGCGCGGATCGCCGCGTCGGCGGCATCCTTCACATCGGTGCAGGGATCACAGAGCGGGCGGAAATTCTTGACCTGTTCGTAGCGGGTGTCAGCGGCGTCCTCGGCGAGCCAGCGCATGACCCCGTGATCCCAGCACCGCACGGCCTTGATCGACCGAAAGGGCATCCCGCAGCCGGCGCAGCAGCCATTGAAGGTCTCGAACACCACGCGCTTCTCGCGGGCTGTCAGAACCTTGCGCTTCGGGAGGGCCTTTCGCGCCATCACGCCGCCTCGGCGCTGATCTGGTCGAAACGCTCGCGGCAGACGGTGTTGAAGTGGTCGAGCCACTTCGCGTCGGTCTTCGCCGCCAGCAGCTCCTTCAGCGTCTCGCGCTGCACATCGGCGAGGGCGGAAACGCCGGCGCAGGCGCGGACCTGGTCAATCGCGCCGGCAAGGAAGGCCGGCATTGCGGCGCGGGTTTCGACCTCGCCGCCGGCCTGGTGCTCAGCGCGGTCTTCGGCCTCTTCCCTGATCCGGCGATCCGCGGCGAGCGCGATGGATTTCAGGTTGCCGTCCAGCATCGGCTTCATGCGCCGCTGTTGCGGCCGGCTCAGGCTCTCGAACCACGTCCGGAGCGCAGCGGTGCCGCTATCCGCGGCGTCCTCGCCCGCCAGGCTCAGCGCCTCGAACTCGCCATCGACGGGCCGACCGCCGGCCACCCATTCGGCGACCTTGGCGCCGGTCTCGATCGTGATGGGCTTGGTCTCGTCAAACGCGCCGAGCAGATCGCGCGGGCATTTCTCGGCGTGGAACATGCCGCGCTTGCCCGGCTCGTTCAGCATGAAGAGCTGGACGGTCGTGTCGTAGATGAAGTCCTTGGCCTGGATCGGCACGAAGCCGATGTTCACCAGCTCTTTCTTGCCGTCGGCGCCGACGCGCTCGACGATCTTCTCCTTGGCGCGCAGGCAGAGGATGAGATGCATTCTGGTGCGCAGCAGGGTCTGCACGAAGCGCTTGTGCTGGCCTTTGGCGACCTTCCATTTCTGCAAGCCCTTGCCGCCGCCGGATTCGGCCATCTCGAGGACGCCGCCGATATCGTCCCATTCATGGGATGCGGAATCGATGATCAGCGCGCCGTAGCCTTCGGCCTCGGCCTGGCGGATCGCCGTCATATAGCGGTCGGGCGACCACGGGGCGGTGAGCTCGGCGTGGTCGAACCCGCCGGCCTCGGCCGCGTAGATCAGGCCGCGCCCGGTTTCGGTGTCGATAAAGCCGATCCTGCCGTCCGGGCCGACCAGCCCACGCGCCAGCAGGAGCGCGGACAGCGTCTTGCCGCCGCCAGAGGGGCCATAGAGCGAGATGATGACGTGCGAGCCCTTCCGTTGGGCGGGTTTGAAGCTCAGGATCTTGATGTCGTCGTCGTGCATCGCGGCCTCACGCCGGCTTCTGGGCGTCGAAGAGACGCCGGTATTTCTGGGGTTTTGGCGCGGCCCCGATCTCGAAATCGCCGCGATCGTTGCGGACCTCGAGGTCCATCAGGAGCCAGGTCGGCAGCGCGAGATATGTCGTGAGGGCCGGATCGCGGACGAAGCGCGGCCAGTCGTCCATGATGGCGCAGTCGGCGAACACCGCCGCCGCCTTGCGTGCGAGGCGCAGGCCCCATTCCAGCGCCGTGCCGTCGAGCTCGTAAGCGGTGGCGAGGAACGGATAGGTCTTCTCCTGCGCGACGAAGACGAAGCGCGAGACCGGGCGGCCGAGGACGGCGCCAATGACCTTGCGATACCAGGCCTCCTGAATGTGAAGGCCGTGTTCACGAACCCGCTTCTCCCACTTGTCGGGCGAGGCGTCGTCGGTGGTCTTGTAGTCGACGACGGTGATCTCGGCCCCCTGGTGGATGACGTCGGTTCGGCACTTCCAGAACAGGCCGGACGGATCGCGTTCCACGAAAGTGCGTTCGGTGACGCCGCCCCTGATCCACTGATCGAAAAGACCGCACTCGATCAGCTCGG
>CAZBPO010000138.1:0-7911 GCA_964493795.1 uncultured Flavobacteriaceae bacterium
GAACTGTCCGGCGATGCGGCCGACCTTCACCACCGGCATCGAGCCGGCGAAGGTGAGGACCACCGCCATCTGAAGCAGCACGCGGAACGTGTCGCGGATGTTGTCGGGATGGAATTCGGCGAAGGATTCGGCGCAGTCGCCGCCCTGAAGCAGGAACGCCTTGCCCTCGGCCACCTGCCCGAGCGCGGCCGTCAGATTGCGCGCTTCGCCCGCAAACACCAGCGGGGGATAGGATTTGAGGCGCGTCTCTACGTCCGAGAGCCTCGCGGCGTCGGGATAATCGGGCACCTGGCTGATCGGTTTCGATCTCCAGGAGGTCGGGGTCCAGTTGGCGCTCATCGAACTCAAATCCGTCTTTCGGGCCGGGTCTTCTACAGGAGAGATAGGGCTTTCACCAGTTTTTCACAGGCGGCGTTACGCGGGCGTGAACCCGCACGAAAGAATATATCACGACCTCGCAACAAAATGCCCGGCGATCAGGGCGGCGCGAGCAAGCGCCTGGCTCCAAGCGCCAGGAATCCGGCGACCAGCCCCCAGAACGCCGAACCGATCCCGAACAGCGCGAAGCCCGACGCGGTGGCGGCGAAGGTGATCAGCGCCGGTTCGCGCGGGCCGGGTTCAGCGAAGACGCCCGAAAGCGCATTGGCGAGCGGCAACAGCAGCGCCACGCCCGCGATCGCCGCCACCGTGTCCGCCGGCAGCGTGGCGAACAGATTGACGATAGGGGCCGTGAAGAGAGCCAGCACCGCATATCCCGCCGCATAGGCCAGCGCAGCGCCGTAACGGCGCGCCTTGTCGGGGTGGGCCTCAGGCCCCGTGCAGATCGCGGCGGTGATGGCGGCGAGATTGATCGAGAACGCCCCGAACGGCGCGAATGCAGCCCAGGCCGAGGCGGTGCCGACGAGAACAGGGCGCGGCGGCGGCTCGTAGCCCGAGGCGCGCAGGATCGCGAAGCCCGGCAGGTTCTGGGACACCAGCGTCACCAGAAAAAGCGGCAGGCCGATGCCGATCATCGCCTGAATGTCGAAGACCGGCGCGGTGAAGTTCAGCGTCCCGAAGAGCGGCCCTTCCAGCAGGCCCCCACCCTCGCCGCGCGCCGCCACGATCACGAACGCCGCCGCAAGCACCACCAGCAAGGCGAACGATGGAAAGCGCAATCGGGCGATGACGAAGACCGCGAGCAGCGACGCCCCCAGCACCAGATCGCGCGCCATCACCTGAAACAGCGCAAGACAGAACGGCAGCAAGACGCCCGCCAGCATCGCGGAGGCGATGGCGGGCGGAATGCGGGCGGCCAGACGCCCCAGTACCGGGATCAGACCGACCAGGAGCATGAGGCCCGCAGCGGTCAGAAAGGCTCCGATGGCGGCGGGATAACCTGGATGTATCTCGGACGAGGCGATAAGCGCCGCACCCGCGCTGGACCACGCGAGCACGATCGGCATCCTCAGCCACAGGCTGAGCACCGCGCCGCCGATCGCCATGCCAAGGCACAGCGCCGTGGCGCCGGAAGCGATCTGCGCCGCGCTTGCCCCCATCGCCTGATGGGCCTGCACGACGAGCACGATGGTGCTGCCGAACCCCACCAGCACGGCGACGATCCCCGCCGAGATGGCGGAAAGCGGGAAGAGCGGCGATGGCGGCGCGGGCGATGGCATGACGATGTGGGTACAGGCAGGCGTCGAAATCGCGCAAGGGCTCAAGGCGCGGGGATGTCCGCCCGCCCTGGGGTCAGAGAAGCAGGATCGCCAGACCGACGATGGCGGCGAGCGAGACCGCTGCGCCCATCGCCAGCTCGAAGTACAGATCGCCGTATGCCGCCTCGGGCAGGATGACGCTGCGGGCGGGAACGCCCGGATCGACGCGCACGTCGATGGCGTCGCCCGGCGCATAGGGCGCAATATCGCTTTCTGCGGCGCCACGGTTGGCGTGCGAGCCGGCGTCGATCCGAAGCCGCTCGCCAGGATAGGCGACGCCTTCGACCTCGTAGCGATAGCGGATCGCGGGCCTGTAGCGGCTTCCGGCGAAGATGCTGAAGGTCTCCTCCACAGCGCTGTGCTCGACGGCCGCGCGGCGGACCGGCCAGGTCGCCGCTTCGCGCGCCTGAGCCGAGCGCCTTGCGATCTGGGAGGCCACCCAGAGCGAAAAGCACAGACCAAAGACCAGCGCCGCTCCCACCAGCCAGGGCATCTCGGATCGCCCCGGAGGATCGCCTGCCGAGCCGGCGACGCCCGAAAACCGCGCCGCCGCGCTGCCGGTGAGCGCAGCGGCCGCCAGAAGGAGCAGCCCGATCCGGCCCAGGTTCTGCGACGGTCTGTCAGTCACGCTCGCCCCAAATGCCGCCTCTCCCGCCACGGCCAGCGATACGCTAGAGTCGGGATTGCGGGATACCATAGAGGTTTTTGTACATGCACAAGCACGCAGTGAAGGGTCTGTTGGCCGGGGCGATTTTCGGGCTGATGGCCGGCATTCCCGCCTTGGCCGATATCCCGCCGCCGCCCGAGCCGTCTCCTGCACCCACCGGAACGCCTGCCGAGCCGGCTCCCGACCCTGTCGCCGCACGCGCAGCGGCCCTGACGATCAAGCCGACCGATATCGGGATCGGCGATCCGGACGCGCCGGTGACGTGGATCGAATACGCCTCGGCCGGTTGTCCGCATTGCGCGGATCTGTCTCTGCGGGTGCTGCCCGCCCTGAAGGCCGACTATATCGACAGCGGCAAGGTCTATTATGTGCTGCGCGACTTCCCGCTGGACAACGTCGCGGCGACGGCGACGGTGATCGCGCGCTGCCTGCCCGGCGAGAAGTTCTATCCGTTCATGGACGACGTGTTCGCGAACCAGGCGACCTGGCACGGTCCCGGCGCGACCGACCCCAAGGGCGTCCTGCTGGGGTTCGCCTCAAAGCATGGGCTGGACGAGGCGGGTGTGGAGGCCTGCTTCGAAAAGCAGGACCTGCTCGACCAGATTCTGGGCGGCATGAGCGAAGCGCAGGGCGTGCTTGAGGTGAACTCGACGCCGACCAGCTTCATCGGCGGCGAGAAGATCGCCGGCGTGCTGCCCATCGAAGGGTTCCGCAAGGTTCTCGACACGGCGCTGGGCGAGGCCGCCCCCGGTGGCATGACGCCGAAGCCTGAGGCGACGCCGGAACAGTCAAAGCCGCAATAGCGCGCAGCGGGACGGGCGAAACATCAGGGGCGACGTCGGGTGGCGTCGCCCCATTTGTTTCAGATGGGCCGGGCTACGGCGCTGGCGACGCCGACTTCAGCTTCACGGCCGCGATGCCGACGGCCAGGTTCAGCCCTTCGCTCGCTTCGGTGCTGACCGGCTGAAGCGCGATCGATTCATCGAACCCGCCGACCAGCACGTTCGCGCCGAGACCGACGGCGATGGCCGCGCCGGCCGTCGCGCCGGCATAGTCGCCTTCCAGCGCGCCCTGACGGATGTCGGAGGTCGGCGCAAAAACGACCCAGACGATGCGGCTCGCCTCGGTGTAGCCGATGTCGATGCCGAATTTGTTGATCTCGCCGACATAGTGGTCCGCCGGCCCGTTATCGGGCGTGTAGGCGCAGGCGATGTCTTTCGACGAGCCGAAAATGAAGCCGGCGCCGCCGGCCACGTTGCACTCCAGAACGCCGACCTTCACGCCGGCTTCGGCATGGGCGGCAGGCGCGCCGAGGGCGCAGGCGAAAAGCGCGGCGGCGAGCGCCGTCGAGGATTTCAGCATGGACGTCTCCTGAACGGGAGGAAATCCCGGTGCCGAAAGAACGTCCCGGCGCGCGCCCGGTTCCGCAGCCGGTCAGGCCGCCCGGGTACGCATCAGCACGAATTCCTCGGCCGCACTGGGGTGAAGCGCGATGGTGGCGTCGAAATCGGCCTTGGTCGCCTTCATCTTCACGGCGATGGCGGCCATCTGGATGATCTCGCCCGCATCGGCCCCGACCATGTGAACGCCCAGCACCCGCCCCGTCGCGCCGTCGACGATCAGCTTCATCAGGGTCTGTTCGTCGCGATGCGAAATGGTCGCCTTCATCGGGCGGTACTTCGCCTTGTAGATGTGCACGTCCGGATGGTCGCGGCGCGCCGCCTCTTCCGTCAGGCCCACCGATGCGAATTCGGGCGTGGTGAAGATGGCGGTCGGAATGTCGTCGTGATCGACGGCGACGGGGTTGCCGTTGAACACCGTCTCGGCGAAGGCGTGGCCTTCGCGGATGGCGATGGGCGTCAGGTTATGGCGATCGGTGACGTCGCCGACCGCGTAGATGTGCGGCACGTTCGTGCGGCTATAGGGATCGACCGGGATCGCGCCCTTGTCGTTCACCGCGACGCCGGCCTTTTCGAGCCCCAGACCGCGCGTATTGGGCCAACGGCCGGTCGCGAACATGATCTGGTCGGCGTCCAGCACCTCGCCGGTCGAAAGCCCGATCTCGCGCCGTCCATTGATATCCCGCACGCCGACGACGCTGGCGTCCATGCGGAAGACGATGCCGCGTTTCGCCAGCTCGCCGTGCAGATGCGCCGCGCATTCGCGGTCGAAGCCGCGCAGGATTTCCGGCCCGTAGTGGACGACCGTGACCTGCGAACCATAGCCTCGGAAAATGCAGGCGAATTCCAGCGCGATGTAGCCTGCGCCAACGATGACGACATGCTGAGGACGCTCTTTCAGATGAAACGCCTCGTTCGAGGTGATGGCCAGCTCCGCGCCGGGGCAATTGGTGGGGCGATGGGGCGTCGCGCCGACCGCGACGAGAATGGTTTTCGCCGTAACGGTGCGGCCTGCGTTCACCAGCCGGATTTCATGCGGACCGACCAGCTCGGCGCGATCGTCGATGATCGTGCCGCCCGCCGCGTCGATGCCCTTGCGGTAGAGCCCTTCGAGCCGGGCGATTTCATCGTCCTTGGCGCGGATCAGCGCGCCCCAGTCGTGGCTGGTTTCAGGATGCGTCCACCCGAAGCCGCGCGCGTCCTCGATGTCGAAGCCGATCCGGCTGCCATAGACCAGCAGCTTCTTGGGCACGCAGCCCCGGATCACGCAGGTGCCCCCGGCGCGATATTCCTCGGCGACGGCCACCCTGGCCCCGAAGCCGGCGGCGATACGTGAGGCCCTGACGCCGCCCGAGCCGGCGCCGATGGTGAAGAGGTCGTAGTCGTAGGATGTCATGAGATAGGAGAAGGGGCTGCCGGGCGGCCGGGTCAAGCCCGGTCGCGAGGTTTATTCCGCCGGCCGGACCGGCGGCTCGATGACCTCCACTCCCGACACCGTGCCGACGATCAGGCCGTGGCACAGCCCGATGAAGAGGCCGTGTTCGACAAGGCCGGGAATGGCGGCGAGACGCGCGGCCAGATCCTCAGGGTCCGGGATCGCGCCGCAATCGAGATCGGCGACGAGATTGCCGTTGTCGCTGACGACCGGGTGGGCGTCGCCGCCGCGCAGCCTGACGAAATTGCCCGAACATCCCGCCGCCGCAGCAGCATCGGCGGCGTGCCGCATGGTGGTGCGGGCGGCATAGGGCGCGATCTCGAGCGGCAGCGGAAAGCGCCCCAGGCTCTCGACCAGCTTGCTGTCGTCCATGATGGCGATCATCCGGCGCGAGGCGGCGGCAACGATCTTTTCGCGCAAATGCGCCGCCCCGCCGCCTTTGATCAGCCGGAAGGCGCGGTCGGCCTCGTCCGCGCCGTCGATGGTGAGATCGACATGCGGCACCCCGTCGAGTTCGGCCAGCGGAACGCCGGCCTCGATCGCCAGGGCCTCGGCGGCGGCGCTGGTGGGGACGCCCGTGATGCGAAGCCCCGCCTTCACCCGCTCGCCCAGCGCCTTGACGAAATGCGCGGCGGTCGACCCGGTGCCAAGGCCGACGATCATGCCGTCGGAAATCAGGTCGAGCGCCCTGAGGGCGGCGGCGCGCTTGCGGTCATCGGCGGTGAGGTTCGTCATATCGCGAGCCTAGCCACGAGTCGGGGGGGACGGAAGCTATCGAATGTGCTGCACCGCACACCGCCCCCCGACCGCCGAAGCCTGCGGCGCGCAGGGTTACTCGCCGCAGGCGAAGTGAACCGCCGTCGAGCTAGTGGACGTGCCGAAGGTCGCGGTGATGGTGAGCGGCGTGCAGGTGGAATCCTGAACGAAGACGGCGCGCGAGACTTTGCCACTTTCGCCGACAAGCAGGCCGGTGATGGTGCGCGTGACGAGCACCTTGCCCTCGTTGTCGGTGACTTCGATGGTGAGCGGCGTTTCGATGTAGCTGTCCGGATCGGCGGCGATGGTGACGATGGCGAGCGTATCGCTGGCGGGCTCCTCGACGTCGCCCGCGCCGATCATCGTATTCCACAGCGCAACGTTGGAGCCGGTGGCGACGTTGACCGAGAGCGTGCCGCTGCCCTGATAGAACAGCTTGGCCTCGACCTTGTCGATGGTCGGGGTGGCTGCGAAAGCGGACGTGGCGGCGATAAGCGCGAAGGCGGCGACGGCGGACAGGCGCATGCGAATTCGATTCCTGGATATGCGCCGCTGATGCGGCGCGTTGGCGGGCACGTCAAAAGCAAGGGCCGGCGCGAGGACCGGTCCGTCCTTCGTAAGGACGACGCCCTTTACTCGACCGTGACCGACTTGGCGAGGTTTCGCGGCTGATCGACGTCGGTGCCCTTGGCGACCGCCGTGTAATAGGCGAGCAGCTGGATCGGCACGGCGGCCAGCATGGGCTGGAAGGCCGGCTCGCATTCGGGAATCTCGATGCGCATCCAGACGCCGTCGCCCGACAGCTCGTGGCCCTTGCGGTCGGAAACGAGCACCACCTTGCCGCCGCGCGCCATGACCTCCTGCATGTTGGAGATCGTCTTCTCGAACAGGTGGTCGTGCGGGGCGATGACGACGACAGGAACGTTCTCGTCGATCAGCGCGATGGGCCCGTGCTTGAGTTCGCCGGCGGCATAACCCTCGGCGTGGATATAGCTGATCTCTTTCAGCTTCAGCGCGCCTTCCATGGCGATGGGATAGGCGAGCCCCCGGCCGATAAAGAGCACGTCGCGGGCCTTGGCGATCTCCTGCGAGATGGCTGCGATGATCTCTTCCTGTTTCAGCGTCTCGTGCACCAGGCGCGGCATCTCCAGCAGGCGTCGCACCAGTTCCACCTCGCGCTCACGCGAGATGACGCCGCGCGCCACGCCGGCGGAAATGGCGAGGCTGGCGAGGACGCCAAGCTGGCACATGAACGCCTTGGTCGAGGCGACGCCGATTTCGGGGCCGGCATGGGTGGGAAAGACGCTGTCGCTGTCGCGCGCGATCGAGCTTTCGGCGACATTGACGATCGAGGCGATCGCCTGCCCGCCCGCGCGGGCGTGGCGCAGCGCGGCCAGCGTGTCGGCCGTCTCGCCGGACTGCGAGACGAACAGCGACAGCCCGCCGGGCATCAGCACCGCGTCGCGATAGCGGAATTCGGAGGCGATGTCGGTCGAGGTCGGCAGGCGCGCGAGTTGCTCGAACCAATACTGCGCCACGTGGGTGGCGAGCGAGGCGGTGCCGCAGGCCACCATGGTGAGGCGCGAGACGGCGTTCCAGTCTATCGGCGTCTTCGGCAGCGCGATGGTTTCGGTGATCGCGTTTACATAGGCATGGACCGTGTGGCCCAGCACCTCGGGCTGCTCGTAGATCTCCTTGGCCATGAAATGGCGGTGGTTGCCCTTATCGACCAGCGCCGCGCCGGCCTGGGTGATGACCACCGGGCGCTCGACGCGCTTGTCGGCGACGTCATACACCGTCGCGCCCGAACGGCGCAGGACGGCGAGGTCGCCCTCCTCCATATAGGTCACGCGATTGGTGAAGGGGGCCAGCGCGAAGGCGTCGGAGCCGAAGAACATCTCGCCGTCGCCATGGCCGATGGCCAGCGGCGAACCCTTGCGCGCGCCGACCAGCAGG
>CAZBPO010000139.1:0-7869 GCA_964493795.1 uncultured Flavobacteriaceae bacterium
CCGCAAGGCACGCTGTTCGGCCGCAATACCTCGGCCGGCCTTATTTCCGTCGTCACCCGCGCGCCCTCGCTGGACGGAATACGCATCGCGGCGTCGGCCGGTCTGGAGAGCTTTTCCGGCCGGCATCTGACCGCCGCGGTCAGCGCGCCGCTGGTGACGAACGTGGCCGCAGTGAGTCTTTCGGGAAGCTTTCGTCAGCGCGACGGCTACATGGACGTCAATCCTGGCGTTCCCGGCGGGCGATCCGGCAATGACCGCTATTCCTGGTCGGCGCGCGGACAATTGCTGTGGGACATCGCCGAGGACGTCAGCCTCCGCATGATCCTCGACGGCGCGCATCGCGACGAAGAGTGCTGCTACGCCGCCGCGCTGCGGGCCGGCGCGCCGGCCCGTGCGGGCGGGCTGAACGTGCCGGACACGGTCGGTGCGATCCTCGGCTATCGCGGCCTGCCGCAAGGACGCTCGGTCGGGGCGCAGATCGGCTATGCCGAGCAGGATTTCGGTCAGACGCTGGACGACTGGGGCGTTTCGGCCGAGCTGACGGCGGATATCGGGCCGGGTGTCCTTACATCCATCACCGCGTGGCGCGACTGGGACTTCACCAGCGGTCAGGACGGCGACTGGACCGGCATCGACATCATTCACACCGAGAATGACGGGGCGAACGGCCAGCGTTTCGGCACCTTCACGCAGGAGCTCCGCTTCGCCGGCACGTCGGGGCGTATCGACTGGCTGGTCGGCGCGTTCTACGCGCATGAGAAGCTGGAACGGCGGGCCAACACGCTGTTCGGCGCGGATTTCGAGACCTTTCTCACGCGCTATCGCTACAACGACAGCGACACGGGCATCCGCGCCTTGCTGGCGACGGCTCTGCCGGGCGGCTTCGATGTCGCGAATCCTGTCTGGGCTGCGGGCAGCGGAAATTTCGACACCTATCGTCAGACCTCGGAGAGCATCGCGCTCTTCACGCACAACGTGCTGAGCCTGACCGACAGCCTCACCCTTACCGCCGGTCTGCGCTACACCAGCGAAAGCAAGGACTTTGCCGCGCATTACGAGACCCGGCGCGGCGGAGCGGGCGGGATGACCGGCTGCGAGGCGATCGAGCGCGACTACGGGCTCAACCCGCTCGCCAATCCGGCGCTGAGCGATCCCGCCCTGAGGGCGCTCGCGCCGTTCATCTGCGTTCCCAATCTTCGCAGCTCGCTGGACGCGCTGAACGCATCCGGCGGGCACAAACAAAGCCGCAAGGAGAACGAGTTCTCGGGCGTGCTGACGCTGGCCTATGCGCTGTCGGCGGACGCCAATGTCTATGCCACCTATGCCCGCGGCTATAAGGCGGGCGGCTTCAATCTCGACCGCGCCTTCACGCTGGGCGCGTTCGATCCGCGCTCGATCGTCAGCGGCGCGCCGGAGGCGCAAAGCGTGGCCGCGCCCGACACGAGCTTTCTGCCGGAGACGGTGGATGCCTTTGAACTGGGCGCGAAGCTGAGGCTGTCGGGCGGCGATCTGACGGCCAATGTCGCGTTGTTCCACGAGCGCTTCGAGAACTTCCAGCTCAACACCTATACCGGCATCTCGTTCCTGGTGACGTCGGTGCCGGAAGTGGTGACGCGGGGCGTAGAGCTGGACCTCGCGTGGCGGACGCCGGTGGAGGGACTGCGCGTCGATCTGGGCGTCGCCTATGCCGAGGCCAGATACGGCGAGGATATGGCGGCGTTCGTGGCGCTGAACCCGTCGCTGTTCCTGCTGCCCGGCAATCAGCTGTCGAACGCGCCCAAATGGACGCTGACGGGCGGGGCGACCTATGCCTTCGCGCTGGCCGATGGCTGGAATGCGCTGGTCCATGCCGACGCGCGCTATGTGTCGGACCAGATCGCCGGCTCCAACCTTGATCCGGCCAAGACGCAGAAGGGCCACGCCATCGTCAATCTGAAGCTGGGGCTGGAGCGCGGCGGGGTGGGGATCGAGTTCTGGGCCCGCAATGTGTTCGACGAGCGGACCTTCCAGATCGCTTTCGACGGGCCGTATCAGGGCTCGGCGCCCTCGGCCAGCAACCCCAATCCCGTGAGCGTCAGCCAGCTCGGCGCGTTCCTGAACGAGCCTCGGGTCCTGGGGATGACGCTGCGCTTCGACTTCTGAAGCGAAGAGGGCGCGGCCGGTGCCGCGCCCCAACCGCAGGTTTTACGGATAGATCAGGCTGATCGTCTCGGCGATGCAGGCGGGGCGGTCCTTGCCCTCGATCTCGATCGTGATCTCATTGGTCAGCTGAAGCCCGCCGCCCTTGGGCTCGGCCGCCAGAAGCTTCTGCTTGGCGCGGACCCTGGAGCCGACCGGCACCATGTTGGTGAAGCGCACCTTGTTGGAGCCGTAATTGATGCCGCGGCTGACGCCTTCGATCGACATGATCTGCGAGCCGAGGAAGGGGATCAGCGACAGCGTGAGATAGCCGTGCGCGATGGTGCCGCCGAGGAACTGCTTGGCCTTCTCGACGTCGACGTGAATCCACTGATGGTCGCCGGTGGCGTCGGCGAAGGTGTTGACGCGGTCCTGGTCGATCACGACCCAGTCGCTGGCGCCGACTTCCTGGCCGACAAGGCTCTGCACGTCGTTGTAGTGAACTGTCTTCATGGGGTCTTTCCTCCTGAATGCGGCTCGCCGGTTTCGCCGGTGATTGCGGTGACGGCCGAGAATAGCGCCTCGACATAAGGGTCCGCCACGCCCATGCGGCGCAATTCGGCATGGCAGCGATAGAGATAGTCGCGATTATTGCCGGCCTGACCCTCGGCGACGGCGATGCGGCGGGCCTGCTCCTCGACCGGCAGGGCGCCGGCATAGCGGTCATGCGCCTTGTTGATGACGAAGGTGATCGCGCGCACAGGGCCGTCCGGCGTTTCGCAGTCGAGCCATTCGGGGACATAGGCCCCCGACAGCATCTCGCGCATCCAGAGGATCGCGGTTTCGCTTTCGATGGCTTCGCGGTCGATGCGATGGACGATTCCGGTCATCTCGCCGCCGGGTTCGATGGCGAGCATCAGGCCGGGCTTGTCGGGCATGGCGCGGCCGATGATGAGCGACAGGCAGAAATTGCGTGTCCAGCCCGTCACTTTGGCCGGGCGGCTTTCGGTGACGTTCAAGGCCGGATTCCACATCAGCGAGCCATAGCCGAAGACCCAGAGGTCCTCGCCGGGCGGGTGGCTGGCGAGGGTGGCCTGGCGCGAGGCCTCGCGGTCTTCGGCCCTGATGAAGGTCCACAGTCCGGATTTGGTGACCTGTTCGGTCAGATAGGCGACCTTTTCGGCCGTGAAGTCCTCGCGGCGCAGCAGGCCATTCTCGTCGCGGCGGAAGGCGGAGCGGCTTTCATCGAAGCCTTCAGGATAGGCGGGCCTGTGCGGCGGCTCGGTCATGCCGGGCAGTCTGGGCCGCAGGCCCAAGAGGATGCAAGGGGGCGGCTACAAGAGCTGGTGTGTCGCGTCAGCGGCGGCGCAACGACTCGTTCTTCGTTTTTTTGTATCTGCCTCATGCACGTATTCGTTTGTCGCTATTCGTTTGTCGATTTTCGGGCCCCGGATTCAAGATTTGGTGGCCGGCCCGGGGTGGAGCGCAACGACTCGTTATGCGGTTTTTCGTGTCTTTGACGGACGCCGCATTCGTTTGTCGCAGCCGCCGAATTGAACGCCGATATTCGATCCTTCCTGTCACTGGCGGTTTGGGTTGACGGCCTAGGAATATAAGCAATAGAGTTCGCGGGGCAAGGCGCTGGCGCACCGCAGCCACCGGTTGCGGCGGGAATACTCCCCGGTAGTATGGGCGGCGGAACGCCCCCGGAGACGCCATGCCGCATTCGCCCGAAGACAAGAAGCGCGCGGCCACGCGGCTGCGGCGCATCAAGGGACAGGTCGAGGCGCTGGAGCGGGCGGTGGAGGCGGGCACCGATTGCCGGCCGCTGTTGCAGCAGATCGCGGCGCTGCGCGGGGCGACGAACGGGCTGATGGCCGAAGTGCTGGACAGCCACCTGCGCGAGACGTTCGGCGCGGCCGGCGGCGCACCGCCGCCCGACGATCGCGCCGCCGAGGTGGACGCGATCATGAAGATCCTGCGGACCTATCTGACCTGACCGGGGTGCGTCCTTCGAGACGCAGCCCTTGGCCGCTCCTCAGGATGAGGAGGGGTGGGTGGATGGGTCTCACGTCTTAGGGCGCCTGTCATGGTCGGCCTTCGCCGACCATGACAGTCAGGGCGTCAGGCCGGGTCGGACACCGCGGCGATCCAGGCGGGGAGGTTGTAGTAGTTGGTTATGCGGGCGACCTTGCCGTCGCGGATTTCGAAGAACGCTCCGGCGGGGATGACGTAGGCCTGGCCTTTGGCTTCGGGCAGGCCTTCGTCGGTCTTGAGATATTTGCCGTTCACCGTGAACTCGGCCGCGCCGCGCGTGCCGTCGGCGCTTTCGAAGATGACGAGATCGGTCAGGTTTTCCGCATAGCTGCCGTTCATGCGGCCGAGAAAGGCGCGGAAGGCGTCTTTGCCGGTTTCGCGTCCGCCCTGGTTGATGTCGTGGATCACGTCATCGGTGAGGAGGGCGAGGAACGCTTCGACATCGCCCTTGTTGAAGGCGTCGTAATAGGCGCGGATGACGGCGCTGGCGGCCATGGCTTTTCTTTCGGGTTCGCTGGCGAAGGTTCGGGCGGATTTGCCGGATCGGTGATGCGGTCTATATACTCTACCCCAGTATATGCCGGAAGCAAGGACGCGCGCGCTTATGGAGCTGAAGGTGGTGCAGGGCGAGGCCGCCAACCGCTATCTGGACGATCTCGCGCGGCTGCGGATCGCCGTGTTCCGGGCCTTTCCGTATCTCTATGACGGCGATGTCGCCTATGAGCGGGATTATCTTGCGACCTATGCCCGCTCGGCCGAGAGCCTGTTCGTGCTGGCGCTGGACGGCGGCGCGGTGGTCGGCGCGTCCACCGCGATTCCCATGGCGGCGGAGACCGACACCTTCCGCGCGCCGTTCACGGCGGCGGGGTGGGATACGGGCCGCATCTTCTATTACGGAGAATCCGTGCTGCTGCCGGACTGGCGCGGGCGGGGGATCGGCGTGCGCTTTTTTGAGGAACGCGAGGGCCATGCGCGGCGCGCCGGTCGGTTCGACTATTGCTGTTTCAGCGCCGTGGAGCGTCCGGCCGGTCACCCGTTGCGGCCGGCGGATTATGAGCCGCTGGACGCATTCTGGGGGCGGCGCGGCTATGTCCATCGCCCCGAGCTTCGCACCGAACTGAGCTGGCGCGATATCGGCGAGCCGGCCGAAACGCTGAAGCCCATGTCGTTCTGGATCAGGGATATACGCTGATGGTCAAATTCGCCGCCGCGCAATACGCGATCGAATTGATCGAGACATGGGACGCCTATGCCGCGCATCTGGAGGCGCGGACGAACGAGGCGGCGGACGCCGGGGCCGAGATATTGCTGCTGCCGGAATATGCGGCGATGACGCTGACGGCGCAGCTGCCCGAAGACGTGCGCGGCGACCTGCACGGGTCGATCGCCGGCATCCAGCCCTTGATTCCGCGCTGGCTGGAGCTGGCGGAGGGGATCGCCCGCCGCCGCAAGGTGCATTTCTGTCCCGGCTCCGCCCCCGTGCTGGACGGCGATGGCAAATATCGCAACCGCGCCTTTCTGTTCGGACCCGACGGACTGGTCGGCTGGCAGGACAAGCAGATCATGACGCGCTTTGAGCGCGAGCAATGGGACATCGCGGCCGGGGTGACGGGGGTGCGTTGTTTCGACACCGCGCTGGGCAAGCTCGGCATCCTCATCTGCTATGACAACGAGTTCCCGATGCTGGCGCGGCGTCTGGCGGAGGCGGGAGCCGAGTTGATCCTGGCGCCCAGCTGCACCGATACCGAGGCCGGCTATCACCGCGTGCGGATCGGCGCGCAGGCCCGGGCGCTGGAGAACCAGATGGCGGTGCTGACCTCGGCGACCGCCGGCCGCGCGCCCTGGTCGCCCGCCGTGGACGAGAATTTCGGCCGCGCGGCGCTGTATGTGCCGGCCGACTACGGCATGCCCCCGAGCGGCGTCTTCGCCGAAAGCGAGGACGTGTTCACGGCCGGAAGCCGCTGGCTTCACGGCGAGATCGACCTTGGATTGGTGCGCGCCCTGCGCCGCGACGGGCAGGTGGTGCTGTTCCGCGACTGGCCGGAACAGTTCGTCGAGCGGGAACCGTGAGGTTCCGGGCTTGACACTCTGACGCATTCCAAGCGGTTCGGCCGCGTGTCTTGATCCGCCATGACGCCCGCCATGGTCGCCTCGCCGTGTCGGCGGGGCGGGCGGCGTGAACGCTGCAATGGAAGGCGACGAGACATGAACATGCGCGCGAAACTGGCGGCCGGGTCCGCGGCCGCGGCGATGATGGCGGTGATGAGCTGGCCGGCAATGTCCGAAACGCCGACGCCCGTTCCGACGCCGGCGGACACGACGGTCACCTGCGGCGCGCCGATCGCCTGGGACGCGACCGAGGAAAGCGTGAAAGCGCAGTTCGGCAAGGAGAATGTGGAGTATCTCGACCTCGGCGGCCCGGAAGGCACCGAGCTGTTCGGAACGCGCGTTTATGGCGGCGACCCGAGCCGGCGTTTCGACATCATCTGGGCCAATGACGAGAAGCGCTCGGAGCCGCTGAGCATCGATGTCTCGCAGGTCTGGAGCGAGGACGGCGAGACGGCGAGCAATCCTGAATGGACCTATACCGATGGCGTGAAGGTTGGCATGTCGATCGAGGATGTCGAGAAGATCAACGGCAAGCCGTTCAAACTGTCGGGTTTCGGCTGGGACTATGGCGGCAATGCGCTGGACTGGGACGGCGGCCTGCTGCAGACGACCGATGACGATAGCTGCGGCATCTCGGTCTCGTTCAACCAGACCGCCGAGAACCCGGCCGAGAGCACGTTCGGCGACAAGGAGATCGCCTCGAACGACAAGGACGTGGTGGCCTCGAAGCCGGTGGTGTCGCGTTACAGCGTCTTTTACGTGCGGCCGGACGCCGAGGAGACGCCGACGCCCTGAAAGGGGCGTGGCGGTTGAAGGATCGTGCGTGGTTCGAGGCATCGCTGCGCGATGCACCTCACCATGACGAAGGGAAATGATTTCCCATCGTCGTCATCCTGAGGAGCGGCCGCCAGGCCGCGTCTCGAAGGACGCACGATCTTTCATGCGGCCCTTTCGGATCGTCCCTTACACGATCCGGCTGTCGCGTTTGCCCCAATAGGCGTCGCGGATGAGGCGCTTGTAGAGCTTGCCCGTGGGGTGGCGCGGCAGTTCCTGCATGAAATCGACCGAGCGCGGGCACTTGATCGCCGAGAGATGCTGCTTGGCGTAGGCCAGCAGCTCGGCGGCGGTCTCGTCGTTCGCGTCGGCCCAGTCGGCGGGCTGGACGACCGCCTTCACCTCTTCGCCGAAATCCTCGTTCGGCACGCCGACGACCGCGACGTCGGCCACCTTGGGGTGGCCGATCAGCACGTTCTCGGCCTCCTGCGGGTAGATGTTCACGCCGCCGGAAATGATCATGAAGGCCTTGCGGTCGGTGAGGTAGAGGTAGCCGTCCTCGTCGACCTTGCCGACATCGCCCAGCGTCGACCAGCCCTTGGCGTTCTTGCTCTCGGCGGTCTTCTCGGGGGCGTTGTGATATTCGAAGGCGGGACCGTTGGCGAAATAGACGACGCCTTCCTCGCCGGTCGGCACGTCCTCGCCGTCTTCGCCGACGATGTGAAGCTCGCCCAGCATCGCCTTGCCCACCGTTCCGGGATGCTTCAGCCAGTCTTCCGAGTTTGTATAGACGAAGCCGTTGCCCTCGGTGCCGGCGTAGTACTCGTGGAT
>CAZBPO010000140.1:0-2678 GCA_964493795.1 uncultured Flavobacteriaceae bacterium
GCCGCTTACGCAGCGGGCCGCCCCCAGCGTCACGGTCCGCGCCGACGGGTTTCTGGGCCATAATCCTTCGGGCCTGCGTCTGCCGCGCGAGATCACGGGGCCCTCGCATACCCATCTTGCAGTCCTGACCGCCATCACGCCCGACAAGGTCGAGCTGGTCTATGGCCCGATCACCGTGACGATCGGCGCGCCCATGGCGGTCGCCGACCCTTCGGCGGTTCCGCCGGGCTGGCGGGCCGATCGCGATGCGCCGGCGCTGCCCGGCCTGCTGTTCTGGGGCGAGGGCGCGACGCCCGTCACCGTCAGCTTTCTGCACGGCGCGGGGACGGACGGCCGCGACTGGCTTTCCTTCGTCGTCGTCGCCTCGGGCTGGCAGATCGAAATGTCGGCGCTTTATCCGCCCGAGACGCGCGAGACCGTCATCCGCACCGCCGAAGCGGTGTGGGCGATCCTCGCGTCGGCCAACGCCGAACCGCCTAGCTAGCCGCCATCGCCTTGAGCCGGGCGATCGTCCGGGCCCGTTCTTCGAGGGTCAGGGGCGAGGTCGCGAACAGCTCAAAAAAGCACAGCCCTTCTACCGCTAGCCAGGCGGTAAGGGCGGTATCGGGGTCCTTGTCCCGGGCCTTGATCTCGGCCCACAGCGCGGCATGCGCTTCGCGGATCGGGTCAAGCAGGGTCGGGTTGGCGGCGATCGCCGCCAGCATGGAGTGCGAGGCCCGTTCGTCTCCTTCGGCATGCGTCTCCAGCTTGGCGAGGCGCGCCTCGGCGACGCGCGATGCAACCGAACCGTCGCTCGGGGCTTTTAACGTCTCGACGAAGCGTTCGATCATGCCGCGCAGCAAGGCGTTCTTGCTGGGAAAGTTGTAGAGCAGCCCCCCTTTCGAAAGCCCGGCCCGGGCAGCCACGGCGTCCAGCGTCATCCGGTTCACCCCGGATTCCCGGATCAGGGCCTCTGCGGCGTCCAGAATCGCTTCACGCGACCCTCTCTTGCCGGCGGCGGGGGCAGGGAACGTTTCCGTCATCAAAACAGGCTCTCATTGACTTTACCGTCCAGACGGTACAGTATGCGCGTCAGATTACAAGATTTTTGTCGGGCCGCATCGGCCGCCCGAGGGGATTTCCATGAAAGCCAGAACGCGCGGCTATCTGCTCGTCGCCATTGTCGGCGTCGTGAGTGCGCTGCTGATCGTCTACCACTTCTTCATGCAGGGCATGATCGCCTCGTTCATGGCGAACCAGCAGCGTCCGCCCATAGCCGTATCGGCGGTCAAGGCGACCTCAGGCAACTGGACGCCGGGCATCGACGCCGTCGGCACCGCCAAAGCTGCGATGGGCGCGGACATCGCCGTCGAGGCGCCGGGCGTGGTGAAAGCCATCGCCTTCACGCCGAACCAGAAGGCGACCAGGGACCAACTTCTGGTCCAGATCGACGACACGATCGAACAGGCCGACATCATCGCGGCCGAAGCCAACATCAAGCTCTCCCAGTCCGAGGTGGATCGTATCCAGGCGCTCGTTCGTCGCGGCGCGTCGCCCCAGGCGACGCTCGATAACGCCATTGCGGCCAGCGAAACGGCGCGCGCGAGCTACGCCAAGCTCAAGGCCGTCCTTGACCAGAAGGCGATCGAAGCGCCGTTCGACGGCGTCGTCGGCGTGCCCCGCGTGGTCGTGGGCCAGTACGTGACGGCCGGCACGATCGTCGTCACGCTGCAGGACGTGGACCGTATCCTCGTCGACTTCACCGTGCCGGAACAGTCGGCGGCGCTGCTCAGGAAAGATCAGAAGGTTCTGTTCGGCGTCACCGCCGACGCGATGAACTTCACCGGCACGCTGACCGGTTTCGACCCCAAGGTGAACCCGCAGACCCGGCTGATATCGGCCCAGGCCCTGATCGACAGCCCGGACGGCAGGATCCTGCCCGGCCAGTTCGTGCGCGTCCGCGTCCAGCTGCCCGAGGAGACCGGCGTGGTCTCGCTGCCCGAGACGGCCGTGGTGCCCAGCCTTTATGGGGACTACGTGTTCAAGATCGTCACCGAACCGCCGCCGGAGGGCTCGCCTGAAGGCGCCGAGGCGCGTCAGGTGGTGCGTCAGACCTTTGTGAAGGCGGGGCGGCGCGATGCCGGCCGCGTCGAGATCGTCGAAGGATTGGCGGAGGGCGATCAGGTGGTCGTCGCCGGACAGAACCGCATCCAGAACGGCGCAACGGTGGCCATCGCCGATGATGTCGTTCCGTCCAGGCCTGCGAAGAACGGATCGAAGCCGTGAACTTCTCGGAAATCTTCATCAGGCGGCCGGTCCTGGCGACCGTTGTCAGCCTGCTGATCCTGCTGCTCGGCGCTCAGGGTTTCGTCTCGATGTCGATCCGGCAGTATCCGGAGGTCGAGGAGACGACGATCACCGTCACCACCGCCTATCCCGGCGCCAGTGCGGACCTGATCCAGGGCTTCATCACCGATCCGATCGCCAAGGCGGTGTCCAGCACCGAAAACGTCGACTACGTGACGGCGACCAGCCGCCAGAGCATGAGCAGCATCGCCGTACGCATGCGGCTGGGCTCTGATCCCGACGCGGCGCTGACCGAAGTCATCACCAAGACGCAACAGGTCCGTCAGCAGCTTCCCGCCGACGCCGAGAGTCCGATCATCGTCAAGGGCACCGGCCAGACCTTCGCGTTGATG
>CAZBPO010000140.1:2688-7853 GCA_964493795.1 uncultured Flavobacteriaceae bacterium
TGATGTATCTGGCGTTCGCCTCGGACCGCATGACGCCGCCCGAGATCACCGAGTTCCTGACCCGCGTCATCCAGCCGCGCATGGCGACCGTTCCCGGCGTCGCCTCGGCCGACATTCTGGGCGGCCAGAATTTCGCGATGCGCGTGTGGATCGATCCGCTTCTGCTGGCCGCGCGCGGCCTGACCGCTGCGGACGTCTCGACGGCGATCCGCAACTCCAACTTCCTCGCCTCCCCCGGTTCGTCCGAGAACGATCTGGTGGCGGTGGCTATCCGCACCGACACGACGCTTCAATCGCCCGAGGCGTTCGGCGCGATGCCGATCTCGGGCTCCGGCGACAACGTCGTGCGTCTGCGCGACGTCGCGCGGGTGGAGCTGGGCGTGGACAATGATGATGTCCGGGCCTCGTTCGACGGGAACGAAGGCGTTTTCGTGGGCATCATGCCCACGCCGTCGGCCAATCCGCTGACCACGGCGCAGATCGTGCGCGACATGCTGCCCGATCTTCAGGCCGGGCTTCCGGAGGGCATGAAGATCGCCATCACCTACGACGCGACCGTGTTCATCGAGGCGTCCATCGACGGCGTGTTCGAAACGATTGCTGAGGCGGTCATCATCGTGATCGTGGTGATCTTCCTGTTCCTGGGATCGGTGCGATCGGTGATCATTCCGATCGTGACGATCCCGCTCGCCCTTGTCGGCGTCTGTTTCGTACTGTTCGTGCTGGGTTATTCGATCAATCTGCTGACCCTGCTGGCTATGGTGCTGGCTATCGGCCTGGTCGTCGACGACGCGATCGTGGTCGTGGAGAACATTCATCGCCACATCCAGGACGGGATGAAGCCGATCGACGCGGCGGTGACCGGCATGCGCGAGATTTTCGGGCCGGTCGTGGCGATGACGATCACGCTGGCGGCGGTCTATGCGCCGATCGGCTTCACGACTGGCCTGACGGGCGCGCTGTTCCGCGAGTTCGCCTTCGCGCTGGCGGGCGCCGTGATCATCTCCGGCCTCGTGGCGGTCACGCTGTCGCCGATGATGTCGGCCAGGCTCTTGCGGCCCCATCCGCCCAATGGCGGCGGGTTCGCCGGGCGGATCGACCGGATTTTTGAACGCTTCAGCGCGGCCTATCGCCGTGCGCTTTCGGCCGCCCTCGACATGCGTGGCGCGATCTACCTCGCTGTCGCCCTGCTGCTCGCGACCACCGTGTTCATGTTCGTCAACACGCGTTCCGAGCTGGCACCGCAGGAAGATCAGGGTGCGCTGTTCACCATCGTGAACGGCCCGCGTTACGCGACCGCCGACTACACCAGCTTTTATGTAAATCAGTTCAAGGAGAAGGTCGGGGAAATTCCGGAGTCGGATTCCACCTTCACCATCGTCGGCGCGATGGGGGGCGCGAACACCGCGATCGCCTTGTGGCGCTTCGAGCCGTGGGCCGAGCGCGAAAGGTCGGCCGGCGAAATTCTTCCTGTCGTCCAGGCGGGGCTTTCGCAGGTGACGGGCGTGGAATCTTTCGTCGTCAATCCGCCGTCGCTTCCCGGGTCGGCCGGCGGTCTGCCGATCCAGTACGTGATCCGGTCCATCGGCTCGCCGTCGCTGGTCTATGAAGTGGCCGAGCAGATCAAGGCGCGGGCGAACGCCTCCGGCCAGTTCATGGTCGTCCAAAGCTCTCTGGCTTTCGACAAGCCCGAGGCGACCGTGACCATCGACCGCGACCGGGCCGCTGCGCTGGGCGTGCCGATCTCGACCATCGGAACGACGCTGAACGTAATGTTGTCGAACGGCTGGATTTCGCGGTTCGACCGCGACAGCCGCAGCTATGATATCGTCCCGCAGGCGGACGAGGCGTTCCGTGGCGATCCCGACAGCATGAACGGCTACTATGTCAGGAGCCAGTCGGGCGAGATGGTGCCGCTGTCGGCGGTGGTGAAGATCACCCGTCAGGCTGGCCCCGTGGCCATCGAACAGTTCAATCAGCTCAACTCGGCGACGATTTCGGCGATGCCGATGATCGGCACCACGACCGACGCCGCCCTGCAGACGCTGCGCGGCATCGCCGCCGAGGTGATGCCCGACGGCTTCTATGAGGACTATGCCGGCGAATCGCGTCTTTCGATCGAAGAAGGCAACTCGCTCGCCATGGCGTTCGGTCTGGCGATCATCGTCATCTATCTGGTGCTGGCCGCTCAGTTCGAGAGGTTCCTCTATCTGGGGGCGGGCACGCTGAACATCTACACGCAGGTGGGGCTCATCACGCTGGTCGGCCTCATCACCAAGCACGGCATCCTGATGGTCGAGTTCGCCAACGAGGAGCGTCTCAAGCACGGCGCGAGCAAGCGCGAGGCGATTCTGAAGGCGGCCGAAGTGCGCCTGCGGCCGATCCTGATGACGACGGCGGCCATGGTTCTGGGCGTCGTTCCGCTGATCATCGCGGAGGGCGCCGGCGCGGCGGCTCGCTATTCGATCGGTCTCGTCGTGGCGACAGGCATGTCGATCGGCACGCTGTTCACGCTGTTCGTGGTGCCGAGCTTCTACATGCTCATCGCGAAGAACGAGGCGACCGCGCCGACCGTGGATGTCGCGCCGGGCGCCGCCCAGCCAGCGTGAGGCGGCGTCCGCACGGATTGATGCGAAAGGGGTAAGGCCTTACACAGAGGCCATGGCCTCCTATGTCGACAAGGCGCTGGTCGAAGGCGAAACCGTCATCGCGCGGGCGCATTATCACTGGCTGAACTGGGTCGTCCCGGTTCTGGCCCTCGCGGTGCCGATCCTGCTCCAGATCATCAGCTGGATCTATATCGGCTCCGAAACGCGGGCCTGGCTCAATTACATCACCGTCGGGCTGATCATCGCGGGCGGCGCTTACTGCCTCTGGCACGTGATCCGCATCCGGGCCACCGAGATCGCCGTCACCGACCGGCGCTTCATCCGCAAGACCGGGTGGATCAGCCGTCAAACGGCGGAAATCGAGCTGCGCAGCATTGAGGAAGTCGGCCTGAAGATCACGGTCATGGGCCGTATTCTGGGCTATGGCACGCTGACCATCCGGGGCACCGGCGCCGGTGTCGTCGAGTCGCCGGGGCTGGACGATCCCAAGGTCTTCCAGAAAGCGATTCAGACCGCCCAGGAGCGGTTGAGAGCGCGTGGGGGCACGCAGGCGTTGCAGACGCCCCAGAGTTAACGCTGCGGCAACCTTGTTCTCCCTAGCCTGAGGAGATCGGGGAGTGCGGCCGGGGCAAATACCCCGGACGCGAAAAAACATGCCGCATAATGAAACGCCGGATATCGGCGCGTTGATACATGAAGCCATCGATGTCCTGTCCGAGGGCTTCGCGATCTTCGACGCCGACCAGCAACTGATATTCGCCAACCATGTTTCGCGACGCGATTTCGGGCGCACCTATGCGGCCATGGCGCGCGGGGCCACATGGCTTGAGGCGCTCGTGGAAAGCGTCCGGCCGCATATGCCCGACATCGACGACGCGGAAGTGCGAGCCTTCGCGGACGAGATGTCGCGCACGCTTCTGGCCGGCAAGCCGATGGACCTGCTGACCGATGTCGGCGGCGTGGTGCAGGTGGTGTATCGGCCGATGTCGGGGGGACGTTACGCGGCGATCTCGGCCGATGTCGGGGCGCTGCGCGAGCGGGAGAAGGAACTGAAGATCGCCCGCCGCCGCGCTGAAGCGGCCAGCGATGCCAAATCGGCCTTCCTGGCGAATGTCAGCCACGAAATCCGTACGCCGCTCAACGGCATGCTGGGCATGGCCCAGGTTCTCGCCGCGTCCGAACTGGACGACGCGCAGCGCGATCAGACCGACGCGATACTCGATTCGGGCAAGACGCTGATCGCGTTGCTGAACGACGTGCTGGATCTTTCCAAGATCGAGGCCGGCAAGCTGGAGATCGCGCCGGTCGACGCCGATCTGACGCATGTGATGCGCCGCCTCGACAAGCTCTGGCAGCCTGCGGCGGAGGAGAAAGCGATCGAACTGACGCTGGATCTGTCGGCCTCGTTGCCGCCGCGGCTGAAGTTCGATCCGGTCCGCGTGCGGCAATGCGTTTCGAACCTGATCTCCAACGCGGTGAAATTCACCGAATGCGGCGAAGTGAACGTGCATGTCTCGGTTCCGGGACGCGGACCGAATGCAGGCCTGGTGCAGGTCAAGGTTCGTGACAGCGGCATCGGTATGGACGACGACACGGTGGGGCGTCTGTTCACGCCGTTCACGCAGGCCGACGGTTCAACGGCCCGTCGTTTCGGGGGAACAGGCCTTGGCCTTTCCATCAGCCGCAAGCTGGCGCAGATGATGGGCGGCGACGTCACGGTGGTCAGCGCGCCGGGACTGGGTTCGACCTTCACGCTGACGTTCAGGGGCGAAGCGGCCGCGCCGCCGGTCGTGGTCAAGGACCCGGCGGCGGATCGGGGCGCGATGGAGCGGAGCGGCCCGATCAGCGTGTTGGTGGTCGACGACGTGCCGTTGAACCGCAAGGTCGCCAAGCTGTTTCTTGAGCACCAGAAGTGGCGCGTCAGCGAGGCCATTCACGGCCAGGACGCGCTGGCCAAGCTGGCGACGGAGAAGTTCGACCTTGTCCTGCTCGACATCCACATGCCGGTCATGGACGGGCCGGAGACGCTGAAACGCATCCGCGCCAGCGGCGAGGCGTGGTCCGATCTGCCGGTGATCGCGCTGACCGCCAACGCCATGGCGGGCGATCGCGACCGCTACGAGGAGATGGGCATGGACGGCTATGTCGCCAAGCCCATCGACCAGCGCGAATTGTTCGCCGAGATCGGCCGGGTCCGCGCCGAGCATGCGGCGCGGGCGGCCTGACGCCTAGCGTTCGCGGCGGGCCAGGAAGGCCAGGCGCTCGAACAGGTGGACGTCCTGCTCGTTCTTGAGCAGGGCGCCATGCAGCGGCGGGATCAGCTTGGTCGGGTCTTTCTCGCGCAGCATCTCGGGCGTGATGTCCTCGACCATCAGAAGCTTGAGCCAGTCGAGCAGCTCGGAGGTCGAAGGCTTCTTCTTCAGGCCCGGCACGTCGCGCAGCTGGTAGAAGGTGTTGAGCGCCTCGGCGACCAGCTGCTGCTTCACGTCGGGGTAGTGCACGTCGACGATGGCCTGCATCGTGTCGCGGTCGGGGAACTTGATGTAGTGGAAGAAG
>CAZBPO010000141.1:0-3542 GCA_964493795.1 uncultured Flavobacteriaceae bacterium
GTGTCGAGGCGATGGTCTCCGAGGGAGCGCTGCCCAGGGCCATGGCCGATTGGGCGCACCATGTCCGGATCGAGGGCAATGACGCGGTCCATGACGAGGACGACTTCACCGAGGCAGACACCGCCCCACTGCACCACTTCACGCTGATGTTCCTGACCTACGCCTACGAGATGCCCAAGCGCGTCGAGGACTTCCGCGCCCAAGCCGACGGCCAGGGAGCGCAGGCGTAGCGAGGGCGCGATGGGCTTGAACCGTCTGGCGACGCGGCGGGGGCCTATGGCGACATCCGTCATGCCACGAACCCTCCCGCCGAATAGCCAGATGGCGGCGGCGGGGCCGGCACCTCGGCGCGCAGCAGCTTCAGGCAATCGCCCCTGCGGCCGTCCTCCAGCGCCTCCTTGGCGCGACGGATGACGGCGCGAAGGCGTTCGTTTTCCTTGGCGGGGTCCGGCGTCATGCCGCGCTCCTCTCGGCGAACAGCGGCGTCGCCTTGGGAGCCCATGCCGGATAGCGGCACGACATCTCATAGGCCCACAGCGCCGAGGCGTCCGCGATGTTGTCGTCGTCGGCACGCCAGCCCAGCTGGGCGCAGCGCGCCATCACCGCGCGTTTCGGGTCTTTAGGCCGGGCGTGCCCGATGAAATGACGCCGCACCGTCTGCACGTTGGCGTCCAGCACCTCGATCCCCTGACGCTGGCCCCAGCAGCAGGCCACCGCCCACAACCCGATCAGCCCGGCGGCCAGATCGGCCGATTTGCGGGTATCGCCGTTGGTGTGGCGATAGGTGTCGAGGGGGGCCTCGATCTGCATCCACTCGAATTTCTCGAGCGCATGCAGCTCGTCCAGATGCAGCGTCAGCTTCGCCCAGGCGACGTCCATCGTGTCGCGAGACGCGATCGACGGCAGCCGCCACAGCGCGACGCGCGGGCGGCCGTCATCCGGCCCGCCCCACGCCGCGCCTGTCTTCGAGCTCAGATCGAGTGCGATCCCCCCTCCCATCAGGCGGCCGCCTTGTCCTCGCGCGCCGCGGCGGCCTGGCCCAGATCGGTGTTGATGAAGTCCTTGCCCAGCGCGACGTCCAGCGCGACCCAGCGGTCATGCTCGCCGCTCTCAAGGTTCTCCTTCCACGACTCCAGCTTCTGCTGGGCGCGATAGACGCCATAGCGCTTGCGCAGGATCTTGCGCGGGATGCCCAGTGAATTGGCCGCCGCCTCATAGGCGTCCTTGATGTCGGCGCGTTTGCCCGCGCAATAGCTCTCCATTGCGGCATGCAGTTCGTCGAGGCGGTCGAAATGCTCGTCCACCTCGTCCCTGGTCGGGATGCGGTTGGAATTGTGGCCCGTCTGGTCGGTGATGATCTCGCCTTCGATGACGGTGCCTTTGCGGCGACGGGGCATGTTGGCCTCCTTTTGAGGGGGTGGGGGTCAGACGAAAGCGGCGAGCGCGTCGATCTCACGGCGCTGCGCGGCCTGCGCCCGTTCGATGCTGTCCAGCAGATGATGCATCTGCGGCAGCGCCCCGATCGGATCGGGGGCGACGCTGTCGTCCCCGTCGCTGCAGGGCTGCGGAAGCGTATAAGGCGTGCCGGCGCGGGTCACGATGTTGTTGAGGTCGCCCACGGCGGTGTGCGCGTTCGTCGCGACTTCGCGAAGCCGCCGCAGCACGCGATCGAGTTCCTTGCTGTCGGTGATGCCGCCGGCGCCTATGACGGCGGAGGCGGCTATCCTGGTGTTCAGGGTCGCCTGGCTGGGATGCATGGTCCTACTCCTTCGGGGGTTGGCCGGACGCGCCGGCGTTGATCTGCTGCTCCATCAGCACGCCGCCATGCTTCGCGACGTTCAGGCCGAAGCGCACGGCGTCGGCCGGCGCGACCTCGATGGAAGAGGTTTCGCCGTCATGCTCGATCGTGATGACCACCACGCCCGGCCGCGACGTGACGCGCAGGCCGTCAGCCATGGCCGGCCAGCCATTCGGACGGCAGGGTGATGACGATCTCCCCCGGCGCGTCGTTGGCGCAGGCCGCGACGCGGCCGGGCTGCGGCGCGTCCGGCGCGCCGGGCCACAGCGGCACGGCCAGCACCGCGCCGGCCAGTCGCGCCGGAACGATCTTCAGCGGGCCTTCGCCGAAACGGATCATCAGCTTCCCGGCGTCGTCGCCCTCGCCCAGGAACGCCGCGCAGGACGTCGGTTCGCCCAGGCGCGTGAACTCGGCGCGCGACAGCACCGCCAGCAGGCTGGGCGTCTGGTGCACCTTCGCGATCTTTATGGTTACCGGCGCGGCGTCCGGCGCGGCCTCGGCCGGAACGATCTCTGTCCATGTCATAGGCTGTTTCCGATGAGTGAGCGCAGGACCACCCGGTAGAACTCGACGTGATCGTCGGGGTCGTCCCAGCGCATGTGGGCGACGCGCAGCGCGACATCGTCGGGCAGCACGTCGAGGATGACTTTGGCGCGGATGATGGGGTCGGCACGGCCGAGCTCACGCATCGAGCGATAGCGCGGCTCGTGATCCTCAAGGCACAGCGCCTTCTGGTGGCGCGCGCTGATGTCGATCTCACGCCGCTGGCGGGCCGGCATGGTCCGCAGGCGGCGGCCGACGACCGCCTTGGTGGGTTCGTCGCGAAGGCCGGCGAGATCGCTCATGCCGCCACCGGTCGGAGATTTGCCGTCCTTTTTGGTGCGGGACGTATCCATGCGTTCTGTCCTTTCCTGATTGCGGAAAGGACGACCGACGAATGGAGGATCGAAACAGGCGATATGGACGGCCCGTCGCGATTGGCGTCGCGGCGCGGGCGGTGGCGAAGAAAGTGATGGCGAAAAGCCGCCGGCAGGGCGCGAACCCTGCCGGCGCGCGAACGCCGGAAAGGAATGCCCCGCGCCGCCGACGTCAGGCACCATTGCCTGTTGGGGGCGGCGGACACGGGGCCATGCGGCGTCGCCTGGGCGCGGTCAGGCGGTCGCCGGCATGAAAGTTCGGCATCGGGGGGCATCACCGGCCTCCCCCGAAGAAATCATGGTCCACATGGGTCGGTTGTTCGGTCCGCAGCGCGGAGGGGCGCTGGCAATGCGCCTGTCCTGCCACCTCAACAACCGGATCGCCGGGATCTGCCGGGAAGTTCAGCCGCGCATGCTCCCCATAAATCCGGAGACTGGCGGCATCGTATGCAAGAGCGGCACCCTGAGGATTGACGAACGATCCAAGAAAAACCCTGCGGCGATTGACGTAAATGTATGCAGTCCAACTCCGATATCTCTTGTCGAAGTAGACTCCGCGCCGCCCAGCCTCGGACGTTGTGGGTCGGTTGTGAATGTTCGTGGAATGCGAACAAAATCGGAGATTGGCGCGTCGATTATCGAGGCCGTTCCCGTTCAGGTGGTCGATGATCTGCCCGGCCGGAGCGTCGAGAATGCACCGATGCATCAGCAGAGAGCGTGCCCGCCCGTCTGCTCTGATAGAGCGTCGGGCATACACGACGTTTCCAGACGTGGACCTTGCGGCGAACCACTTGAAGCGGCTCAGCAGGTCAAAATCGACATCATCG
>CAZBPO010000141.1:3552-7830 GCA_964493795.1 uncultured Flavobacteriaceae bacterium
GCCCCTCGTATGATCTGGAGGGTCGTAGCTCGAGTGTCGTTCCTCGTCGGCGTCGCGCCCCGGACGTATCGGGGCCGCGATCACCTGCCCCAGCCAGGCGAGGCCCAGCCCCGCGACCAGCAGCGCATAGGCCAGAAACCATTCACCGTGATACCCGGCGGCGCCGGCCGCGAACCCGCAGGCTGATGCGGCCAGATAGAACAGCGCCGTCGGCCAGAATCTGGTGGCAGGGGGCGGATTCGAACCGCCGCTTTCCGGCTTATGAGGCCAGCGAGATGACCGCTTCTCTACCCTGCTCTGGTGGCCGTCTCTCCGGCCTGTCACGCCTGATAGGAGGTGGCGTTCCCCCTCCACGGTCCGCGCCGTGGCGCCTACTCCGAACCCTGCGGCGGGCATCTGCTCCCGGGTATCCGCAGTCGATGAGTGGTTCGTTTCGCTCGGGATTCCCGGGGCCGCGCTATCCGCCCTGCCCGGCCTCGCATGTCTGATCTTCCCCGGACCCGGCATGGCTCACGCCGCCTCGCGAGGCGAAGTGGCGACTGGCTCGGGCGGGTAGATGTCGGGACGAATCTCGGACCGAGGGATGCCCGTGATCCTTTCGACAGTCAGAACATGAGCGGGAGGGACTTCATCCCATTGATAGACGGCCTGCGGACTGATCTGGCACGCGCGAGCGATTTCCGTCCGCTTTCCGCGACCGCACTCATCCAGTCGTGCCTGCAAATCACTCATGGCAAACATGTAAGTATTGCTTACATGCCTCGTCAAGCGAAATGTAAGCATTGCTCCGTGGCGTGTTTGTAAGCACGGCTCACACTCGCCGCATGGCCAAATTCGCCCGCAAACCCGAAGTCCCCCGCTATCCTCAATTCGTGCGGGAATGGCGAAAAGCTGCCGAGATCACCCAGGAAGCCCTGGCTGAACGCATCGGCAGTTCGCATAGCGCTATTTCTCAGCTTGAGCGGGACGAGACCGACTATACGAGGGATATGCTCGAAGCGATCGCCTTCGAGCTTCACCTCTCGCCTGCGGACCTCTTGCGCGACCCGAAGCGCCTGCCGCTCAATGCAGCACCCGACGTTCTGGAAGGCGCGCTATCTGAAGCTCTGACCAAATTGGTTCGCGAAAGCGTTCCACTCCCCGAGTGGCCTGAAATTCTCGCTGCGCACGTTGCAGACGCCCTACGATCTCCTCAAAGCGTGCTGCCCAGTCAGCATACTCCGGCTCCCAAGGCTCGGGCTGAAAGGTCAGCATGGCCTCCGCCTTCCGCCGAAAATGGGCCACAAAGGAAGCGGCGACGCCGCACTGGATGAAACATGGTTCGCAGCGGTGGGCGCACATGGGGGAAGCGAATGTTCTGCGGCGCATATCATTCTCGCTCTATCGGCGGTTATGAGGCGAACGGAAGCGGAACGAGCCTAGGAAGTCAATCTCAAGATTCTGTGCGCAAGCTGTGGATAAGGTCGAAGGGATGACGGCTTTTGTCACCGGGTTATGTGTGCGCCCCAACCCTACATGGCACAGAAAGAAGGTCTTCAAGAAAAATAAAATCTCGAAGCGGGGGACGCTATGCTTTGGTTTCGCAATCGAAAGAAATGGAATGGCGGCGTTGATACGATCGTCACACGCGACTTGGGAATACAAACACGCGGAAATGAGAAATTTCCCGGAGTCCTCGCCTATCTAGAACTTCTCGACACGGCCTACAGTGTGAAGATGAACGAGCGCGAAGCCGCGCTATACATCGGCGTGCTTTATTTCAGCGGCCTGTTCCGCAACAATTTCTGGAGAGAAGCTGAGGATCTTCGCGGCAAGCTCGTCCCATATGGCCAAGAAGCCGCGCGCGGAGGACAAATCTCGATTGCTCGATGGCGGAAGTTTCTCGGGGAGATCGACAAGGTGCGAAGTGAGGTCCCACGCACGCCGATTCCGCCGAAGTTTGTCGACGGTGGAACAACCTCAAACCTAGCCGTAGCCATAGCCAGATCGTTGGCCGACTACATTGAGAGGGCCGGCCCGCTCGCCCAAACCGGGGAAGGTCTTTCTGTGCTAATCGACGGCGAGCAAAACGCTCATATCGACCAGCCTGCGTCGTTTCCAACCTGGCTCGCCGCCCGGCCCCTAAGCAGTCTCAACATCGCTTGGGATCTCGTCGCCGTTGGCGGGTTGGTCCGTCAGAGAGAGGTAGATCGGGTCGCTATCGAAGCGGCATGGGAGTTCGAGCGGATGCTCGGCCAACATCAGGGGGCCGAGGTAGAGCATTCCCAGGTGCAGCCATCGAGGGGTTCTCCAGAGCCAGATTTTGGTCCATCGGACGAGTACATCCTCGCCAGCGAAATCGCATCTACGCTTCACGCATTTATTCAAGTCGAGGGCACCGCAGAGTTCTTTGAAGAACGCCTTTCGCTCGTGATTGATGAGGATTTTCAGGCCAGCATCGCCGACACAACCCACTTCCCGGGCATTGCATCGATTCCTCTGCATGCACTCCCGCTAACCAAAGTGGCGCTGCTCGTAGAAGGCCCGATGCGAACTTTCGAGGTCGCCAACATCGCCAGAAAAGTCGCAACAATGCTTCTTCGCGAAGATGAATGATGATGCCCCGTCTCCGCTGGCTGTTCGTCTTCGCGCTTGTGACCGTCGCGCTACTGACTGTGGGCGACGGAATTGCTGACGATCATCGTCCAGGCGCCGACAGCCAGGAAGATGAACGCCACCAGGCCGCGGACGACGCCCAGGTCACGGTCGGGCAGCCGCTCGAAGATCAGAAGAGCGCCGATGACGATGCAGGCCGCGGCGAACAGGAACATGAAGAGGGCGAGCGCATCGATCAGGGTTTGTCGGTTTGGGGCTTTCTGTATGTGAACTTTTTCGCTCCGGGCAGAGTGAGCAACGCGGTGATCGCCCTGTTTACGATAGTGCTGGCGGTCGTCGCTGCGCTGCAGTTCTGTCTCTCCCGCCGCATTCACCGCGAAAGCGAGGCGGCGCTCACCATCTCCCGGCAGGCCGCCGAAGCCGCCACTAAAGGTGCCGAGGCCGCCTCCCTCTTGGCCCGGCAAGCCGCGCTCACCGCCGAACGCGAACTCCGCCCGTATCTGTTCGTCGGTCAGATGACAGGGGAGTTCGACGAAAAGACCGAGACCTTCAAGATCGCCATTCCATGGGTGAATGTCGGCAAGACGCCTGCGAAGCGCGTGAGAATCGGCGGGCTTGCCGTCAGGATGCCCGCCACGGAAGGTTATGACTTCAAAGATCCCAACGAGCCCCGCCGCGAATGCGGCGACATCGGACCGGGGCAGGATATGGTGTTCAACGTCTCGAAGCATCGCAGCTTCTGGACCGGGCTGGATAGCCCGAAAGACAAGGTTTTCATTTGGGGATGGGCGGATTACAGCGACACCATCCCCGGCGCCGCCCGGCGCAGAACCGAGTTCTGCTTCCGCGTCACCTATGATCCAGCCCGCCCGCGGGCCCTCGACTTCGCTTTGGACAATCGCTTCAACGGGTCCGATGAAACCGCCCATCATCGCCCAGCAGACTAGCGCATAGGCCGGCGCGAACCGCCGGACTGGCTGAAGCCGCCACCAACGGCCTCCTGGCCCCTCGTTTCCGCAACGCTTCATGGTGATCGCCTCCGCTGTGTCGGGCGGAGGATAGCCGACCGGTGGAAAATTGTAAGCAATTCTAACATTACCGCTTGCTGTTGGATGTAAGCTCTGCTTACACTCCTTCCCATCTTCACCGGATGGGACCGATGCAAGCCGACAACTCCCCCAAGCGCCTTCCTTCTGTCGCCCCCTACGCGATCACCCTTGAAGACCTCGTAGCAGCGAGGCCCTGCGTCGAGCGTCGCCGGTTCGTCGAGCGCGCCATCAAGTCTTGGCCCGCCACGGCAGAACACGCCTTCGCCGCAGACCTCACGCCTCAAGACGTCCTCTGGATCGCCTTCCGTACGGCGTGGAGCCGCAACGACGCCGAACTGAAGCGTCGCCTCATGCACGCCCTGGCGGACATCGCGGAGCGCGTGCTGCCGATCTTCGAGAAGCGCCGGCCCGGCGATACCCGCCCGCACGATACGATCCGGGCAATCCGGCTCTATGCCGAGGGCCGGATCACGATCGACGAGCTGCGCAAGCACCGCGCGGCTGCGTATGCGGATGCGTATGCGGCTGCGGATGCGGCTGCGTATGCGGCTGCGGCTGCGGATGCGGATGCGGCTGCGTATGCGGATGCGGCTGCGGATGCGGCTGCGTATGCGGCTGCGGCTGCGGATGCGGA
>CAZBPO010000142.1:0-5711 GCA_964493795.1 uncultured Flavobacteriaceae bacterium
AGCAGGGCCTCGAACCACGCAAAAGCGGCCGAAGCGGACTTCTCAAACAGTCTCTCAGACGAAAAGGCGACAACTGAATACGGCGCCGCGACAAACGAATGCGAAAACCGACATTCAATTCGGGTCGGCGTCCCGAAAACCGACAAACGAATGCCAACGAATAGGAAGATTGCCCTTCCGCAGGCGTCAATCGCCGTCGCCGGTTCACCCCCCGGCCGGTTTGGGTTAGGTATGCGCCATGCTTCTCGCGATCGACGCCGGCAACACCAATATCGTCTTCGCCATCTATGCTGGCGACAAGGTCGTGGCCCAGTTCCGCGCCTCCACCAAGGAGGGCCGGACGGCCGACGAATATTACGCCTGGCTTGCCCAGCTCATGGACCTTCAGGGCCTCAAGCCCAGCGAGATCGAAGGCGCGATCATCGCCACCGTGGTGCCTCAGGCGCTCTTCAACCTTCAGCGCCTCTGCCGCAAATATCTCAAGCGCGAACCGCTCGTGGTCGGCGCGCCCAACGTGGATCTCGGCATGGCGATCAACACCGATCGCCCGCGCGCGGTCGGCGCCGACCGTCTGGTCAACGCCGTGGCGGCCTATGTCGATCACGGCGGCGACCTCATCGTCATCGACTTCGGCACCGCGACCACCTTCGACGTCGTGGGGCCTCAGGGATCATATGACGGCGGCATCATCGCGCCGGGCGTGAACCTGTCGATGGAGGCGCTGCATCAGGCTGCCGCCCAGTTGCCCCGCATCGCCATCGAGCGCCCGCAAAGCGTCGTCGGCCGCGACACCGTCCCGGCCATGCAGTCGGGCGTCTTCTGGGGCTATATCGCGATGGTCGAGGGCCTGGTCGCGCGCATCCGTGCCGAGATCGGTCGCCCGATGAAGGTCATCGGCACCGGCGGCCTCGCCAACCTGTTTCGCCATTCCACCACCGCCATAGACGGGATCGACGGCGATCTGACGATCCGCGGCCTGCGCTATATCTGGCAGCGCAACGCAGAAGCCGGCTGCACGCCCGTCGATGAAGCGGCGCTGGACGCCACCGAAGCGCCATGACCGCAACCGCCCGGGACGAACTCGTTTTCCTGCCGCTCGGCGGGTCCGGCGAGATCGGTATGAACCTCAATCTCTACGGCTTCGGCCCGCCCGAGCGGCGCAAATGGCTGATGGTCGATCTCGGCATCACCTTCGGCGACGAGCTCATCCCCGGCGTCGATGTCGTCATGCCCGACATCCGCTTCATCGCCGAACGCCGTCGCGATCTGTTGGGCGTCGTGCTGACCCACGCGCATGAAGACCATATCGGCGCGGTGCCGCATCTCTGGCCGCTGCTGCGCTGTCCCATCTATGCGACGCCGTTCACCGCCCACCTCGTCCGCGCCAAGCTGGACGAGGCGGATGTCGACGCCAGGGTCACCGAAATTCCGCTGAACGGGCGCTTCGATCTCGGGCCGTTCGGCATCGAACTCATCACGCTGACCCATTCCATCCCCGAGCCCAACGCCGTCGCCATCCGCACGCCGCTCGGCACCATCCTCAACACCGGCGACTGGAAGATCGATCCCGCGCCGTTGGTGGGTGAGGTCACCGACGAGGCGGCGCTGCGCCGGCTCGGCGACGAGGGCGTGCTGGCGATGACCTGCGACAGCACGAATGTCTTCGTGCCCGGCCGCGCCGGTTCGGAAGGCGACGTGCGCGCTTCGCTCGGCACGCTGATCGCCGGACGCAAGGGACGCCGCATCGCCGTCACCGCCTTCGCCTCGAACGTCGCGCGTATCGAAACCGTGGCGCTTGCGGCGCATGATGCGGGCCGCAGCGTCGCGCTGGTCGGCCGTTCGATGCGGCGCATGGTCGCCGCCGCGCAGGCGACGGGCTACCTCACGCATCTGCCTCCGTTCGTGAACGAAGATCAGGCGGGAATGCTGCCGCCCGAAAACGCCGTCTATCTGTGCACCGGCAGCCAGGGCGAGCAGGGCTCGGCGCTGGCGCGCATCGCGCTTGGCGAACATCGCAGCGCCCCGCTCGAGCCCGGCGACGCCGTCATCTTCTCCAGCCGGGTCATCCCGGGGAACGAGAAAAAGGTCGGCGCGATGCAGAACGCGCTGGCGGCGCGGGGCGTCGAGATCGTGACCGACCAGGACCACCTCGTGCACGTCTCCGGACATCCGTGCCGCGACGAACTGGCCGATATGTATCGCTGGGTGCGCCCACGCATCGCCATACCGGTACATGGCGAACTGCGTCACATGATGGAGCACAAGCGCTTCGCGCTCAGCCTTCAGGTGCCCGACGCCATCGTCGCGCCGAACGGCTCGATCGTGAAGCTCGCCCCCGGCGACGTGACGATCATCGACGAAGCGCCGTCAGGGCGCGTGCATATGGACGGCGCGGTTCCGGTCGCAGAGGGCGAAGGCCTGGCACGGGCGCGCCGGGGCCTTGGCTATGCGGGCTTCGCCGGGGTCACGGTCATCGTCGACAAAAAGGGCAGGGCGGCGACCGCGCCGGTCGTGCAGACCGAAGGCATCCCCGAAACCGTCGCGGCGGCGATGCGCGAGGCCGCCCAAACGGCTGCGCGCGCAGGCCGGCTCGATGATGAAGAAGAGGCGGCGGAACGTATCCGCCGCGCCGTGCGCCGCGAGGCGCAGGCTGTCTGGAACAAGCGCCCGGTCGTACGGGTCGAACTCGTCAGAGTTTAGGGGAAGAGACAGATGAATGTCGGCGGCTCCATCGTCGTTCTCGTGATCGCCTGGTGGCTCGCCTTCCAGGCCTTGCTGCCGGTTGGGGTAAAGGCGCCCCATGAAACGGGCGAAACGCTCAGCGGCGATCCGGGCGCGCCGGTGAAACCCAATCTGTTGAAGAAGGGTCTGTGGGCGGGCGTCATCGCCGTTTTGGTATGGGCCGCGCTCTTCAGCGTCGTTCACTACAGCGACCTCAAGATCGAGGACCTGCCCTCGATCGGCTGACAGGCAAAAGAGTGCGAGAGGCAAAAGAAAAGCGAGGCCGAGGCCTCGCTTGCTCCGTTTCGGATTTTTATGACCGCCGATCGTTTGATCGTCAGCGGCTCGCTCTCCTCCCTAAACGCAGCCGCGCTGGAAGCGCCGGCCCCTTTTGGCCATGATTGCGTATAGGCTGTGCGTCTCGCTGTAAACGAAATTATTGTTCATTGTGCGACGCAACATGGAAGTTTTTGTTCGCAGTCTCTGCAGCGCCACGTTAGCGGCCTGTTTTGCGCTGGCCGCAGCGCCGTCTGCGGCTGCGGAATCCCGCTATTCATGGCCGCACACCGCCGCGACCTGGTCCGAGGCGGACGAGAGGGGCTACGAAGGCTTCGTTCAGGCCATAGCCGATTCGGGCTGCACGACCGTCCGGACATGCCTCGCGGCCCCCGCCAATCCGCTGGCGGCGGATGATCCCCCCGGGCTGGTCTTCAGCGCCGACTGCGCCGACCTCGTGTACATGCTGCGCGCCTACTACGCGTGGAAGAAGGGCCTCCCGTTCGGGTTCGTCAGCCAGGTCGAGGCCCGCAATTCCCAGGGTGAGGGCGATCTCCGGGCGACCCGCCATGGAAACTACGCCGCGGGACGCTGGGACGTCACCGCCCAGTCGCCTGGGGCCGATATCCGCGTCGTCCTCCAGACGATCCGCGATCAGGTCTCCACTGCGACCTTCCGCATGGACCCGGAGCTCGAAAGGCCGTTCGCGCAGGACTTCTACAGTCCTGCGATCACTCGTGCGGCGCTGAGGCCCGGTTCCGCGATCTATAACGGCGACGGCCATGTCGTGATCGTGAGCCGGATCGACGAGGCCGGGCGCATTCATTTCCTCGACGCGCATCCCGACATGTCCGTAACGCGCGGCGTCTATGCGGGACAGTTCGAACGCGGCGACCCGGCGCTGGGCGCCGGCTTTCATGCCTGGCGGCCTTTCGCCGTGCAGGGCGGGCGTTTCGTCTTCGCTGAGAACGTCCAACTGCAAAGCTGGTCCATGGAGCAATATTTCGGCCCCGGCGGCGCACGCGACTGGCGTCAGGCGGATTTCTCGGACGGCGGGCGGAACGTCGATTTCGTCGAGTTCACGCGCCGCCGGCTGTCGAACGGGCCGCTGGTCTATGATCTCGTGGCCGAGTTCCGCTTTGGTCTGGAAGGGCTTTGCGACGGCCTGCGCGATCGCGCGGCGATGGTCGAGGAAGCCGACCGGCGCGAGTTCTGGCGTCAGCCCCGTCCCGGAAGGCTGGAAGGGGTGACCGAGGAAGAGGTCTTCGTCTGGCTGGCCTACTCCACGCCCGGCCGTGACCGCCGACTGCGCGGCCATATGCAGCGTCTCGCCGACGCGCTGGCCCGTCAGGTCGGGCTCTACAGCGCCGGCGACGCCGCCGTCGCCTATGACGGCAAGACCCCGCGCGCCGACCTCCAGCGCGCCTTCGACGAAGTGACGGCGGCCTGTGACGCGGCCTATCTCGGCAGCGATCGCCAGCGCGTGATCCTTACGATGCGCGACATGCTGCGGCGGATGTCCGATCTGTCTTTCGACCCCTATCACTGTCCTGAACGGCGCTGGGGCGCGGAAGGGGGGGAACTGGCCCGCTGCAACGAGGACGGGGCGAAGGCCCGCTGGTATGCCGCGCAAAAGCCGCTCAGAGGCCTGACGCCGCTCCGGCCGGCCCTCTCGAACCCCACGCTCGATGAACTCGCCGCGGTGGATGGTCCGGACTGGCAAACGCCCGACCTCGAGGCGATCCTGCGGGCTGCCCCTGAAAAGCCTCACAAACCCGGCAAACGCTGATTTGTCAGCCGCCGTCCGCTGACCTAAAAGACCCGCCCCGCGGCAGTCCGCCGCGTCCATGATTCCCGCCGGAGCAGCCTCGATGCGCGTGTCGCGTTTTTTCATGCCTCTGATGAAGGAGACGCCCGCCGAGGCCCAGATCGTCTCGCACCGTCTCATGCTGCGCGCCGGCATGATCCGCCAGCAATCGGCCGGCATCTATTCGTGGCTGCCGCTGGGCAAGCGGGTGCTGGCCAAGATCGAGAACATCGTGCGCGAGGAACAGAACCGCGCCGGCGCGATCGAGGTGCTGATGCCTACGCTCCAGTCGGCCGATCTGTGGCGCGAAAGCGGCCGCTATGAAGCCTATGGCGCCGAGATGCTGCGGATCACCGACCGCCACGACCGCGAGATGCTCTACGGCCCGACCAACGAGGAGATGATCACCGACATCTTCCGCGGTTCGGTGAAGAGCTACCGCCAGCTGCCGCTCAACCTCTACCATATCCAGTGGAAGTTCCGCGACGAGGTGCGCCCTCGCTTCGGCGTCATGCGCGGCCGCGAGTTCCTGATGAAGGACGCCTATTCGTTCGACCTCGATCCGGAACGCGCGCGCACCGCGTATCGCAAGATGTTCATCGCCTATCTGCGCACCTTCGCGCGCATGGGGCTTCAGGCCGTGCCGATGCGCGCCGACACAGGCCCTATCGGCGGCGATCTCAGCCACGAGTTCATCGTGCTCGCCGACACGGGCGAGAGCCAGGTCTTCTGCCACCGTGATCTCATCGAGATGCCCGTGCCCGACGCCGATTTCGACTATGAGGGCGATCTGGAGGGCGTCGTGGGCCAGCGCACGTCGCTCTACGCCGCCACCGAAGAAATGCACGACGCGGCGGCCTTCGAGGCGCTGCCCGAAGACAAGCGCGTCACCGCCCGTGGCATCGAA
>CAZBPO010000142.1:5721-7810 GCA_964493795.1 uncultured Flavobacteriaceae bacterium
ACGGCATCGGCGTTTCGCGTCTAATGGGCGCGATCATCGAGGCCAGCCACGACGACGGCGGCATCGTCTGGCCCGAAAGCGTCGCGCCGTTCGATCTCGGCCTCATCAACCTCAAGTCGGGCGACGCCGCCACCGACGCCGCCTGCGCGAAGATCTACGCCGCGCTCACCGCCGCCGGCCGCGATGTCCTTTATGACGACACCGAAGAGCGCGCCGGCACAAAGTTCGCCTCGATGGACCTGATCGGCCTGCCCTGGCAGGTCATCGTCGGCCCGAAAGGGATCGCCAATGGCGAAGTCGAGGTGAAGAACCGCCGCACCGGCGCGCGCGAGACGCTGGCGCTCGACGCGGCGATCGCGCGCTTCGCGGGCACGCCGGCCTGATGGGAACGCGCCCCTTCGCCGCCATCGAATGGGCTCTGGCCGGGCGCTATCTGCGCGCCCGCAAGAAAGAGCGGACGGTCTCCGTCATCTCGATTATCTCGTTTCTGGGCATCATGCTGGGGGTCGCGACGCTGATCATCGTGATGTCGGTGATGAACGGCTTCCGCATCGAGCTGCTGTCCAAGATCCTCGGCCTCAACGGCCATGTCGTCGTTCAGTCGATCGCCGGCCCGATGCCTGATTTCGACGCCGAGGCGGCGGCGATCAGGGCCGTACCCGGCGTCACCCGCGCGGTGCCGCTGGTCGATGGACAGGTGATGGTGCGCGGCCAGGAAGGCAGCGTGACGACCGGGGCGATGGTGCGCGGCATCCGGCGGGCCGACCTCGCGACGCTCAGCGTCGTCTCCAACACGCTCACGCCCGGTTCGCTTGATGCGTTTCAGGGCGGCAATTCCATCATCATCGGCTCGCGCCTCGCCGATCAGATGGGCCTGCGCGATCGCAGCGGCGCGCTCATGCCGGGTGCGCGCCTCACCCTCATCGGCGCAGAGGGTCCGGTCACGGCGGTCGGCCCGACCACCCGCCGCAAGACGTATGACGTGGTCGGCACCTTCACCATCGGCATGTCGGAATACGACCAGCTGATCATCTTCATGCCGTTCGATCAGGCTCAGCTCTATTTCCGCAAGGAAGGTGAGGCCACCGGCATCGAGACGATGGTCGAAACGCCCGAACGCGTCGAGGACTGGGTCACGCCCATCCGCCGCGCGGTGCCCGGCGCGCGGGTCACCACCTGGCAGACGACGAACGCCTCGTTCTTCAACGCCATCCAGGTCGAGCGGACGGTGATGTTCCTGATCCTCACCCTCATCATTCTGGTGGCGTCGCTCAACATCATCTCCGGCATGATCATGCTGGTGAAGGACAAGGGGCGCGACATCGCGATCCTGCGCACGATGGGCGCGACGCGCGGCACGGTCATGCGCGTGTTCCTCATCGCCGGGGCCTCCATCGGCGTCATCGGCACGCTGGCGGGGGTGGGGCTGGGCCTTCTGTTCGCCCTCAACGTCGAGAATATCCGTCAGTTTCTGTCGGGGCTGCTCGGCGTGCAGCTGTTCGACCCGTTGATCTATTTCCTCAGCCGCTTGCCCGCCGTGGTCCAGACCAGCGACGTGCTGCTGATCGGCGGCCTCGCGCTTGGGCTGTCGTTCCTGGCGACCCTCTATCCCGCCTGGCGCGCGGCGCGGCTCGATCCGGTGGAGGCGCTTCGCTATGAGTGACGCGCCCCCGGTCCTCGAACTTCGCAATCTGGTCCGCTCGTTCCCTCAGGCGAACGGCGTTCTGGAAGTCTTCAAGGGCGCCAGCGCGGTCATCCGGCGCGGCGAGATCGTCACGCTCGTCGGCCCGTCGGGCGCGGGCAAGTCGTCGCTGCTTCACATCGCGGGGCTGCTTGAGCGGCCGACCTCGGGCGAGGTGGTGATTGCGGGGCGTCCGGCTTCGGGCCTGTCAGAGCGCGAACGCACCCGCATCCGCCGCCATGCGCTCGGCTTCGTCTATCAGTTTCACCACCTGCTGCCGGAGTTTTCGGCGCTCGAGAACGTGATGATGCCCCAGCGCATCGCAGGGGTCGGAAAGGCGGCGGCGGCGAAAGAGGCCGAGCGGCTCCTCGATCTCGTCGGTCTCGCCGCGCGTCTCGACCATCGCCC
>CAZBPO010000143.1:0-7726 GCA_964493795.1 uncultured Flavobacteriaceae bacterium
CCCGTCAAGGGCGATCCGGCCGCCAACGACGCCGCCTTCGCCCGCGTCCGCGCCGACAAGGAACGCGAGGCCCGCGAAGGGCATGACGGCACCTGGGTCGCCCATCCCGATCTGGTGCCTGTGGCGATGGAGGTGTTCGACCGCGTAATGCCGACGCCGAACCAGCTCGCCCGCGCGCTGGAAGCCGATGACGTCACCCAGGCGCAGATGCTTGCGGTCCACGAGGGGGCCCGCACCGAGGAAGGGCTGCGTGAAAATATCCGCGTCGGCGTGCGCTATACCGAGGCCTGGCTGGAAGGCCGCGGCGCGGTGCCGCTCTACAATCTGATGGAAGACGCGGCCACCGCCGAAATCTCGCGCACCCAGTTGTGGCAGTGGATTCGCCTGGGCGCGGCGCTCGACGATGGCCGCGTCGTCACGGCGGGCCTGTTCGACCGCCTGCTGGCCGACGAGATGGCCGCGCTGCGGCGCGATGCGCCGTCGCCGCGCCTCGACGAAGCGGCCGAGCTGTTCGCCGGCATGGTCCTCGCGCCCGACCTCGTCGAGTTCCTCACGCTGCCGGCCTATGAACGCATCGTCGAAGGCGCATCGCAGCCTCAGCCGCGCCTCAAGGCTGCCGCCGGCTGATCCGGCGTTGGTGCGGGCGCGCGCTCAGCGCCCGCGCAGCGCGTTCAGCCAGATATCGACCATCTCGGTCTGATGCGCCGCGCTCAGGCGCATGCCAGATCGCAGGGTCTGGATCGCGATCCCGTCGACAAGCACCGTCGCTGTGCGGGCCAATGTTGCCGCGTCCAGTTCGGCGGCGATGTCGCCCGCCGCCTGCGCGCGCCGGAACAGCCGCGTCAGCCGGCCATGCCACTCGCTATAGCGCTCCTGCGCCAGCCGCCCGATCTCGGGGTCGCTGCGGCCCTGATCCCAGAAGACCAGCCAGACGCTCCACAAGCGCCGCGCCTGAGACGTGCGCGGCAGCGCCTCGTAGATCACCTGCCGCACGCCTTCCAGCCCGGGGAAAACTTCTTCTTCCCGCTCCATGCGCGGGCGCACGACATGGGCCGCGTGTTCTGACGCCGCCAGCACCAGGCCGCTTTTCGCAGGGTAATAGTGGACGAGCGCGCCGGTCGTATAGCCGGCGGCCTTGGCGACCTTCCTGACCGTCAGGCCGGTCAGACCCTCGCGCGCCAGAATGTCGAAAGCCGCCGCCGCGAAGGCGGCCCGCCTTTTCTCGTGGTCCGCATGCTTCGCCATGTGCCGCTGCAACGCCCTGATTCAAAACGCTTGTTACGGGCTATGGCCGGCCGGGATGTTTGTCAAACGGCGCCGGTGAGGGTCTGCCTCTGCGACATTCTAACACGCGTTATGGAAACGCCTTTCATAAATCCGAACGAGTGTTATGGTTTCCTCGGGAGGAGACGGCCGCACGGACAGGCCGTCCCGCAGACGCCGCCGGCGCAAGAACCGGCGGACGAGGGAAGGAGGGCCAAAGATGCCCCGTAAGCTGCGTATGACGTGCATGGGACACGCCGCCTTCGTCGCCTTCATGGCCGGGGCCGTCGCCGAGGCGCAGGACGCGCCGCCGCCCGATCAGCCGGCCGCCGGCCGGGCCGCCGGGGAAGAGGTCGTCGTCACCGCCCAGCGGCGCAAGGAGAATGTCCAGCGCGTGCCGGTGGCGGTCAGCGCCATCGCCGGCGACCGTCTCGACGCGCAGGCGATCGTCGGGTTCGACGATCTCGGCACCCGCGTCCCCTCGCTGCGCTTCGGCGCGGGCGTCACCGGCGGCGAGCACGTGATCACCTTGCGGGGCCTCTCCAGCCAGAACACCACCAGCGGCGGCGATTCCCCGGTCGCCTACAATGTCGATGGCGTTTACATGGCGCGCTCGACCGCCGTCGATCCCGAATTCTTCGACATCGCCCGGATCGAGGTGCTGCGCGGGCCGCAGGGCACGCTCTATGGCCGTAACTCGATCGGCGGCTCCGTCAACGTCATCACCAATCGCCCCGACGGCGATCTCGCCGCCTATGCCGATGTGATGCTGGGCGGATATGGGGCCTTCACCGGGCGCGCCTGGGCCAACCTGCCGCTCACCGCGCCGGATAGCCGCGTTCAGGTCTATGCGCGTCTTACGGGCGTCTATGCCCAGCATGACGCCTATCAGAAGAACGACTCCACGCTTCCCGGCGCCACCCATGACGGCGATGCGCTCGATTTCCATCTGCTGCGCGGCCAGCTTCTCTTCCGCTTCTCCGAAGACGTCGAACTGCTGCTTTCGGCCACCACCAACGCCAATCGCGCGCCCGTGGCCACCAAACTGGCCTGGGGCGCCGCGCCGCCCGCCGCCCGGGCGCGTTTCGTCGGCCAGACCTACGATCCCGATCCGCGCCGTACATCGGCCGGCTGGCCCGAAACCTTCGATCAGCAGAACGACTTCTATTCGGCGACCCTGAACTGGGATCTGGGCGGCGTCACGCTCACCTCGATCACCGCCTACACCACGGGCTCGTGGTTCCAGACCAACGACGCCGACAGCACCAGCCTCGATATCGCCCGTCTCAACTACTGGACGATGGATACCGAGCAATTCTCGCAGGAAATCCGCCTCACCTCCGGCGACGACCGCGCCCTGCGCTGGATCGTCGGCGCGTTCTACTTCAACGAACGCGTCAATCAGGGCTTCCAGTTCGTCGATACGGGCCTGAACGCGCCGTTCGGCACGGGCTTCGTCTTCACCAATGGCGGCGACATCGAAACCACGTCATGGGCCGTGTTCGGCCAGCTCGACTATGACCTGGCGAAAACCTCCGCCGCGATTCCGCTCACCCTCACGCTCGGGCTTCGCTACACGGCCGACACCAAGAAGGTGGACGATTTCCTCAACTATCACATCCCGGACTACGGCTTCACCTTGCCGCTGTCCAAGTCGGTCGAGCCCGACTGGAGCAAGCTGACCGGCAAGGTCGGTCTCGCCTGGCAGGCCAGCGACGACGTGATGGTCTATGCCAGCGTCGCCACGGGGTATCTCGCGGGCGGCGAACTGGTCGGCAATTTCCCCGGAATCTACGGCCCGGAAACGGTGACGAGCTATGAAGCGGGCGTGAAGTCGGTCCTGGCCAACGGCTCGGTCCTGCTCAACGCGGCCGTCTTCCACACGGATATCGAGGACATGCAGGTCTTCGTTCAGGACATCACCGGCTCGCGCATCGACAATGCCGGCAAGGCCTATGTCACGGGTTTCGAGGCCGAGGCGGTGGTCTTCCTCACCGATGCGCTGCGCGTGAACGCCGCGTTGTCGCTGATGGAGGCGAAGTACGACGAGTATGTCACCATCGACAATCGCCTGGGCGTCCCGGCCGATTTCGCCGGCCACCGTCTGGTGCAGACGCCCGAATACACCTTCTCGCTGGGCACCGAGTACCGGATCGAGACCTCGTTCGGGGTCATCACGCCACGCGCCGACATCTTCTGGTCCGGCGACCTCTACTTCCTTTCGGCCAACTCGCCCTACGAGCGGCAGAAGGCCTACTCACTGGTCGATCTCAACATCGCCTGGACCGACCCGTCCGAACGCTGGAGCCTTTCGGCCTTCGTGCGCAATGTCGGCGATGTCGACGTCATCTCCAATGACGGGCTTCAGTCGGCGACCATCGGTCTTGGCTTCGGCATCGACAACTTCACCTATTATCCACCGCGCACCTGGGGCGTCCGCCTCGGCGCCAGGTTCTGAACGGGCGCGCCATGGCGGACTGGCATATCGAACGGCTGTATCACACGGTCATCAACGCGACCGATCTCGACCGCACGGTCGCGTTCTACCGGGCGCTCGGCTTTGAGGTGCTGAACGACCGCCGCGATGTCGACTGGCCCGATTTCATCGGACCGCTGTTCGGTCTCACCGCACCCAAGGGCCGGGGCGTGCTGATGAACCTGCCGTCGGACCCGCACGGGCCGATGCTCGACATCATCGAATGGGTGACGCCGCGCGTGCCGCCGCCGCCCGCCGGCGAAACGCCGCCGCGCATCATCGCCTTCCGGGTCGCGAATGTGCGCGCCTGCGCCCAGGATCTCGCCCGCCGCGGCGTGCCGACCTTCGCTTTCGTCGAGCCGAAGCCGGAATCGCTCGGCGTCGTCGGCTGCGTCTGCGCCCGCGATCCCGACGGCACGCTCATCGAACTGATCGAGCTTCAGCCCGGCATCCGCCATTCGCGCGCCAACGAAGCGCTGGGGACGCCGCAATGACCGCGCCGGAAGCCTGGACCGGACAGGACGTCGCCGCGCTGTTCGCCCGCGTCAAGAACTGGGGCCGCTGGGGCGACGAAGACGAGCGGGGCACGCTCAATTATCTGACGCCCGCCGTCGTGGCCGAGGCGGCGAAGGCCGTCCGCTCGGGCCGCACCGTCAGCTGCGCGCGCGATTTTCCGGTTCACCCGCATCCCGAAAACCCGTTCCCGGCGCAGCATCACATGGTGGTGGCGGGCGACGACCCGTGCGTGCCGGGCGGAAACGGGCTCGAAACCGCGATGGACTATATCGGCATCGCCTTTCACGGCATGGCCTCAAGCCATATCGACGCGCTGTGCCACGTCTTCGTCGAGGGCCGCATGTATAACGGCTGGCCCGCGACCGAGGTGAAGAGCACCGGGGCGCGGCGCAACTCCATCATGGCGGCGCGTGACGGCATCGTCGGGCGCGGCGTGCTGCTCGACCTGCCGCGTGCCGCCGGCGTCGCCTTCCTCGATCCGGGGCCGGAGATCACGCCGGCCGATCTCGACGCCGCCGCCGCCGCCCAGGGCATCGCGATCGCGCCGGGCGATATCGTGCTCGTGCGGACCGGCCGCGACGCCCGGCGCACGGCGGTCGCCACGACGACGCCCGACGGCCAGCGTCTGGCCGGCCTGCATCCGGCCTGCGCCGAGTGGCTGCATGACCGCCGCGTCTCTGTCCTGGGCGGCGACGGCGTCCACGATCCCTTGCCCGGCGGCGCGCGTTACGACGCCTGGCCCGTGCCGATCCACATGTGCGCGCTGGTCGCCATGGGGCTGCACCTGCTCGACAATCTGTGGCTGGAAGACCTGGCGACGGCGTGCGCCGCCGAACGGCGCTGGACCTTCCTCATGACGGTCGCGCCCCTGCGGATCGAGCGCGGCACCGGCTCGCCCGTCAACCCGATCGCCGTCCTCTAGCGGCCGCCATGTCGCAGGCCGGGGCCCGATCGCGCCAGAAATTATAACGCTTGTTATGAAGTAAGCCGGAGCCCGTCATGAAATTCGACATATTCTGCGAAATCCAGCGCGCCGAGCCCTGGCCCGCCGATCACGAGGCCTCGTTGTTCCGCGAGACCATCGAGCAGGCCGAGGCCGCCGACCGGGCCGGTTTCGACGTCTGGTGGGAGGTCGAACATCACAGCGCCCCCGCCTTCTCGTATTCCTCCGCGCCGGCCGTGATGCTGGCGGCGATCGCGATGCGGACGCGCCGAATTCACATAGGTCATGCCGGCGTTCTGGCTCCTTTCCGCATCAATAATCCCTATCGCGTGGCCGAGGCGGCCGCGACGCTCGACATCCTCAGCGGCGGCCGCCTCGAACTCGGCCTCGCCAAGTCCGGCGGCAAGGAATGGGAGACGTTCGGCGTCGATCCTGAACGGGCGCGGGGGCAGGTGCGCGAGGCTTTTTCCATCATTTCCCGCTTCTGGACCGAAGACCGGCTTGCCTGGTCCAGCGAGGACTTCACGATTCCGGAACGTGAATGCGTGCCCAGACCGCTCCAAAAGCCGCATCCCCGCCTGTGGCAGACCTGCGGCAGCCCGGAATCCTTCCGCATGGCCGGTGAAATGGGCGTCGGATGCCTCGGAACCACGCTGCTCAGCCCGGTCGCCTTCATGGGCCAGATGCTCGACGAACACAGCAAAGGCCTCGCCGCCGCCGACCCCGTCGGCAAGGCGATCAACCCCGGAAAAGGCATCTTCACATTCGTCCACGTCGCCAACACCCGTGATGACGCCATCCGCAACGGCGCGGCTCTGGCGGCGCTGTGGTATGTCCATTCCGCGCCCATCGTTTTCAAAGTGCCGCGCGCGGTCTGGTACGATACCATCCGCGCCGGGCTTCATCCCAATTCCGCTCGCGATACCGCAGCGTTGACGGGTGATGATTCCACCAGCCTCGAGATCGCGCCCGACGAATTGCCGGTCCTGCGTCTGCTCAAGCTCATGGCGCGCGGCGAAACCGTATCCAGGGAAGAGGCGCATGAGGTTCTCGAGGCGCTCGATTCCGTCGTCATCGGCGACCCCGATCACTGCCGCGCCAAGCTCGAAGCCTACAAGACGATCGGAACCGATCGGATGATGTGCCTCATGCAGTTCGGGGCCATTCCGCACGATGCGGTGCTGGACAGCATCGCGCTCACCGGCCGCCATCTCATTCCGCATTTCGCGACGTCCTGACGACCGCGCCGCCGACATGCGCGCTTGGCGGGCTCAATGGAAGTCGCGCGATTTCACCACGATACGGGCGTCGCGCGGATGGCGGCCGCGCGGCGTCGGCGGATGCGCAAACTCGTCCGCCGGCGTCAACGCGATCTGCGTCAGATGCGCGTCCGACAAGGCGTCCAGCGCCATGTTCGCCTCGTCGATATGTTCGGCCATCAGATGGACGACGCCCTCCTTGCTGCGCTGGATGCGGCCCGAAACGATCATCAGCCGCGAGGTCATCACGGCGCGGCGGAAGCGTTCGAACTGGCTGGCCCACAGCACCACGTTCACGATCCCGCTTTCGTCCTCCAGCGTGATGAAGATGGCGTTGCCCGTGCCCGGCCTCTGGCGCACCAGAACAAGGCCAGCCACCCGGGCCGTCGCCCCGTCTTTCAGCGCCGTCGCCGCAGCGCAATCGAGAACGCCCTCGCGCCGCAGCCGCGCCCGCAGCATCTCCAGCGGATGCCCCTTCAGCGAAAGCCGGGTCGCCTGATAGTCCGCGACGATATGCTCGGCCAGGGGCATGACAGGCAGGCGGGCGTCCGCTTCCGCGCCCAGCTCCGGCGCGGCGGCGGCGGCGAACAGCGGCAGCGCGTCGTCGTCGGGCAGGCGGCGCACCGCCCACAGCGCCTCGCGCCGATCCGCGCCCAGCGAACGGAAGGCGTCGGCGTCGGCCAGAAGACGCATCGCGCGTCCCGGCAGGCCGGCGCGCCGCATCGCTTCTTCGAGGCCGGCGAAGCCCGCGCCTCGCGCCGCGACCAGCTTCCCGGCCCAGGCTTCGCTGAACCCGTCGATCTGCCGCAGGCCGAGGCGTAACGCCGGCAGTCCGCCCGCCGCCGCTTCCAGCGTATTGTCCCAGCAGCTCCAAGAAAGATCGGCCGGCCGCACCTCGACGCCATGCTCGCGCGCATCGCGCACGATCTGCGCCGGCGCGTAAAAGCCCATGGGCTGCGAATTCAACAGCGCGCAGGCGAAGGCGGCCGGGTGATGCCGCTTCAGAAAGGCCGAGATATAGGCGAGCTGCGCGAACGCCGCCGCGTGGCTTTCGGGAAAGCCGTAGCTGCCGAAGCCCTTGATCTGCTCGAAGCAGCTCTGCGCGAAGACGGGGTCATAGCCGCGTTCGACCATCGTCCCCACGAACCGCTTCTCGTGCAGATGGATGGTGCCGACATTGCGGAATGTCGCCATCGCCTTGCGCAGCTCGTTCGCTTCGGCGTCCGTGTATTTCGCCGCGACGATCGCCAGCTTCATCGCCTGTTCCTG
>CAZBPO010000144.1:0-7670 GCA_964493795.1 uncultured Flavobacteriaceae bacterium
GAGATGCGTCGTCAGCCGCTCGGCGAAATAGAGCGGGCTGGGCCGGCCGACATAGTATTCTAGGTAATACTTCATCTCGTCGATGAAACTCTGATCCTTCTTCGCCTTCTCGTAGGCGGTCTCCAGATCGAGGATCAGCGGCATCAGCGTTTCGGCGACATAGCGTCCGCCGTAAGCGCCGAAATGGCCGTTGGCGTCCGGCCCCTGCCGGAAGGAATTGGGCGCGTTCATGCGGCGGTATCCAGTGCGGGTAATCCATAGGCGGCGCGCGCGGCGGCCGTGAAGGCGGCGATACGCTGCGGGCTCTTCACGCCCGGCGCATCCTCAACGCCCGATGATACATCGACGCCCGGCGCGCGCGTCGCGCGGATCGCCTCGGCGACATTGGCGGCGCTCAATCCGCCCGACAGCATCCAGCCCGGCGGCAGCGCCGCGCCGCTCAGCACCGACCAGTCGAAGGTCACGCCATGGCCGCCGGGCCGGTCGGCGTCGCCGGGCGGCTTGGCGTCGAAAAGGAAAAGATCGGCCGCGCCATAGACGGCGGACGCCGCGACATCCGCCGTCGCCGCAACCGGCAGCGCCTTGATGATCTGAAGCCCCGTGCGGGTCTTCACCTCAGCCACGCGTTCGGGCGTTTCGCGGCCATGCAGCTGCAACATATGAGGGTTCAGCGCCGCGACGACCGCATCGACCAGCGCATCGCCGGGATCGACCATCACGGCGACCCGGCGCATGACGCCCGTCTGGCCGCCCAGCGCGCGGGCGGCGTCCAGCGAGACGTGGCGTGGGCTTTTCTCGAAGATCATGAAGCCGGCATGCGTGGCGCCGGCCGCGCGCGCGGCCTCGACGGCGGCGGCGCTGTTCAGGCCGCAGATCTTGATGAAGGCCGTCACGCGAGGCCCAGCGAGGCCGCGACCTGCCGGCACGCCTCGCGCGGATCGGCGGCATGGGTGACGGGGCGGCCGAGGACCAGGATGTCAGCGCCAGCGGCGCGCGCCGCTTCCGGCGTCATGAACCGCTTCTGGTCGTTGAGATCGGATCCGGCCGGGCGGCTGCCCGGCACGACGGTCAGGAAGTCGGGGCCGCACGCGGCGCGCACCGCGGCGAGGTCGTGAGCGCTGCACACCACGCCGTCGAGGCCGGCCGCTTCCGCCAGACGGGCCAGACGCACGGCCTGCGCCGCCGCATCGCCTGCGTAGCCGATGGCGGTCATGTCGGCGTCATCCAGCGAGGTCAGGATGGTGACGGCGATGATCTTCGCCTTGCCGCCGGCGGCTTCCTTCGCCGCCCGCATCATCGCCGTTCCGCCCGAGGCGTGGATGTTGATGATCGCCACGCCCAGGCCGGCCAGCGCGCGCACCGCGCCGGCCACCGTGGTGGGGATGTCGTGCAGCTTGACGTCAAGGAAAACCGGCAGACCCAGCGCGACGATGGCGCGAATGCCCTCAGGGCCGTTGGCGGACACGAATTCCAGCCCGATCTTCAGGCCGCCGGCGTGCGGGCGCACGGCCTCGGCGAGCCCCCCGGCGATACCGAGGTCCGGCGTGTCGAGCGCCACATAGATGGGATTGATCGGGGCCGTCATAGGCCCGCGCTCTACAGCAAAACGCGCCCGTCAGGAACCCGCCCAAACCGCCCGGCGGCCGTCTCAGTCGGTCTTTTCAGGCTCGGATTCAGGCGGCGGGGTGACGCCGGGCTCGGGCTCGCTCGCCCGGGTGTACCTGGTCGGATCGCCGCCATCGGCCGCCCGGCAATGACCGATGGCCTTCCAATAGCCCGCCGCCGTGCATTCCTGCAGCCAGCCGCCGGCCGCACAGACCGTTTCGCCCTGCGGGTACATCTGTCCCTGATATTCGCATTCGGCCAGTGCCGTCCCGCCGGCGGCGAAGGCCAGCGCGGCCCCCAAAATCAGTCTTTTCATCGCAAACTCCCTCGCGCACCGCCCCCGCAGACCACGCCCGATACGATGGGCAGGCTAACGGCTGGCGGAGACCGCACAATCGGCCGTTCAGATGAGGCCGACGTCCGACCTTTACCTGACGCCCGCACGACGCCAGATAAGGCGCAACCAGCCGCAGGAACGCCCCATGACCGAGCACCGTGTCGCCGTCGCCTTCGACCGCCTCAGCCAGAAATACCGCGCGACGTCTGACGACGTGCCCGGGCTGGACGTGTCGGACATGAACGTCGAGCGGCTGTTCACCAAGGCGATGAAAGCCGCGCCCGACCTGTTGAGGGCCGCCGGAAAGCCGTCAGGCAATTTCAACCTGAAGTTCGAGAAGGTCTGAAATCAGGGCTTGGGCAGACCGCGCAGCGTTTCTTCCGAAAGCAGGCGCTGCAATCGCTCGGCCCGCGCCCGCTCGGCCTTGAGATCACGGCGCAGGCGCAGCTGCCCGGCCGCCATATAGAGCGCCCCGACGACAAGCCCGGCCAGCACGCCCAGCAGCAAGACGACGAAAAGCGGCACCTCGACGGACGAACCCGCGCCGCCCGGGCGGGTAGCGTCGAGGCTGAACAGGACGGCGTTGCGGTTGGCGACCGCGAACCATGCGGCCAGCGCGGCGAGCAGGACGAAGGCGATGAGGCCGAGCGGCCGCATCACGCTTCGCTGTCGGCGGCGCCGTTCAGTTTCTCGCGCAGTTCCTTGCCGGTCTTGAAATAGGGGACGCGCTTTTCATCGACCGCGACGCTCTCGCCGGTGCGCGGATTACGGCCGGTGCGGGCCGGGCGCGCCTTGACGGAAAAGGCGCCGAAGCCACGCAGCTCGACCCGGTCGCCCGCCGAAAGCGCCTTGGCGATTTCGTCGAACACCGTCGAGACGATGCGCTCGGCGTCCTTATGCATCAGATGCGGATAGGCCTCGGCGATGCGGGCCACGAGTTCAGATTTGATCATGCCCGGACCACCCCCTGTATGCCCGGAATTCCCGGCCTTTCTTGAGCCGTCTGTGGCACGAAGCTGCCTGCGCGGCCGCCATTCGTCAAGCGGGTCTGCATGTTAAGTCGTTTACGGCCAAGGATTTTTCGCTCTTGCGAGGGCCGGCGGGGGGTGCGAAAGACGGCGCGATTCCCTGTTCGCGGATGTTTCGGTCTCATGCGCGCCGCTCTTTTCGCCGCCTCGCTTTCGCTCGGGCTCGCCGCCTGCACGACGACCGAATACGTCAATCCGTGCTACGGCGCGGGCCTGCTGATCCCGACAGACGCCTCGGGCGCCGAGATCGTCGCGGCGGCCGACGCATGCATCGCCAAGGGCGGCGAACGCAAGCAGGGCCTCGCCATCCGTTCGGCCGGCAATCTGCGCGCGCAGAATTTCGACGCCGCCATCGCCGACGCCGACGCCGCCATCGCGATCGATCCGGCCTATGCCGACGCGTGGTATTATCGCGGCTTCGCCCACGAGGAATCCGGCCGCGCGGCCGAGGCGGCGCGCGATTTCGACAACGCCGTCGAGCTTGGCCTTGCGCCCGCGTTCGCCTTTCGGGCGCGCGGACGCCTGAAATTCCTGGGCGGCGACTATGCCGGCGCGTTCGACGATTTCGCGGCGATCATCGCCGCCGACGCGGACGACGCCGAGGCGTGGCGGCTGCGCGGCTCGGCGGGGGCGGTGCTTGAGCGGTTCGATGCGGCGGAGCGGGATTTCTCGCGCGCCATCGCCCTGAACCCGGACGACCAGCGGGCCTATAGCGGACGCGGTTACGTGCGCTATTTCACGGCGCGCTACGGCGAAGCGGCGTCAGACCTGAAGCGCGCGCTCGACGGCAAGCCTGAAGGCCTGAAAGCCGCCTTTCTCTATCTGGCCATGGTGCGGGCCGGCGATCCGGACGCGACGGGCGAACTGCGCCGCCAGGCGGCGACGCTGGACCGCGCCACCAATCCGGGCGTCTTTCCCGCCTTCTTCCTGGGCGAGGTGAGCGAGGCCGAGATGGTCGACATCTCGATCCGCACCGGCATCCATCTGCCGGCCGAGAACGAGTCGGAAGGCTATTTCTACGCCGGGATGGCCCGGTTGTTCGCGGGCGACCTACCCGGCGCGAAGCTGTGGTTCGAGAAAACGCTGGCGACCGGCGTCGTCCGCTTCGACGAGATCCGGGGCGCGCGCAAGGAACTGCGCGCCATGGGCGTCGATGTCCCCTCGCCCGATCCGGCCGCCGCGCCGGCCCGCGCCCTGCGCCTCGCCCCCAACCCTTCCTGAACGGCCTCGCCTGTTTGGACGATGGCGGGCCACGCGGCCGCTCTGTCAAATGCCGCCCTCGCCAGCCGATGAGGGCTACATGTTGCGCAGGATCACGCTCGCCGCCGCCGCTGCGGCGCTCTTCGTCGGCTCAGCCGCAGCGCAGCTGGTGCCAGGCGGCGAAGGCGCGCCGCCGCCGCCCGGGCCCGGCAACACCCAGCGCGATCTCGACAAGCAATATTCCGACCTTCTCGCGGGACGCTGGGTCATCAACTACAACGTGATGGGCATGCAGTACACGAATGACATCGTGTATCGCCCCGACGGTTCGCTGGTCGGCACCCAGATCGTCCGCCAGTACGGCGAGATGCGCTATACGATCAAAGGCACCTGGAAAGTTTCCGGAATCGACGACAAGTCGTTCAACCTGACCGTGATGCTCGTCGGCAGCGGCACCTCCACCGACACGCTCCAGGTGGTCGATCGGAACACGCTGTTCAGCCAGAACACCCAGGAAAACGCCTACAGGACCGAGTGATGCTTTCGCTCTCGCGCCGCACCCTCTTCACGCTGGCGTTGGCCGGCGCGTTCCTCGCCGCGCCCGCCAGCGCCGACACCGCCAATGACCGCGCCCGCGCGATGGACGCCGCGACCGAAGCTTTCCTTCTGGGGACCTGGAGCTTTTCCAAGCCCGACGCCATCGGCAGCCGCCGGTTGCACATCCGGTTCGACAAAAACCGCACCGCCGCGATCAAGGTGGCGGGCGACAGCAACATCCTGCCCGGCCCGATGACAGCCGAAGGCGTGTTCTGGAAGGTGAACTCGATCTCCGAAACCTCGTTCTTCCTCGAGGTGAACACCGACCAGCTGATGGGCGGGGGCGTCCACGACCTCAAGCGGCGCGGCGACGGCACCATGCTGGACGGCGACGGCACGGTGTGGACGCGCGAGTGAACATGGCGTCCCCGGCATTTCGGTTCATAGCGCCTGCCACCCGAGCCACGGGATCCCGTGGCGAACAAAATCGTACGAGGTCACATGCATAAGTATTTTCTGGCGACGGCTGTTTTCGTCGCCGCGCTGCACGGCGCCGCACTGGCGCAACTTGTTCCCGGCGGCGATCCGGGGCCGCAACCCGCTCCGCCCCCCGCCGGCGAAAGCCAGGCCGAGCTCGACCAGAGATTCACCGCCTATCAGACAGGCCGCTGGAAAATCACCTATGCGGTCCAGGGCATGCAGATCACCAACGATTTCACCTATCGCGCTGACGGGTCTTTCGCCGGCACTCAAACGGTGCAGCAATATGGCACGCCGGTCACGACCTCCATCCGCGGCACCTGGCAGGTAACCGGAATCGACGACAAGAGCTTTACGCTGGCGTTGTACTCGCCTTCCGGCAACGGCCAGGAAAGGCTCATGGTGATCGACCAGAACACGGCGCTGGCCACCAGCCTGCAGCAACGCACCTATCGCCAGCCCTGACGGGCCGGCCGGTCAGGCGTGCTCTTCCAGCTTGATGTCACGCTGGGCGTGCAGCACGCCGGCCGTATCGCGCCATATCTCTACGATGCCGCTGCCGCCGCGATTGTCGCATTTCGCGCGATAGGCGTCGTCGACGCCATGACCGCCCGCGAACACGACGTCGTCGATGTAATAGGGCGGGTGGCCCGGTTCGACGACGAACAGGTGCACATGAGCGGGCATCGTGCCGTCGGGATAGGGCGCGGGCTTGATCGTGCGGAAGTAATAGCGCCCCAGATCGTCCGTCCGGGCCCAGCCGCGCAACAGGCCGTGGCGGCGGCTCCAGATCGATTCGGCGGTTCCCCGGGAATAGAGCCCCTGATGATCGGTGTGGTGAGCGTAGATCACGACGCCCGGAACCGGTGCGCCGCCGGCCGCCGCATAGACAGTGCCCATCAGGACCAACCGCTCGCCGGGCTCGTCGTCGTCCGCCAGGACCGCCATCTCGCTCAGCGCGACGGGCGCGCGCTCCAGCGCGGCGTCGCAGCCCTCGCAGGCATAGAGGTCGGGACGCGGGGCGGCGAATAGGATGCGCGGCGACACAGCGGCGACGCCCAGCGCGGCCAGCGCCGCGCGGCGTGAAAGGCTCACGCGAAGCCCTGGCAGATGAAGCGCGCCACGGCCTGCGCGCGGGTGCGCGCCTCAAGCTTGCGCTTGGCGTTCTCGACATGCGTGTGGACCGTCGATTGCGAGATCGACAGGATCACCGAAATTTCCCAGTCCGACTTGCCCTGCGCGACGAAGCCGAGGCAGTCGCGCTCGCGTTCGCTCAGCGAAACGGGCTTGGCGATATCGCCGGCCAGCACGCGCAGCCTGTCGTGCAGCGCCAGACTCGCCAGCGAAATCGCCTGGCGCTCCAGCGGGTTCATGTCGATGCGCTCGACGGTGAAGCTGACCCAGCCCATGCGGCCGCCGGGGCCATGGCTGGGCACCGACATGCCGTCGGGCATGTCGAATTCGGCCAGCGCGTCGAACCAGCGTTTGTCGGCGGCGCAGCGGTCGTCGATCTCGCTCCAGACGAAGCCGCCGGAGCGTCTGGCGAGGTTGCGGAAGACCGGGTTGCCGCGTCTCAGGTCGTGCTTGAAGTAATAGTCGTACCAGCCCTCGGGGCCTTCCAGCGCGAAATGGCGGACTTTTTCGCCCATGCGGTCAGCGAGGACCATGGATTTGGCGCCGACGGTCTTCAGCACGTCGTAGAGCGCCCCGCCGATGCCGGCCGGCGTTTCAACCTTGGTGCAGCGCTCTACCAGCGCATGGACATCGGCAAGAACCGCGCTCATTCCGCCTCCAATGCCGAAAAATCTAGGCATGTTTGAGGCGATTGGCCAGCGGCGGGGAGCGGCAGAGTGAATGGCGGTTCCCTGAAAGCCGAACGGCGCGGGGTTTCCCCCGCGCCGTTCGTGGTTTTCAGCAGGTGAGGTCGAGGATTACTCCTCGTCTTCGTCCTTCTTGCCCTGCGACTTGGCCAGCGCCGCGCCCAGGATGTCGCCCAGCGACGCGCCCGAGTTCGACGAGCCGTACTGCGCCACGGCTTCCTTCTCGTCGGCGATCTCGCGGGCCTTGATCGACAGCGAAAGCTGGCGCTTCGCCTTGTCGAACGCGGTCACGCGGGCATCCACCTTGTCGCCCACGGCGAAGCGCTCGGGGCGCTGCTCGGAGCGGTCGCGCGACAGGTCGGCGCGGCGGATGAACGCCGTCATTTCGCCCACCTGCACCTCGATGCCGCCATCGTTCACGGCGATGACCTCGGCGGTGACGGTGTCGTTCTTCTTGACGCCGCCGACCGAAGCGATCGGGTCGGAACCCAGCTGCTTGATGCCCAGCGAGATGCGCTCTTTCTCGACGTCGACGTCCAGAACCTGGGCGCGCACGTGGTCGCCCTTCTTGAAGTTCTGGATCGCCTGCTCGCCGGGCACCTTCCAGTCGATATCCGACAGGTGCACCATGCCGTCGATGTCGTTGTCGAGGCCGATGAACAG
>CAZBPO010000145.1:0-687 GCA_964493795.1 uncultured Flavobacteriaceae bacterium
GTTCGAAGAGAAGATCGGCGAGTTCGACCTCATCATCTTCGACCGCTATCAGCGCCTCGGCGTCCTGCCGCCCGACTATTACGAGAACATCGCCCGCTACGTCGAAGGCGGCGGCGCGCTGATGGTGGCGTCCGGCCCCGACTACGCCTCGCCCTTCACCATCTACGACAGCGCGCTCGGGGCCATCATGCCGGCCGCGCCCAACGGGATGGTCACCGAAAAACTGTTCCGCCCGCGCCTCACCGAGGCGGGCTTCCGCCACCCCGTCACCGCCGGCCTCACCGGCGCCAACACCGCCGACCGCGAGGCCACATGGGGCCGCTGGATGCGCGTCGCCGACGCCTATCCGCTCAAGGGCGAGACGGTGATGGAAGGGCCCGACAACAAGCCCCTGCTGCTGCTCAACCGCGTCGGCAAGGGCCGCATCGCGCTGCTGCTGTCCGATCATGCCTGGCTCTGGGCGCGCGGCTATGAGGGCGGCGGCCCGCAGGCCGAACTGCTCCGCCGCCTCGCCCACTGGCTGATGAAAGAGCCCGATCTCGACGAGGAAAAGCTCTCCGCCGAGATCGCCTCGGGCGTCCTCAGGATCACCCGCCGCACCATGGGCGCGGCCGCCGGAACCGCCACCGTCACGCGCCCCGACGGCAGCACGGTCGAGATCCCGCTCAAGGAAACCGAGCCCGGCCG
>CAZBPO010000145.1:697-7659 GCA_964493795.1 uncultured Flavobacteriaceae bacterium
GCACGATGAACGCCGAAGCGATCGGCCTCTACCGCGTGACCGAGGGCGGCCTTGCCGCCGTCGCCGCCTCGGGCGCGCTCAATCCGCGCGAATTCCGCGACGTGCGCGCCACCGCCGACATCCTCAAGCCCGTGGCCGAGGCCTCGGGCGGCCGCCTGTCGTGGCTGGAAGACGGCGTGCCCAACACCCGCCGCGTCCGCGCCGGCCGCGCCGCCGGCGGCTCCGGCTGGATCGGTCTCGTCGACCGCCAGAACTACGCGACGCTTTCGGTCAGCCGCACCACCCTGCTCGACCCGCTGCTGGCGGTCATCCTCGCCCTCGGCCTCTGGGTCGCCGCCTGGCGCCGGGAAGGCAGCTGACGATCGGCCTTCACCCGATCCCCACCAGCATCGTCGTCACCACGACAATGCCGATTCCGGCGGCGATGCTGGTCGTCAATCCCGTCCCCCGCGAGCGCGACCACCCGCTCAGCCCCAGGCTCAGCAGCAGCGCATAGAGCCCCAGCAGGAAGGTCAGCGCCATCACCGCTCGCGGCCCGGCCGCCGAAGCCTCAGCCACCGCGTCCGGCGCATCGGGATGCAGAAGCGCCACCAGCGCCGTCGAAGCCACAACCGCCGCGATGAACCCGACCGCCGACGTCACGGCGAAGCCGATCGACAGCGAGGCGGTCCGCCCCTTCAGCCCCAGCGCCAGCAGCGTGCCGAGAAAGGTCGCGGCGAAACCGCCGAGAAAGGCGCTGAGGCCGCCGATCTGAACGGCGAGCGCAGAAAGATAGACGGGCGAAAGTTCGTTCATGGATGGGAACCATGAACCGCGGCGCGCTCCGCAGCAACTGCGCTCAAGCGCCCTTGGTGATCGCCCCGCCCAGCCCGTCCAGCCCGCCCGGCTGCAATTCGCGCCACAGCACGCGGGCATAGTCCACCGGCCCCGGCAGGCTCAGCGCCCCTTTGGGCGCACGCGCAAAACCCACCCGGCTGTAATAGGGCTCGTCCCCCACCAGCATCACCGAGCGGTGGCCAAGCGCCGCGGCCTTCTCCAGCGTCAGCTTCATCAGGCCGACCGCCATCCCGCGCCCGCGATGCGCCGGCAGCACGGCGATCGGCCCCAGCATCAGGCTGGGCGCGCCGCCGATCCTGATCGGCCAATAGCGGATCGTGCCGCGCAGTTCGCCGTCCTCCTCGGCCACGAATGACAGGGCCTCCACGCAGTCGACGCCTTCGCGCAGGCGATAGGCCGTCTTGGCGAAGCGGCCGGGGCCGAACGAAGCGTCCAGCAGGGCGTCGATCGCAGGCCCGTCTTCGGGCCGTTCAGGGCGGAGCGTGAACATCGGGAAATCTCGTATGGCTGAATTGGAGAACGCGCGAAAGCGCGGCGGTCATCCGCCGCCGGTTCAGCCTCGTCGCAGGTCGCGCTCCGATGTCATGCCCGCCCCATACAGCCAGCCGTTCTGTCCGTCCAGAGCGGTTGCGCGCTGCGGCGCCGGGGCGCATCCTGCGGCCATGGCGCAGCAAGACGCCTGAGGGAAGCCATGTCCTACGCCAGCAACCGCCTCATCCACGACGCCGACAGCCACCTGATGGAGCTCGACGGCTGCCTCGACCCGTATTTCGACAAGGCGCATCTCAAGGCGTTCCACGACCTGCCCTATCTGCATCGCAAGGACGGCGACTTTGAATGGTCGCGCATCGCCCGCGCCCAGCACGCCGATCCCGCCTTCCGCGCGGGCGAGGACGCCAACATCATGCTGCGCAAGAATTACGAGGCGATCGGCTCGTTCCTCAGCGCCGACCGGCCGAAATCGCTCGACCTGCTGGGCTTCGCCAGCCAGCTCGTCTTCACCACCTACTGCCTCGGCAATTTCGGCCTCGACCAGTCCGACGACATGGACCTCTGCTATGCGGCGGCCGACGCCCATAACCGCATGATGGCCGATTTCTGCGCCGTCGATCGCCGCCTGCTCGGCACGGCCTATGTCCCGCTCGAGGATTTCGGCCGCGCCCTCGCCACCGCAAGGCTCGCCATCGATCTCGGCCTCAAGGGGCTGATGATCCCGTCAAAGCCGCCCCGCGCGCACAGCCCCACCCATGTCGCTTTCGATCCGCTCTGGCGCATGGCCGAAGAGGCCGGTCTGCCGATCCTCTTCCATGTCGGCGGCGAAGAGAAAATCGCCCCGGCCTATTTCGACAACGGCATGCCGCGCGTGAAGGATTTCCACGGCGGGGAAGAGAACTTCACCTCGGTCAGCTACATGACCATCCCGATGTCGGTGATGCAGACCCTCGCCGCCTTCATCTTCGACGGCGTGCTCGACCGTTTCCCGAACCTCAAGTTCGGCGTCATCGAACTCGGCGCCTCATGGCTGCCCGGCTGGATGCGCAACATGGACGCCGCCGCCATGGCCTTCCTGAAAAACGAGGACCGGCTGAAAAGGCTCAGCGCGACGCCGTCCGAAATCGTCCGCCGCCAGATCCGCGTGACGCCCTACCCGCACGAAGACGCCGGCTGGATCATCCAGAACAGCGGCGAGGAGATCGCTCTCTTCTCGTCCGACTACCCGCATGTCGAAGGCGGCCGCAACCCGCTCAAACGCTTCGATGAGTCGCTGGCGCGCGTCGGCGAAACCGCCCGCCGCCGCTTCTACGCCGACAATTTCATCGACCTGATGGGCCCCTCGCTGGCGGCAGACCTCCGCCGCCCAGCGCATCTCAGGGCCGCGTGAACGCACCGCCAATCCTCTCCGCGCGGAAGCGGGGAGAGGACAGACCTGCGGAGCAGGTCAGGAGAGGTGCCGGGGCGCCGGCGTCTGCCTCTCGCGTCCACCGCGCCGTCCGACACCACGACAACGATTGTCATTCTCGGGCGGCGCACAGCGCCGTTCCGGGGATCCATACCAACGGCACGTGCTGAGGGATGAATGGATCGCCGGAACAACAAGTCCGGCGATGACAAAAAAGAGAATGGGGAGAACCCGCCCCCCTACTCCGCCGCGATCGCCGAGCCCATGAAGCCGTCCGCGCTCAGCGCGCGCTGCGCCGCCTTGTAGCGCACGGGCTTCTCCAGCTTCAGCCGCGCCCGCGCCGCGTCCAGCGGCTCGGCGAACAGCTTTTCGATGTCTTCGTGGTTCAGCCAGGCCGCCTTGCGGCCGCGCTTATAGCCCTCGCGCACCGCCAGCATCACCGTCCAGCCATGCTTCTGGAACAGCGTCTTCAGCACGCCCATCTTGGCGATGAAGCCCCAGCCAAGGCCGCCGCCCTGCGCATACGAGAAGTTCACCAGGCACAACTCGCCCAGCGGCTCGTCGGCCTGATAACCGGTCAGAACGTGCCAGATGTCGTGAATGTCGCGCTGCCGCCGGCCATACCAGGCATAGGGATGCGCCACGTCCTCGGCGCGCCGGTCCTGATTGCTGACCTCCGCCAGGCCCGCGGCGGAATAACCGGTGCGATCCAGAAACGCGCGATAGGCCGCACCCACCGTGCCCGGCGCGAACCCGTCGATCCAGGCGCGGTCCATCAGCTTGTCGACAAGCTCCTCGCGGCGATAGGCCATGCGCCCGCCTTCGGGCGTCGAGACCAGCTTCTCGAAGCCGCGCTTGGTCGCCGCGCCGTTCAGCGCCTGCATGATGCGGAACACCTGCACCGTATCGTTCGGGTCGGCCAGCAGCTTGCGCATGGCTGCAAAGGCGGCCTTCCAATCGCGCTTGTAGGTGACGGTCGAAAGGGCGGCGGCTTCGGTCATCGGTCGGCTCCACTGAACTGACAATCTGACAATCAACATTGTCAGATTGTCAGTATCCCCTCGGCATGTCAAGACAGGACATGCCGACCTCCCGTCCTGGCCCCCAATCCCCTCCTCCTCATCCTGAGGAGGCCGCAAAGCGGCCGTCTCGAAGGACGCACCCCGCCAGCACCCCGCCAGCCCCGGCGCGCAAATATGGCGGCGTCCCGCTGGAACAGCGCCGCGCCGAGCGCCGCGACCGCCTGATCGTCGCCGCCATCCACGTCTCGGCCCGCGCCGGCCGCGAGGGCGCGACCGTCGCCGCGATCTGCGCCGAGGCCGGGCTCACCGCCCGCTATTTCTACGAGAGCTTCCAGAACTCCGAGGCGCTGTTCCGCGCCGCCTTCGCCCGCATTCAGGACGAATTGTTCGAACGGATCGCGCCTTATGCCGCCGGCCGCGATCCGCTCAAGGGCGCGCTGGTCGGCTTTTTTTCGGTTCTGGCCGAATACCCGGGGCAGACGCGCGTGTTCCTCGTCGAACTCGACGAAACCGAGGCCGAAATGAAGACGCTCGGCCACGCAGCGTTCGCGCGTTTCGGCGCGCTGTTCGCAGCGGCCGCGCCTCCCGATTCTCTGGCCCAGGCCGGCGTCGCCGGGGCGATCATCCAGATCGCCCGGCGCTGGGCCCGGGGCGGCTTTCGCGAGAGCGTCGCCGAAGTCGTCGCCACCGCGCTGCCCTTCGCCCGCGCAGGCGCGAAACCCTGATGGCTTTGGCCCCGCCCCGCGCCGGCCGCGCAGCCCGCTCCTACACGAAAACCTGCGCAACCTGCGGCGCGGCCTTCACATGCGGCCCCGGCACCGGGGCGGATGCCGAAAGCTGCTGGTGCGAGGCGGTACCGCTGGTCGAGATCGAACCCGGCGCCGACTGCTTCTGCCCCGCCTGCCTCACGGCGCGCACTGTGGCGCGAAAAGAAAAAACCCATCCTTCGTGATGGTGAGGCACCCTGCGCAGCAGGGCCTCGAACCACGCACCCGGCAACCCTCGAGCGGCGTGCCGATTTTGCGGTTCATGCCCTCCTGTCATCCCGGGCGGAGGCGCGGCACGCGCCGCAGACCCGGGATCCAGGAGCCGCAGGCACCGGCACTTGCCCGGCTGGATTCCGGCTCAAGGCCGGGATGACATACGGTGGACCGAAGAAAATCCCCGATGTCCTATCCCGGCCCGTAGATCACCAGATCGACATAGCCGCCCTCGCCTTCGCTAAGCGCGCTGGCCCGCAGCTCCAGCGAGATGCCCTGGCCGCGCCATTCCGCCGACCACACCCCGCATCGCGGCCCGTGCCGCAGGCAGGCATAGAACTGGGTCTCCAGCTGATAGGGCGGCGCGCGGAATATCTGCTCGCGCCGCCGCGCCTCGCCATGCGTTTCGCTGAGGCGCACACGCAGCTCCTCATAGATCGCCCGGCCTTCAAGCCCGCGCCGGTCGGGCGACACCCGGTCAGACGCAAACCGGATCGTCGCAAGCCCCGTCTCCGTCGAAAAGAACAGCCGATATGTTCCTGCGGCCTCGAAGCCGTCTTGCAGGTCCGCCGCAAGACAGGTCTCCACCGTGCCGCGCACGACGCAATCGGCCAACGTCACGCCCGCCGCCTCCACCTCGGCCCGGCTCTGCCCCCAGGTCAGCCCGAACGGAGCCACGGGTTCGGCCGGCGCGGCCGGTGCGGCGACACCGGTCATCAGGATCAGGGCGACGAGAGACATGCGTGCATCCTCAGCTTTTCTTCAAAACCAGCTGTCACACGCCCGCCGCCGCCGCCACTGCCGAAGCCGTGAGCATGCCGCCCGATCCGCCGCGCAATCGCCGCCGTCACACAAGCGCCCGGCCATCGCGCACAGCCCGGCTCGGCATTCCTAAAGCAAGGTCTTTCAGGACTGCCGCGCACGCCGTTTTTCGACGTTCAATTCTTCTGCTTGAATAGTGTGACTATCATCCTATTTCTATCGCTGGGCGGTAAGGAGGCAGAACGCCGTCGCGGTAAAAACGACGTTCAATTCGGGCGAACATCCGCAAAGCGACAAACGAATGGGGTATCCACAGGCGGGACCACGCGAAAACCGACAAACGAATGCCCGGCGCGACCAGCGAACATATATTGTTTCGCCCCCGCGCAATTTCCTGTCGCAAATCCGGCCGTCCAGAAACGTCGCTTGACGCCGCGCGCTTCAGGCTTTGAAACCTTGGCCCACGAAATTTTCTGCATAACGGAGGAGACACAAATGGGCGTTTTGGACGGTAAGGTCGTACTCGTCACCGGCGGCGCGAACGGCATCGGCAAGGAGTGCGCGCTGCTCGCGGCGCGCGAGGGCGCGAAGGTTCTGGTCAACGATCTGGGCGGCTCGGCGGCCGGCGGCGACGAGGGCTCGGCCGGCCCGGCGCAGCAGGTCGCCGACGAGATCAAGGCGGCCGGCGGCGTCGCCGTCGCCAATTCCGACAGCGTCACGAACCGCGCTGCGGTCAAGCGCATGATCGAACAGGCCAAGGACGAGCTTGGCGGCCTGCACGCGGTCATCAACCCGGCCGGCATCCTGCGCGACAAGATGTTCCACAAGATGACCGACGAGGAATGGGATCTCGTCATCGACGTGCACCTGAACGGCGCCTACAACGTCACGCGCTATTCGATCGAGCATTTCCGCGAACAGGGCGAAGGCAGCTACGTCCTCTTCACCTCCACCTCGGGCATCATCGGCAATATCGGCCAGGCCAACTACGCCGCCGCCAAGATGGGCGTGGCGGGCCTCTCGCGCATCATCGCCATGGAAGGCGCGAACAAGGGCGTCCGCTCCAACATCATCGCGCCCTTCGCGTGGAGCCGCATGATCGCCACGATCCCGGTGAAGGACGAGGCCTCGGCCAAGCGCGTCCAGCGCATGAAGGATTACATGCGCGCCGACCAGGTGGCCCAGCTCGCCATCGCGCTCGCCGCCCCGCCGAAGAAAACCGACGCCGGCGCGGTGGATGACGCCACCGGCCAGGTCTTCGTCGCGCGCGGCAACGAGATCTTCCTGATGTCGCAGTCGCGCCCGGTGCGCGGCATGGCCAAGCTGGAAGGCTGGACGCCCGAGACCATCAACGAGCACGCCTTCGCGGCGCTCAAGCCCAGCTTCTACGACACCGGCGCGACCACCTCGGTCTTCGGCTGGGATCCGGTCTGATCCCAGGCTTTCCTCCCCCGTCATTCA
>CAZBPO010000146.1:0-7635 GCA_964493795.1 uncultured Flavobacteriaceae bacterium
TTACAGAGCGCCCCGCCCCGCGCCGCCTAGCGTGCGACCCGAGCCCAACCGGAGATCGCATCATGCGCCATCGTTCCTTCAGTGCCCTTCTTTTCGCAGGCGTTGCGCTGGCCGCGTCCGGCAGCGCCGCCGCCGGCGATATCCAGCAAACGCTCAGCGGCTCGAAGCTGTGGGTCCGTGACGTGGTCGGGGACGTCACGGTGCAGGTGACGCCGGGCGCCCAGGGCGTGAACATCACCGCCACCGGCGACGACCGCTTCACATCGCTGCTGACCTTCCGCCAGAACGGCGAACGGGCCGAAATCCGCATGGGCGATCTCAGCTACGACTCCCGCGAGAACCTGAAAACCCTGAAAATCACGGTCACCGTCGCGCCGGGCACGGATATCGCGATGGAAAATCACATTGGCGACGCCACCATCGGCGACACCTACGCGGCGGTGGCGGTCGACGCCGTCGCCGGCCGCATCTCGGTCGGCGTCGTCTCGTCGGTCAGCATCGAAAGCGCCGGTTCGGCTGCGATCGACGTGGCCGAGGCCAAAGGCTCGCTCAGCATCGACACGGCCGGTTCGGGCGCGGTGAAGGTGGGCAAGGCCGGGGCCACGTCGATCTCGATCTCAGGATCGGGCGACGCCGCCATCGGCGAGGTGTCCGGCAGCCTGAGCGTCGATCTCAGCGGTTCGGCCGATGTCACGGTCGCCAGCGTCAACGGCGCCACTGCGATCAGCGTGGCGGGCAGCAGCGACGTCTATATCGGCGGCGGCCGCGCCGATCCGTTCGCCGCCTCGATCAGCGGAAGCGGAAGCGTGACGTTCGGCGGCACGGCGGTGAACCCGCAGGTCTCGACGTCCGGGTCCGGCGAAATCTGCCTTGCCTCCACCGAGGGCTCGCTGCAGGTCGCCGGCGCGATCACCATCGACGCCCGGGCCTGCCGGCGCAGCTAGGCCCGCTTCATCTCGCGGGCGAGGCCGCCTATGCGCGCCATGACGGCGGCGGCCTCGTCCACCATGCGGCGGACGATTTCGCCGGCCGGCGGCGCGTCGGAGATGCCGCCCGCGCCCTGCCCCATCGCGAAGCAGGATCGGTCGCGGTCCAGCCCTTCCAGCTGACCGCCGATGCCGCCCATGACGTTGTTCTGGTGGCTGACGATGGCCTGCATCGGAAAGGGCTGGATGTCCTGCGGCCGCTTTTCCCAATCGTTGACATAGGCGTTGCGGAAAGCCCGCAACGTCTTGCCCGTATAGGCGCGCGTGATGATCGTGTCCTCGTCGGACGCGCCGACGATGACGTCCTTGTACATCTGCCCGGCATGGGCCTCGGCCGAGGCGATGAAGCGCGTGCCGACCCAGACGCCCTCGGCCCCCAACGCCAGCGCCGCCGCAAGGCCGCGCCCGTCCACGATCGAGCCGGCCGCGACGACGGGAATTTTCACCGAGTCGGCGACCTGGGGGATCAGCGCCAGCCCGGCGACGCGCCCGGTATGGCCGCCCGCCTCGGTGCCCTGCGCGATCACCGCATCCAGCCCGCCCTGTTCGGCGTGTCGGGCGTGCTTCACGGTGCCGGCGACATTCATCACCTTCAGCCCGGCATTGCGGAACTTTTCCACCAGATGCGGCGGCGGCACGCCCAGGCCCGAGATGAACGCCGCCGCGCCTTCTTCGATGATGATATCGGCGGTTTCTTCCAGCGATTGCGGGATCGCCGCCAGCAGATCGACCCCGAACGGCTTTTTCGTCAGTTCGCGCACCCGGCGCATCTGCGCCCGGATTTCCTTGGGCTGCACGCCCGCCATGCCAAGCGTGCCGAAACCGCCGGCTTCCGAAACCGCCGCCGCCAGTTCGGCGTACGAGACGCCGCCCATTCCGGCCAGCATGATCGGGTGTTCGATGCCGAGCAGGTCGGTCAGGCGGGTACGGATCGTCATGGTTTCCTCCGGTTTTGTGGTCTCGACAGTGCCGAAATGCGGCCCTCGCCTCAAGCGATGCCGGTGCGGCAGGGCGGCGATAATCCTTTGTCATCCTATCGCCTTTAGGATGCAGGCCGCCGGATCGACGCCGGCGGGACACATGAGGCCGAACCAGCCATGTCAGGCGCGCAGCATGCGGCACACGCCATTCCGGCAGACGAACGGCTGGGCGCCGTCGCCGGTCATGGCGACCGCTTCATCGCGCTCGACGCCTGGCGCGGCATCGCCGCCCTGGCCGTGGCGTTGTTCCGGCTGGAGGCCGACGGGCATTTCTATGCGCTGGATTTCGTGCGCAACGCCTGGCTGTTCGTCGATTTCTTCTTCGTCCTTTCGGGCTTCGTGATCGCCTACGCCTATCTCGATCGCATCGACGATGTCCGCTCGACCGCCCGCTTCACGCTGCGCCGCTTCGGCCGGCTGTGGCCGCTGCATATCGCGATGCTGCTCGCCTTCGTGGCGCTGGAAGCCAGCAGGGGGCTGCGGGGCGAGGATGCCTTCGAAGGCGCGAAGGCGCCCTGGACGATCATGCCGGAGATCGCGCTTGTGCATGGCCTCGGCATCACCGGTCTCACCGACTGGAATTCGCCGTCCTGGTCCATCTCGACCGAGTTCTGGGCCTATGTCGTGTTCGCCGCGCTGGTGCTCGGCTTCCGCCGTCAGATGGCGGTCGCCGCCACGGTCGTGGTCGTCGCGACGATGGCGATCCTGGTCAGCGTTTCGACCAATGGCATGGACGTGACGTTCGACTATGGCTTCCTGCGCTGCCTGGCGGGCTTTTTCACCGGCGTTCTGGTTTTGCTGATCTGGCGCAAGCTGAAGATGCGGATCGCGCTGCCCGCCCCTACCGCCGTCGAAGCCGCCGCCGTGGCGCTGGCGGTTGCCTTCGTGACGGTCGCAGACCGCAGCTGGCTGTCCTTCGCCGCGCCGTTCGTTTTCGCGCCGGTGGTGCTGGTCTTCGCATTCCAGAAAGGCGCGATCAGCCGCGCCCTCGTCACCCGCCCGATGCAGGCAATCGGCGAGTGGTCCTACGCGATCTACATGACCGCCTACTTCATCGCGCTGTTCTTCAACCTGAAGCTGGTGCCGCGCATTCCCGACGCGCCGATGGATCTGGTGGCCGTCGCCTATCTCGCCTGCGTCCTTGTCGCCTCATGGCTGTGCTACCGCCTGATCGAGACGCCGACCCGCGCATGGTTCAATAAATTGGCTCAGAAAATCTGACAGGCGACCGGCGCGCAATTTCCAGACGCGACCCGCCGTTCTTTCCCAGAACTTCAGCATCCGACGCAAATCTGGTAGCAATGTTTCGTGCAACCAGAAAGAGAACGCATGTTTTCTTTGCTTACAGGACTTTGGCTTGGCCTTTCGGCCAATGCCGCCGCTCTTGAGCCGGCCTCCCCGGCCCCCACAGTCATCAAGCGCGAAATTGTTCGCGTGCCGCAGAAATCCTTCGAGAATCCCGAACCGGGAGAAGCCCGCGTCAGACTCGTCCTTGATGGGAATGGCCTGGTCACACATGCCGAGATCGTTGACGACGTGCCGGCCGGTCATGGCTACGGCCGGGAGCTTCTGCGTTCCGTCAAGACGTGGACGTTCGCCGCTATACCGGGCACGTATGAAGTCACCTACCACTTCCGGCTGGCGAAACATTCGCACGTCGAACCGCCAGCCGAGTTGCCGCCGAGCGCGCCCCCGCCCACCAAAACCACGCCGGCTGTGGTCCCGCCTCTGGCCGTCGTGAAGAACATCGAAGGCAAGGCAGAGCTCATCATTCGCATCGCGAGCGGCAGAGTGAAGAGCGGCGTGGTGCTGAAGGACGAAGACCTGAAATATGGATCGTCGCTGTTCGGCGACGCAGCACTGACCGCCGTGTTGAAATGGCGATACGAGTCCGACGTGCACGGTCTCTATCTCGAGACCGTCACGTTCGATGCCGAAGCCCTGGCGGCAGGAAAAACGACGATCCGGCGTTGATCGGAACCACGCGCCGCAGAACGCGCTGGAACGGCGCGTCTTAGATCGCAGCCGCTTTGGGCGCGCGATAGGCCTTCGGTGGCGCCAGTGGCTCGGCCAGGAAGCTGCGTATCAGCGGCAATATCTCGGCCAGCCGCGAGACGATGAACAGATGTCCGCCACCCTTCACGACATGCAGCGTTGAGTTGGGTAGCAGCTTGGCGATCATCCGCGAATTCACCAGCGGAACGATGTTGTCCTTGTCGCCGCCCATCACCAGAGTCGGCGTGTTCAGGAACGGCAGGAAGGGCGCGCTGGTCCAGCCGATCATCGCGAGCAGCTGATACATGTAGCCGCGCACGGTGGGCGGGGTGATGTGGATGCGGTGGCGGCCGTTGAGATCGGGGTCTTCGCCGTAGAGCTTTTCGAAATTCCGCACCATGTATTCCGGGTCGGTATAGCGCTGCGGCGTCGCCATCTTCGACAGCACGTCGAACTTGCCCGGCACCATCACCATGCCCATCGAGGTGGCGGCCAGCATCAGCTTCTTGGTGCGGCGGCGGTATTGCAGCGCGAATTGCTGCGCCATCGCCCCGCCCCACGATACGCCCAGCACATCGACGTCGCCGAAGCCGAACCGGTCGAGGATGGTCGCCGCCGCATAGCACGCGCCGCAGGCGCGATAGGGAATGACCGGCGCGGGTGATTTGCCGACGCCCGGCATGTCGAACGTGATGATGTCGCGTTCCGTCATCGCATCGGCGAGCGGCTGGATCAGCTCGAGATTCGCGCCGATGCCGTTGAAGAACAGCAAGGGCCGCTCGGCCGTGCGCCGCTCGGCGCGCCAGATCGCCGTGCGGTAGGTCTGCCACCCCACGGTCTGCATCGAAATCTCAGGCTTGCGGTGCGTGGCCGCGTTCATGCTCTTTCCCCTTTTTGCCGCAGGCTTGCGGCGCGCCCCCACGCGCCGCTTCACGCTATACGATTCTGCGCGCCTGCGCTCAGCCATGCACGTAATCGCCAGGCGCCTTCGCGCCGGGCTTGTGCTTGGCGTCGCCCAGCTTCTTGGGGGCGGGCTTCATCTTGCCGGCGCGGGCCGACAGCCATTCCGCCCAGGTGTCCCACCACGAGGCCACGGTCTGCGAGGCGCCGTTGGGGAACTGCTCGACGTCGTCGGGCAGCGCCGGATTGGTGAAGAAGCGCGCCTTGGGATTGCCCGGCGGATTGATCAGCGACTGGATGTGCCCGCTGGACGACAGAATGAAGGTCTTGTCCTTCGACCCCAGCAGCTTCATCGAACGATAGACCGCTTTCCACGGCGTGATGTGATCGGTCACGCCGGCCAGGAAGAATACGTCCTGGTCGATCTTCGACAGATTGATCTTGTGCCCCATGAACGAGACCTTGCCGGGGTTCTTCATCGGCTCGCTCTCGTACATGTCGAGATAGTCGTGGTGCAGCTTCATCGACAGGTTCGTCGAGTCGTTGTTCCAGTAGAGAATGTCGAAGGGCGGCGGATCGTTGCCCAGCAGGTAGTTGTTGACGACGTAGTTCCAGATCAGGTCGTTGGGCCGCAGCCAGGCGAAGGTGCGGCTCAGATCCTGCCCGGTCAGGATGCCCTTCTGCTTCGAGCGCGCCTTGGCCAGCTTGATCGAGCGTGGCGAGATGAACGCCCCGATCTCGCTGTCCTCGGGCCGCGCGTCCAGCACGCAGACCATGAAGGTGGCGGCGTTGACGCGCTTGTCGTTCTTGGCCGCCATATAGGACAGCAGCATGGCCTGCGTGATGCCGCCCGAGCAGGCGCCCGAGATGTTGATCTTCTTTTGCTTGGTGATCGCGCAGACCGCGTCGATCGCCTTGATGATCTCGCGGACATAGGCCTCAAGGCCCCAGCCCGCATGTTCCTTGCCGGGATTGCGCCATGAGATCGCGAAGAGCTGCTGCCCCTTGGTCAGCAGATAGCGGAACATCGAGCGGTCGGGCGTCAGGTCGGACGCGTAGAACTTGTTGATCTGCGGCGGAATGATCAGCAGCGGCGTCTCATGCACCTCGTCCGCCAGCGGCTTGTACTGGATCAGCTCAAGCATCTCGGTCTTGAAGACCACGCTGCCTTCGGTGGTGGCGAGATTCTCGCCCACCTTGAACGGGCGCTTGTCTACCTGGCTGGGCAGGCCGCCATTGTTGCGCATGTCGTTCAGGAAATTCTTCATGCCCTTGGCCAGCGACTGGCCCTTGGTGTCCCAGGCCGTCTTCAGCGCCAGCGGGTTGCCGATCAGCGTATTGGTCGGCGCGACGGCGTCGGCGAAGATGTCGAGGATGAAGTTGGCGCGCGTCTTGTCGTTGTCTTCAAGCTCAAGGTCGCCCAGCCAGTCCTTCAGGTTCTTCTTGAAGGCGAGCCAGCCCTGCATGCCGCGCTTGAAGACCGGGCTCTTCTTCCAGACCTCGTGCTGGAAGCGCTTGTCGCGGGGCTCGGCCTCCATCTTGGAATTGCCGAGCATGACGTCGGCCATGTCCTTCATGAACGAGCCGCCATGCTTGGCGAACAAGGTCGGCTGCCGCACGATCTCCGTAAGAACCAGCCCGGCGGCGCGCCACAACTCTTCCGGATTGACCCCGACGATGGGGTTCAGCGCCATATTCGAATCCGGGCCCTTCATGCCCAGCTTCTCTTCATCGATCTTCATCGGTCCTCCCCGCGCCCGGTCGTTATGCGACCGTGACGAACCACGAGCGTGGCTCATGCCGGAAGGATTGTCGAGCGGGCCGAAGCGCCGCTGCGATCAATAGAGACCGCCGGTGCCGGTGGAGACTTCTTCCGGATCGGGCGGCGGCGCTTCCTCGGCGGGATAGTCCGCCTCGTCGGCGCCGGCGCGGTTGGCTTCCTTGGAGTCCGGGTCGGTGCCCAGCTTGAAGGGTTCCATGATCGCCCCGGGGTCTTCCGCCGAGGTCGGGCGGCCCGAGGACGCGTTGACGCGCATCATCACCACGCCCGGCGGCGTGCGCAGCGGCAACGCCCCCATCTCGGGCAGAACCGCCTCGAAAATGTCGGCGACGATCGGCGCGACCACCGTGCCGCCGAAGCTGCCCCGGCGCATCGCCTTGGGCTGGTCGAAACCGACATAGGCCGCGACGATAAGGTCGGCCGTGAAGCCCACGAACCACACGTCCTTGGCGTCGTTGGTCGTGCCGGTCTTGCCGCCGATCGGATATTCCTTGAGGTTCTTGAAGGCGTTGCGCGCCGTGCCGCGCTGGACCACGCCCTGCAGGATATTGGCGACCTGGAAACCGGTGCGCGGGTCGAACTCCTCGCGGCCGATATCGGGCAGCAGCGGCTCTTCCTGATTGGCCCAGCCATTGGGGGCATAGCAGCCGTCGCAGGCGCGGTCGTCGTGCCGGAAGATCGTCTTGCCGAAGCGGTCCTGGATGCGGTCGATGATGGTCGGCGCGATGACGCGGCCGCCGTTCAGGAAGGTCGCGTAGCCGCCGGCCAGCTTCATCACCGTGGTTTCCGAAGCGCCCAGCGAGTTCGCCAGAACCGGATCGATCCGGTCATAGACGCCCGAACGCTTCACCCGGTCGACCACGTTCTTCATGCCGACGTCATAGGCCAGACGGATCGTCATCAGGTTGCGGCTCTTCTCCAACCCCTGACGCAACGTCGCCATGCCCATGTAGCGGCCGTCGGAATTCTGCGGGCGCCACACGCGGCCATTCCC
>CAZBPO010000147.1:0-7616 GCA_964493795.1 uncultured Flavobacteriaceae bacterium
CTTGAACTTCAGGTGCCAGTACCAGGCGAAGGCCATGAAGACGTTCGAGACGATCAGCAGCAGGACGGTCGAGATGGAGACGGGCATGGCGCATCCGGGGTTGAGCGGCTGAATGTGCCCAAGCCGCAGCCGCGCGCAAGCGCCCCGTGGCGGCCGCCACGGGGCGCTCGTCGATTAGCGCCAGGCGTTACTAGGTCGCCTCAGCCGGCGGCGTGACCACCGCGTCGATGGCGTGGATGACGCCGTTCGAAGCCATGATGTCGGCTTCCGAGATCGCCGCGCCGTTCACCGTGATGCCGTCGGCGGTCTTCACGATGATCAGCTTGCCGCCCTGCAGCGTCGGCACTTCGGTGGTGCCGTCGGTCAGGTCGATCGTCCGGATCGCGCCCGCCACCACGTGATAGCTCAGCGTATCGGTCAGGGCCTGCTTGTTCTCCGGCTCAAGCCACGAGGCGACGGTCGCCTCGCCCTTCGCGGCGAACGCGTCATTGGTCGGGGCGAACACGGTGAACGGACCCGACGCCTGCAGCGTCTCGTCCAGACCCGCAGCCTTCAACGCGGTCGCCAGCGTGGCGAAGCGCTCGTCGGCCATCGCCAGTTCAGCGATGCTCTGCCGCTCGGCGGCCCGCACCTCTTCCCCGGCTTCAGGGGCCGTGGTTGCTCCGGGCGCCGTCGGCGCGGTCGGATCGGGCACGGGAACCGGAATCTCCTGTGCGTAGGCGCTCATGGCTCCGGCGGTCGCGATGACGGCGGCGAATGCGAGTTTACGCATGAAATCCTCCTTGCATGACGTAGCGCCCGGCGCAGCGGCTCATGGCCGCCCACGCCGCGCATGCCGTCAAAACGTCCGCACCGCCGGATCGAGCCGTGAAATCGCCGTCATGTTGGGATTGGGTGCCGGCCCGCATCAGGAACCGTGGGAACTTTCCCGCGTTTTCGCCTAAACTGCCGGTTCGCGAGCGGCCGGAACGATCAGGGGACTATCCATGCGCCTTTTCAAGACCTTCATTCTCGCCGCGCTGCTGGCCTCGCCGGCTGCGGCCCAGCAGATCGGCTCCGGGATGTCCGACGGCACGCGCTATGACGGCCCGTCCTATTCCACCATCGGCGTGCGCGCCGGCGACGCGGCGGCCTGCCGCGAAGCCTGCCGGGGCGACCTGCGCTGCTATGCCTGGAACTATCAGCGCAACCTGCCGGGCGAAGCCCAGGCGCGCTGCGAGCTTCTGCCCAACGAGCCGACCCTGGTCTGGGACGCCGACTTCATCTCCGGCGCGATCGGACGCTCCTCGCCCGCGCCCGACCCGGACGAGCAGGTCATTCCCCGCACGCCCTCGGGCTCCAGCACGCCGGCCCCGCCGCCCTACCAGCCGGGCGAACCGTCTGCCGCCGATTTCTGGGGCCAGTTCGCCATGAGCGAAGGCAGCGAGGCCGCCGGCGAGGCCTATGCCTCGTGGACCTACATCGCCAAGGGCGATGGCGGCCTCACCCGCTGCGCCAAGGCGTGCGACGGCGACGACCGTTGCCGCGCCTTCAATGTGCGCAGCGACGCCACTCTCGCGCCGCGCCCGAACGTCATCTGCGAGCTCAAGGCCTCGCCCGGCAACTTGCTGCGCAATCCGGACTCCGTCGTCGGCCTGAAACGCTGAAACTGCCTTGAGGCCGGGCGGCCGACGCCGCCCGGCACGCCCGCCTGCTTCAATAGCCCACCGTGAACCGCGCCCGGCTGTGGCGCGGCGTCTCCACCTCGTCCGTCAGCGCGATGGCGTAGTCGGCGAACGAGATCGCGCTTTTGCCGTCGGCGAACAGCGGCGCGTCGGCGCCGGTCCGATAGACGCCCCGGCGCTCACCCTCGAAGATCTCGAACGGCGGCGAGATGAACGTCCAGTCCAGCCCTTCGGTCAGCCTCAGCGTATCGAGGAAAATGCCGCCGCTGCGCGCTTCGGGCCGGTAGATGTCGGGAAACTCCGGCGCGTCGTACAGACGGCCGCCGCCCGGCGCGTTCAGGCTGCCCGCCCCGCCGACCACCACATAGCGCGGAACGCCGGCCGCCTTCACAGCACCGATCAGCACGCGCGGATCGCTCTGGCTGAAGAACACAGCGCTGATGACGACGTCATGCCCCTTCAACAGCGCCGTCAGCGCCGCCAGGTCATTGGCGTCGCCCGCCTTCGCGGTCACGCCGGGCAACCTGGCGATGCGCTCGGCATTCCGCGCGATGGCGGTCACCTCATGCCCACGTCGCGACAATTCCTTCAGGATTTCCGAACCGGCATGGCCGGAAGCCCCGATCAGGGCGATCTTGCTCATCTCTGCCTCGTTGCGCGGCCCTCGGCCGCCTTGCGTTGAAACGATGCAGGGGACATATGGTCATCACTTACTTTTCGTAAGTACGTACATAAAGGTAAGTGTCAGATGGCCGCCCGCGCGCTGAAACCCGCTTCCCTCTCCGCGAAAATGCGGCGCGGCGACGTCATGGCGGCGGCCTGCCCGTCGCGCGACGTGCTGCGCCACCTGACCTCGCGCTGGGGCGTTCTCGTCCTGATCGCGCTGCTCGACGGTACGCGGCGTTTCAGCGATCTTCGCCGCCGCATCGCGGGCGTCAGCGAACGGATGCTGGCCGAGACGCTTCAGGCGCTCGAAGGCGAAGGCATGATCCTGCGCCAGGCGCACAAGGTGGTGCCGCCCCATGTCGACTACAGCCTCACGCCGCTGGGGCGCGAGGCGGCGCGCAAGGTGCGCGGGCTGGCCGACTGGATCGAGGTGAACATGCCGCGCATCGCTGCGGCCCAGGCCGAAAGCGCCGGCTGATCAGTTCTTCTTGAACAACAGCTTGTCGATGCGCGGACCGTCCATGTCCATGACCTCGATCGACCAGTCGTCCCAGTTGGCGATCTCGCCCTCGCGCGGCAGCCGCTTGAAAGCCTCCAGCGCAAGCCCGGCGGCGGTGTGGAAGTCCAGATCGCGATCCAGCCTCACGCCCAGCGCATCCTCCAGCTCCGACAGGTCGCAGCGCCCGTCGACCAGATAGGTGCCGTCCTCCCGCGCCAGCACCGACGGCGTCGCCGGCGCGTCGTCCTCCTGCAGATCGCCCGCGATGGCGCTCATCAGATCGTTGGGCGTCACGATGCCCTGGATCGACCCGTATTCGTCCACCACGATCCCGAAATGCACGGGCTGCGTCTTGAACAGCTGAAGCACGTTCAGCGCGGTGGCGCTTTCCGGCACATAGATCGGCTGCTGCAACGCCGCGCGCACGTCGAAAGGCTGGCCGCCCAGCATGGCGTCCAGCAGGTCCTTCTTCATGACGACGCCCAGCGGCTCGTCCAGCGCGCCGTCCTGGCCCACCAGGATGCGCGAATAGGGGCTTTCACGGATCTCCTGGCGCACCTTCTCGTCGCCGTCGCCAAGGTCGATCCAGTAGATGTCGCGGCGCGGCACCATGATGCTTTCGACGCTGCGGTCGGCCAGACGCAGCACCTCCTCCATCATCCGCCGTTCTTCCTGCTCGATGACGCCCGCTTCCGCGCCTTCGGCCAGCACGGTCTTCACCTCTTCCTCGGTGACGCCGTGATTGGCGGTCAGCTTCACCCGCAGCAGCCACAGCGTTGCGGCGCTCGCCCACTGCATGAAGGCGACCAGCGGACGCGCGGCGCGGGCGATGAAATTGAGCGGACGCGATACGAACGAGGCGATCCGCTCGGGCGCGGACAGCGCGATGCGCTTGGGCACCAGCTCGCCGAAGATCACCGAAAGCACTGTGATCGCCACGACCACGGCGATGAAGGCGATCGTTTCGCCCTGCGGATTGATCCACGAAATTTCGTTCAGCACGCCGCCGAACCGGGCGGCCAGCGTCGCGCCCGACACGGCGGCGGCCAGCGTGCCGACCAGCGTGATGCCGATCTGGACCGCCGACAGGAACCGGCTCGGTTCGTCGAAAAGCTGCAGCGCCACCTTGGCGCCGGGATTGCCCTGTTCGGCCATCGCCACCAGCCGCATCCGGCGGGACGACACGATGGCGAGTTCCGACATGGCGAAAAAGCCGTTGAGCAGAATCAGAACGGCGACGGCGATGAGTTCGAGCGCGATCATGAGAGGGGCGGACCATACAGTCTCGACCGCAGGGAACGCCAGCGCGATTGCATTACGCTAACGTCAACTGGGTGCGTAGCGTCCGATCTCGTGCGGAGTCCCGGCGTCGTACACCGTAATCTGCACCTTCACCGCCCTGTCCGCCCGCAAAGCGGCCAAAAACGCCGCCATATGCGGCGTCCTGAAATGAAAGCGCAGCGCCTCTTCATCCGCCCAGAGCTCACGGATGCGCATGGTGCCCGGCTCCAGGATGTCCCAGGCATAGTCATAGCCAAGACACCCCGCCTCCTGGCGCGACGCCGTCACCATCGCCGCGCCGGCGGCCAGGATGCCCGCGCGGCTCGCTTCGGGAACGCTCGCTTCGGCGATCACGATCAGCATGGTGTCTCCTTATGTCACGGCGACGTTTGCACGGATTGTGGCATGATAGCGCCACCCCCGGATCGCACAGGGACAGGGGAGTGCAACTATGACCCGCCTCGCGTCGTTCGTCGCCGCCTTCATCGTGTCAGCCTCACTGTCCGGCGCGCATGCCGCCGTCCAGGTCATCGGCAACGGCCCTGAACACCAGTGTTATCAGGCGTCGAAGACCGGCAGATCCGACCGCAAGGCGCTCGAAGCCTGCACCCAGGCGCTTCAGAACAGCCCGCTCAGCGCCAGCGACAGGGCCGCGACCCATGTGAATCGCAGCGTCCTGCTGCTCGCCAGCAAGAACCCGCGCGCCGCGCTCGCCGATACCGACAGCGCGCTCAGCATCGACCCCGCACTGGTCGCCGCCTCCGTCAACCGCGCCGCTGCGCTGATCCGCCTCGAACGCTACGCCGAAGCGCGCGCGACGCTCGACCGCGCCCTGCCCATGGCCACAGGCTTCGAGCTGACGCGCGGTCTCTTCAACCGCGCCGTGGCCAGCGAGGCGCTGGGCGATCTGACCGCCGCGTATGAGGACTTCCGCCGGATCGTCGAACTCGATCCCGGCTTCGAAGACGCCAGGACGGAACTTGCACGGTTCCAGGTTCAGCGCCGGTAGAAAACCCGGCGCGGCGATGGGTCGCGGCGGGTTCCACCCAAACGGCCGCCGGATTCGCGTACACGCGCGCCTTCCGGGCTCAAGATGCTTCTCACCTCGCCGTGAGCATGCCAGACTGAGGCCCTCTCAAGGGGAGACACAAGACATGAAGATTTTCGGTACCGCCGCACTACTGGCTGGCGCTGTCCTGCTGTCGGCTTGCGGCGGCAGCTCGTCGCACGCCACCTGCAAGGATGAAGCCTCGGCCAAAGCCTATTTCGAGAAGTTCACGCAGGACATGATCGCCAACGCCGCCAAGATCGACCCGGCCAAGGCGGGCGATCTTCAGGCCGACATGGGCAAGATCACCGAAGGCGTAAAGGAAGGCGACTACGGCGCCCTCTGCTCGAGGCTCGACGAAGTGCGCTCCAAATACGGCCTCTAAGCCGCGTTTCACGCGTTGCGATAACGGCAAGGCGGGGTCTCGGCCCCGCCTTTTCGTTTGCCCTGCCGGCTGCCCAGGCCGGCCGCCGGATGAACCGGCGATGAACCGCGATGCCGATTTTTCGCCTGATTTATCAGTAAGATGGCGCTAGTCTTGGAGACCCTTGGAGTACCCCGCATGTTCAGATTCGCCCCCGCCGCCCTTCTCGCCGTCGCGCTCGCGCTGCCGGCCGCCGCGCAGCACGCGGTCTGCGCCGACGAAGCCAGCGCCCAGGCCTATCTCGACAGCTTCGCGACCGACATGACCGCCGCCGCCGAGGCCGGACGCCTCGATACCGGGGCCATGCGCGATATCCAGACCACCCTGAACGCGCTCACCGAACAGCTTTCGTCCGACGATTTCGGCGCCTTCTGCAAAGGCCTCGACGAGCTGCGCGCCGCCTACAAGTTCTGATCTGGGAACATTTGTCGCGGGCTTACCGGGTAGCCCTCGAGATGGTGGCCTGCCAGATTGATCCTCCATTTCGCGGGGAACAATATGAAGCTGACAGTCTTGGCCGTGGCCGGAGCGGCTTTTTTGGTATCGGCCTGCGGCGGCTCCCATGCGGTCTGCAAGGACGAGGCATCGTCGCGCCAATACTTCGAAAAATCTATGGCCGAGATGCAAGCGAATGCCGGCACGATCCCGCCGGAAAAATTCGGTGAGATGCAAAGCGACATGACCGCCATCGCCGAAGCCGGTGCCAGCGGAGACTGGGGCTCCGCCTGCACGAAGATCGACGACATGCGGAAGAAGTTCGGCATCTAATGCCTGAACGCCCCTCTTCAGGCTACCCGCGCTCGCGGGCCAAGATCCGCGCCTTGGGCCTGAGGGGCGCTGCGCCGCTTCTCGCTATTTGTCTGTCGGCCTGCAGCGACGATGCCGGGCACGCGACCTGCACCGACGAGCCGTCGGCTCAGGCCTATGCGAAGGCCTTCGTCGCCGATCTCGTCACTGCCGGCGAATCCGGGAAACATCCCTTCAAGCTCACTGACCAGACCCAGATCGATCTTCTCGGGGTCGAGGCGGAGGCGAGACGCCCCGCAGACGTTTGCAACTGGATCGATGAACAGCGCGCGAAGCTCGGGCTTTAGATTTGTTTGTCTTGGAGAGCGGCATTTGCGTCCCGCAGCCGCCAAATTGGGGAGTAAGAGAGACATGAAGCGTTTTGGTCTTGTGGTCGCCGGCGCGGCTATTCTGGCGCTCGCGGCCTGCGGAGACAGCGGCGGCGGCGGCTCCACGGCGGCGGCCCATCCGTCCTGCAAAGACAACGACAGCACGGCGGCCTATGTTGAAAAGGCGCTGTCCGACATCTCCGAAGCTACTGTAAAGGGCAAGATCACGGCGGAGCAGGCCCAGAAGGCCGGCGAGAAGCTGAACGCCGAAATCTCAGCCGGCGTCGGCGAGAACGCCAAGGAGCGCCCCGTCGGCTATATGTGCACCGTAGTGGACGACCTCAAAAAGGAGCTCGGCCTCTAAGGGGCTGATCCGGCGCTTCGGCGTTCCTATCTGAGACGGGCCGCAGGTCTTCCGCCTGCGGCCCTTATCGTTCATACTTCGTTCCATGCCCCAGACCCCGCCCGGATTCGAGGACGCGGCCGCCCATTTCGACCGTCAGGGCGCGCTGTGGACTCCACACCGTCCCGAACGCCCCGCCAAGTCCGAAGGCGGCAAGGCGTTCAGGCTCGTCAGCCCCTACGAGCCCAAGGGCGACCAGCCCACCGCCATCGCCGATCTCGTCGAGGGCATCGCCGTGCAGGGCGAGCGCGATCAGGTGCTGCTGGGCGTCACCGGCTCGGGCAAGACCTTCACCATGGCGCAGGTCATCGAGCGCACCCAGCGCCCCGCCCTCATCCTCGCGCCCAATAAAACCCTCGCCGCCCAGCTCTACGCCGAGTTCAAATCGTTCTTCCCCGAGAACGCGGTCGAGTATTTCGTCTCCTATTACGACTACTACCAGCCCGAGGCCTACGTGCCGCGCACCGACACCTATATCGAGAAGGAGTCGTCGGTGAACGAGCAGATCGACCGGAT
>CAZBPO010000148.1:0-240 GCA_964493795.1 uncultured Flavobacteriaceae bacterium
GCCAGATCCAGGTGGACTGCGACGTGATCCAGGCCGATGGCGGCACCCGCACGGCGGCGATCACCGGGGCCTATGTGGCGCTGCACCAGTGCTTCTCGCGCATGCTCAAGATCGGCGCGATCAAACGCATTCCGCTGAAAGATCACGTCGCGGCGATCTCCTGCGGTATTCACAACGGCGCGGCGGTGCTGGACCTCGATTATGACGAGGATTCCACCGCCGAGACCGACGCCACTTTCG
>CAZBPO010000148.1:250-7614 GCA_964493795.1 uncultured Flavobacteriaceae bacterium
ATCAGCGTCGGGAAGGTGCTCAAGGACCATGTCGCCGCCATTTCCTGCGGCATCTTCGCCAGCCAGCCGGTCGTCGACCTCGACTATCTGGAGGATTCCGCCGCCGAGACCGACGCCAATTTCGTGATGACCGGCTCAGGCGGCATCATCGAAATCCAGGGCACCGCGGAAAAAGACCCGTTCACCGAAGTCCAGCTCATGGAGCTGATGGGGCTCGCCCGCAAAGGCATCGGCGAGCTGGTGATCGCGCAGAAGGCGGCGCTCGGGCTGTGACGCCGCGCCGCTTTCCCGGCGGACGGCTGGTCGTCGCCACCCATAACCCGGGAAAGCTGCGCGAATTGCGCGACCTGTTCGCCCCCTTCACCGCCGATCTGGTCTCGGCGGGCGAGCTTGGCCTGCCTGAGCCCGAGGAAACCGGTCTCACCTTCATCGCCAATGCCGAGCTCAAGGCCCGCGCCGCCGCGCTGGCCTCGGGCCGCCCGGCGATCGCCGACGATTCGGGGCTGTGCGTGGCGGCGCTGGACGATGCCCCCGGCATCTATTCCGCCCGCTGGGCCGGCGAGGCCAAGGACTTCACGCACGCGATGAAGCGGATCGAGGCGGAATTGCAGGCGAAATCGCTCGCCACCTCGGCGGCGCATTTCGTCTGCGCCCTCACCCTCGCCTTCCCCGACGGGCACGCCGAAAGCTTCGAAGGCCGGATCGACGGCGATCTCGTCTTCCCGCCACGCGGCGGGCGCGGCTTCGGCTATGATCCGATCTTTAAACCCGCCGGCCTCGACATCACATTCGGCGAGATGGACCCGCAGGCGAAACACGCGATGAGCCACCGGGCGCGCGCCTTCGCGCAGCTCATCGCCGCGTGCTTCGATGGCTGAAACAGCCGCGCCCGAGGGCGGCTTCGGCCTCTATGTCCACTGGCCGTTCTGCGCCGCCAAGTGCCCCTATTGCGACTTCAACAGCCATGTGCGGGCGGAAAAGCCCGACGCCATGGCCTATGCCCGCGCCCTCGTCACCGAAATGGAATGGACGGTGCGCCGCATGGATGCCCGCCCTCCGCTGCAATCCATCTTCTTCGGCGGCGGCACGCCATCGCTGATGCCGGGGGCCGCCGTCGCCGAGGTCATCGACGCGGCGTCACGGCTGTTCGGGCTCGAAGCCGGCGCTGAAATCACGCTGGAGGCCAACCCGACCAGCACCGACGCGTCACGCTTCGCCGACTATGCCGCCGCCGGGGTGAACCGGGTTTCGGTGGGCATCCAGGCGCTGAACGACGCCGATCTCAAGGCGCTGGGGCGCTGGCATTCGGCCGCCGAGGCGCGGGCGGCCTTCGACCTCGCGCGGCGCACGTTTCGGCAGGTTTCCTTCGATCTCATCTATGCCCGCACCGGCCAGCGCCTCGCGGACTGGGAGAGCGAGCTGACCGCCGCCATGGCGATGGCGGCCGACCACCTGTCGCTCTACCAGCTGACCATCGAGGACGGGACACCCTTCGGCGTGCTGGCGAAAGCCGGAAAGCTGGAAACTCCGGACGATGACAGCGCCGCCACGTTCTACGACGTCACCCAGCAGATCACGGCCGAGGCCGGCCTGCCGCAATACGAGATCTCGAACCACGCGAGGCCCGGCGCGCAGTCGCGGCACAACCTGGTCTATTGGCGATATGGTGAATTCGTCGGCGTCGGTCCGGGCGCGCATGGCCGGGTGACCTTCGACGGCGCGCTGACGGCGACCGCCACCGAGCGCCTGCCGGAGCGCTGGCTGCATCATGTGACGACGCGCGGCGAGGGGCTGACGGCCCGCGACCCTGTCCCGGCCGAGGCGCAAGCCGAGGAATATCTGGTGATGGCCCTGCGCCTTGCCGAAGGCCTCGACATCGCGCGCTACCAGCGCATCGCCGGCCGGGCGCTGGATGAAGGCAAGCTTGCGGACATAGAGGCGGCCGGGCTGGTCCGGCGCGCCGGCGGGCGGCTGAGCGCGACCCAGCAGGGCCGCATGGTGCTCAACCGCCTGGTCGCCGAACTGGCCTAGTAGCCGGCGGCCTGGAAGGTGCGCGGCGAGGGCCGCAGCACGGCGAAACCGCCGCCCGTCGCCTCGATGATCGCAAGACCACGCTGGATCGTACCGTTCGGCAGGAAGCGGAAGATGCCGTCGACGCCACTGAAGCCGTTCGGATCGGTGATCGCCGAGGCCGAGAAGCGCCGGCCCGGCAGGTCGGACGACAGCGTGGCGGCCAGCGCCAGGGCGTCATAGCCAAGGCTGGCGACGCGCGGCGGGCGATAGCCGTAGGCGCCCTCGAAACGCGCGCTGAAGCTCTGACGCGCCGAGGGCTCGGGCGCGGCGAAGACGCCGCGCGCCAGGCCGCCGCTCGCGCCATTGGCCGCCTCGTCCCACAGACCGGTGCCCAGCAGGATGTGCTCCGGCAAAACCGCACGGACCGGCGGCGGCGGGGGTGGCGGGGGCGCGACGCCGGCGGCGATCTGCTCGTCCGTCAGCGGCTTGGGCGGCGGCGGGGGCGGAGGTCCGAAACGCACGAAGCCGGCGATATCACGCAGGTTCGCCCCGCCATCGGGGATGAAGAGGGCGTCGAAATCACGCCCGTCCAGCTGCATCACCGAGGGATACATCGCGTCCTTCGCGGCCGGATAGTTCACATCGGCCACGACCGCGCCGCCGATCGCCGCCACATCGCGCGCGAAGGCGTTGGCGGCGCGCCGTCCATAGGCGTTCTGAGGCGCAAGCACCGCGAACAGGCCGACGCCGCGGCCAGCGGCATAGTTCACGACCGCCCGGATTTCCTCCTCGGCAGGAAAGCTCAGCAGATAGGCGCCACCACCGGCCACCGAGTTATCCGACGAGAACGCGATCACCGGCACGCCCAGCGGCGCAGCCACGGCGCGCACCGCGCCCACTTCCTCGGCGAAAACAGGGCCGAGGATGATTTCTGCGCCTTCGTTGATCGCCTCGCGCGCCGCATTGGCGGCGGAGCCGGCCCCCGAACCCGTATTCTTCACGATCAGCGTCACATCACTGCGTCCGGTATCGAACAGCGCCATCTGCGCCGCATCGAACAGCGCGTTGCCCAGCGCGACCTGATCGCGGGCGCGGCCCGAACGCGGCACGAGCAACGCGACGGTGACAGGGCCTGCGCCCACGCCCGACCCGATACGCGGACCGCCGGTCGCGCTGGGGCCTTCCGGGCCCAGCGGGCTGACATTGGGGCGCGGGCCGCGGCCGGGGCCGCCGCTATCGCCGGTTACGCGCTCGCCGCCGTCGCCGACGACGCGGGTCATCGTGCCGCAGGCCGAGAGCGCCACCACACCGACGGTGAGCGCCAAAGCGGTGAAGCCTGCTTTCAGTGCGCGCCCAAGGCGGCTACCACTTCGTGAGTTCAGCAGAAGCGGCGAAGCGAAAGCCATCGAATGTCCTCGTGGGATGATGTGCCGAAGCGCGGAAAGACGCCCGAGCCGGACCCTAATCATGGGCCCGCGGGGAGTAAACCGCGCGCCAAAGGTGTGATGCAAAGCGGCCTTTATGTGACCGCAGTGCCGATCGGCAATGCGCGCGACATCACCTTGCGGGCGCTCGACGTGCTGCGCGGCGCCGACGCGGTGGCGGCGGAAGATACGCGCGTGACAGCCAAACTATTGAACATGCATGGAATTTCGGCGCGGACGATCTCGTATCGCGAGGAGAATGCGGCCCGCGCGATCCCGGCCGTGCTGGCCCGGCTGGCGCGCGGCGAGGCGATCGCGCTGGTGACGGACGCCGGAACCCCGCATGTGTCTGATCCCGGCGCATCGCTGGTTCGCGCCGCATCGGATGCCGGGTTTCCCGTCGTCGCGGTGCCAGGCGCGTCGGCCCTCACGGCCGCGCTGTCGATTTCCGGCCTGCAGGCGAAACGCACGCTTTTCGGCGGCTTTCTGCCTGCATCGGCCGCCGCGCGACGGGCCGAACTGATGGAGCTGAAGGGGTTCGACGCGGTGATGGCGTTTTTCGAGGCCCCGCACCGAATCGCCGAGACCCTGTCGGACATGGCCGAAATCCTGGGCGAAAGCCGGGAAGTCGCCGTCTGCCGCGAGCTGACCAAGCGATTCGAGGAGGTGCGGCGGGGCACGTTGGCGTCGCTCGCGGCGGAGGCGGCGGAGGACGCCGATCTGCGGCGGGGTGAGATCGTGATCGTGATCGGGCCTGGCCAGGCCGACGCGCAGGAGACGGACGCGGCCGATCTGGACGCGATGCTGACGAGGGCGCTGGCGACTATGCGGGTGAAGGACGCCGCCGATGCGGTGGCCGGGGCGCTGAACCTGCCCCGCCGGCAGGTTTACGCCCGGGCGCTGGAGCTGAAAGGTGGCTGAGGCGAAGCGCGCGGCCGGGATGCGCGGCCGCACGGCCGAGCGGCGCGCCGCCTGGCTGCTATGGCTGAAAGGCTATGTGGTGCTGGCGCGGAATTTCCGCCCCGCCAAGACGCATGGCCTTGGCGAGATCGACATCGTGGCGCGGCGCGGCCGGACGCTGGCCTTCGTCGAGGTGAAAGCGCGCGGCGCGGAGGCGGAGGCGATCTTTGCGATCCAGCCCGAGCAGCAGGGCCGCATCGCGCGCGCCGCTGCGCATTTTATCAAGACCCGGCCGCTCTATCGCGATTTCACGCTGCGTTACGATGCGATGGTGCTGGAGGCCGGGCGGTTCTGGCCGCGCCATCTGGCCGATGCGTGGCGGCCATGACCGAGGCTACTGCCCTGACGCTTGAGGCGATCGGACAGGCCGGCACGGGCGATGTCGATATCGCCGAAGGCGCGCTGTTGCTGGCCCGGGCGGCGCGGCCGGAACTGGACCTCGATCCCTATCGGCGGCACCTCGCGGCGATCGCTTTGACCGCCGCCCGGGCGCTCGACCGGGAGAGCGCGGCGGATTGCGACCCGCGCGACGTGGCGACGGCGCTGGGCCGCGCCCTTGGCGGGGCGCTGGGCTATGACGGCGACCGTGACAGCTATGACGATCTGAAGAACGCCGACATCGCCCATGTGATCGACCGGCGGCGTGGCCTGCCGGTGGCGCTGGGCATTCTCTACATCCACGCGGCGCGCAGCATCGGCGCGGCGGCACACGGGTTGAACTTTCCCGGTCATTTCCTGATGGGGCTGGGCACCGGGCGCGGCACCACAGTGATCGACCCGTTCAATGGCGGCCGCCTGATCGACGCCGACGATCTGTTGCGTCTGGCGCCGGAAAGCGAAACGCCGGCCGAAGAAAGGCTGATCGCGACGAGCGACCGGGGCGTGCTGATCCGCCTTCAGAACAACATCCTGACGCGCGCCCAGGCTGCGGGCGATGCGGCCCGAACGGCGCAGGTTCTGGAGACGCTGACGCGCCTCGCGCCGGAATCGGGCCTCTATCGCTATGACCAGGGCGTCGCGCTGGCCCGGACCGAACGGCCGGGCGCCGCGCGGCGGGCCCTGGCCGAAGCGCTGGCGCTGGAGCCGAACGCGGCCTGGGCGGCGGCGGCCAGGGACTTGTCGGCGCGGCTGGCGCGCAGCCTCAACTGACCTTAAGTCGTAGAAGACCGCCGCAACGAGACGGGCGGACGGCCCGAGCGAAACCTTAAGGAAGCGCCCCCATGAGTCTTTCCGTCGCGATCCAGATGGATCCGATCCAGCATATCGACATTGCGGGCGATTCCACCTTCGCGCTGGCGCTGGAGGCGCAGAAGCGCGGGCACACGCTGTTCTACTACGAGCCGAAGAACCTGTCCTATCGCGACGGCCGCGTCTTCGCGCGCGGCCACCATATCAGCGTGAAACACGAGCGCGGCGATCATGTGTCGCTGAAGCCCGAAGCGGTGGTCGAGCTGGGCGATGTGGACGTGGTGCTGCTGCGCCAGGACCCGCCTTTCGACATGGCCTATCTGACGACCACCTATGTGCTGGAGCGCATCCATCCCAAAACACTGGTGGTGAACGACCCGGTCCATGTGCGCAACGCGCCGGAAAAGCTGTTTCCCGTGCTGTGGCCCGAGCTGACCCCGCCGACCCTCATCACCAATGACCGCGCGGCGATCCGCGCCTTCCGCGCCGAGCATGGCGACGTGGTGGTGAAGCCGCTCTACGGCAATGGTGGGGCGGGCGTGTTCCGCGTGCGGCCCGAGGACGAGAACCTGTCCTCGCTGCTGGAGACGTTCGAGAAATTGTCGCGCGAGCCGCTGATCGTGCAGCGCTACCTTCCCGAAGTGCGTCAGGGCGACAAGCGCATCATCCTGGTGGACGGCAAGGTGGCGGGCGCGATCAACCGCGTGCCGGCGGCGGGCGAGGCGCGCTCCAACATGCATGCCGGCGGCAAGCCGGTGCCGAGCAAGCTGACCCGGCGCGAAGAGGAGATCTGCGAGATGATCGGCCCGAGCTTGCGCGAGCGCGGGCTGATCTTCGTCGGCATCGACGTGATCGGCGACTATCTGACCGAGATCAACGTCACCTCGCCCACCGGGCTGCAGCAGATCGCCCGCTTCGACAACGTGCATCTCGAAGCGCGCATCTGGGACCGCATCGAGGCGCGCTACGCCAGCCGCAAGGACAAGATCGCCACCGCTTGAGGCGTCGGATGGATCTGCGATTGCGGCCTCTGACCGGTGACGACATCGGCGCCATCGCGCAAGTGCATCGCAGCGCCTGCCTGATCGCCTACCGTTTCATGGACTGGTCCTATTCCGAAGCCGAGATATGCGCGTGGTATGCCGGCAAGTATCGCGACTGGGACTGGGGGCTGGTGGCCGAAACGGGCGGGGCCGTGGTCGGGTTCGCCGCGGCAATCGGCGCGCATCTCGACCAGCTGTTCGTCGCGCCGGACAGCCAGGGACGGAATATCGGCTCGGCGTTGCTGGCGGCGGCGATCGAGCATGTGCCGCCGGTAACGTCCTTGCATGTCTTCGAGCAGAATGCCGGCGCGCGGCGATTCTACGAACGGCATGGCTTTCGCCGATTGCGCCGTCATCCGACCGGCAATGAAAAAGCCGTCGAGTTGCTCTACGGGCGGTGAGGCTGCCGCTTGGCGCGCGCCGCCCTGGGCAACGACCGTGGCGGCGGCAACCCCTCCGCTGCGGCCACGCCGCCTTGACGGGGCCACGACCGGCGGCTAAATCGGTTGTACGCTCACGCAAAAGGCTGAAAAGCCGGCAGGAAACCACCCAATGGCCCGTTTCTATCGCCTTGCGATTGCTGCTTTTCTGGCGGCTTTGGTCGCTTCGCCCGCGGCCGGCCAGATCAGCATCGATTTCAAGAAGCCGATCCTGACCGCCATCGAGGCCGGCGATGCCGAGCCCGACAAGCAGATCCTGCTGAAGGGCGAAAGCCCCAACACCGTCGACACGCGCG
>CAZBPO010000149.1:0-5699 GCA_964493795.1 uncultured Flavobacteriaceae bacterium
CGCACGGCCACCATCCGGCTCGCGCTGTCCGCGCGCGGCGAAACAAGCCGAACGCGGCCATGAATGGGCGCCGACGCGCCGGACAATGAGATTTCGGCCAGCTGCCCGGACGCAAGCGCGCTCAACGCCGCTTCGGGCGCCATGGCCTCGAATTCGATCTCGCCATTCCGGGCCAGGCGGAACAGCGGCTCGCCGTCATCGGCCAGACGGCCGATCGCCGCCCGCCGTTCGATGATCATGCCGGCCTCCGGCGCCAGGACGGCCGTTCGCCTGACCCTCAGCTCGGCGTCGTCCATCGCTGCCTTCGCCGCCTCCATCGCGAGGCGGCGCTCGGTGAGCGTCTGCCGGCTCACCGCACCCGACGCCTTGATCTTGTCGATCCGTTCGAACGCATCGCGCGCCCGCTCATAGTCGCTGCGCAGCTGCGCCGCCTTGTTCGTGACCGAGGCGTCGTCCAGCACGGCGAGTATGTCGCCCTTGGAAACCCGCTCGCCGGCCTCCGCGCGGACCTCGCGCACGGTTACGCCGGAAATCTCGCTCATGAGCTGGATTTCCTCCCGCGCCACGCTGGTCGCGACCGCCGTCGCCCACTCGGTGCGGCGTCCGGGCTGCGGCCGCGCGACCGTCACGCTCAGCGCCGGCGGCTCGGGCGCGGCTGGCGGCGCGGTGGTCCGGAACATCAGCAGCCCGGCCATGATCGCGGCTCCGAGCCCCAGCACGGCGAAGACGATACGCATGCCACATGTTTAGCGGGGCCGCCGGCGGGCGGATCGGTCTTAAGGCCGATGCGCGCTCATTCCTTCACGATCCCCTGCCGCCAGGCATAGACGGCGGCCTGCGTCCTGTCGGTGAGGTAGAGCTTGCCGAGAATATTGCTGACATGGGACTTCACGGTCTTCTCCGTGATGCTCAGCCGCGTTCCGATATCGACGTTAGAGAGGCCCTCGGCGATGCGCTGGAGAACCTCCATTTCGCGCTCGGTCAGGTCTTCGTGCGGCAGGGCGCCCTGCGGCTTCGCGTCGCGCCGCCGCGTCACGATCGCCGCCAGCGCCTTGGCGATACGGGGGCTCAGCGTGCTTTCTCCCGCCGCCGCCTTGCGGACCGCGCGAATGAGATCCTCCGGCGTCGTATCCTTCAGGATGTAGGAGATCGCGCCGGCCTCCGTCGTCGGCACGACGTGCTCGTCGCCCTCATGCGAGGTGACCATGACGATCTGGCTGCGCGGGGAAGCGCGCTTGATCTGGCGCACCGTCTCGACGGCCGGCTGATCGGGCATGAACAGGTCGAGCAACACCACGTCCGGCGCATGAAGGCGGGCCGCAGCGACGGCCTCCGCGCCCGTGGCCGCGACGGCCAGGACCTGAACGTCGCGCGCGGTCGCGAGAAACGCCGTCAGACCGCGACGGACGACCTCGTGGTCGTCGGCCAGGATCAGCGTGATGGTCTCGCTCAAGGGCTCGCCTCCCATGAAATCGCGATCTGCGTGCCGCCGCCGGGCGTGCTCTCAAGATCGAAAGACCCTCCGGGCAGGTCGCGGACCCGGTCGCGCATCGAGACCACGCCGAACCCGCCCGTACGGGCCGACGGATCGAAGCCCTGGCCGTCGTCCCTGATCGTCAGCCTCGCCTGCTGCTGCGTCATCTGCGCGATGATGCGGACGCGCGACGCCTGGCCGTGACGCACCGCGTTCATCAACGCCTCCTGGACGATCCTGATGACCTGGTGTCCGGCATGTGCGTCCGCCTCCGCAAGCTCATGGGCTTCGACATCCACCGTCACCTCGAAACGCCGGCGGAAATCCTCGGCCACCAGCTCGATCCTCTCATGCAGCGCCCCGCCCTGCGACCCTGCGGGGTGAAGCTGCGTAATGATCTCCATCAGATCGTGCTGAGCCTCGCGGGTGATCGCTTCCGCCTCCAGGATGTTTTCGCCGGCCTCGCCGTCGCCCGGCTTAGCCTTCGCCGCCGCAAGCTGGAGGCCCAGGGCGAACAGCTTCTGCTTCACCGTGTCGTGAAGCTCGCGGGCCACGCGGTTGCGCTCCTCGCTGACCGCCAGGCTCTGCCGCAGGCTCAGCGACAGCTCCAGATCCTGCGCCATATCGTTCAGATGCTGGCTGTGCCGGACCAGCACGTCGTCGCTGGGCAACGCGATACGGGCGTCGAACTGTCCCTGACGCCAGCGCTCCGTCACCTCGTTCATTTTGTGCAGCTGCCGCGTGACATAGCGCGAGGCCACCAGCCCCGCCGCCACGCCGATCGGCATCGACAGAAGCAGGATGTAGATCCACGTATAGAGCAGAAAACTGAGGATGCTCGCCGCCTCGATCCAGATGTCGAATCGCGCGATCAGAAGAACGCGCAGGCGGCCGAGCGGCGCGCCGGACGCATCGGCGACCGGCAGATCGACCAGGACAGACCCGTCGCCGCCCTGCGTCGCCGCGTCCGCCGGCATCGGATCGGCCGACGCCTTCAGCACGCGCCCGTCCAGCGCCGTGACCTCCCAGTACACCCTCGGCTCGCTTGAACTGGTGATCCGGTAGATCGACGTGCCGCTGCCGTGTTCGAGGTTGATCAGCCTGTCCATGAGGTTCGCGTGCAGGCGGCCCCACCACAGATCGCTATCGCTCTGGATCGCCTGCGCGGCGGTCAGCCCTTCACGCGCCACCTCCGCCTCCACCGCCGGAGCCGAGACCGCGGCATGGAAGTCGCGATAGTCGTCGATGCCATAGAGCAGCACCATCAGCAGCGTCATCGCGCAGAACGCGAGCAGCGTGTAGCTGGTCGCGAGCTGGAACCACAGGCGCTTCATGAAATCCGGACGCACGAGCCGCATTGCTTTCAGGCCGCCACCATAACGGGTCCGCAACGCCAAGCCTCCGTCTCAGGTCGGAGATCCGCGTTTCGCGGACATCCGCCTTAAGCCCGATGTGCAGGCGTGAAAAGCGCTGAGACTGGCGATCATTCCTCAGTCTTTTCGGAACGCCTGATGATCGACCCCCGTGCGCCTGACACGCCAACCCCGCGCGTTGCGGCATGACGCGGCATGAAGTGGCTCAAACTGCTTCTGCCCGCCGCGGCGCTGGTGGGCTTGCTCGTCGTGCTGGCCCACTCCGGCGATGTCTGCAGATAGCCCCACGCAACTCCGCCGCCCCGCGGCGTCCAACCCGGAATCCCCTCGCATGTCCCATCGCCGATTTCTTGCGCTCATCGCCGCCATCACCTGCATCTCGCCCGCCCTGGCCGAGAAGCGCGCGGTCTGGGAGGTCGGCGTCGGCGCGGTCGGCGGCTACAGCCCGGTCTACTGGGGCGCCGACGAGAACAAGGCGATGGGCTTTCCCTTCATCTATTTCATCTATCGCGGCGAAGATTTTTCCTTCCTGCCGAACGGGCTGGGCTTCATCGACGTCGAAAACACCGACCGGTTCGACTTCGGCCTATCGGTGGATTTCAGCGGCGGCGTCGACAGCGAGGACCGCCTTGGCTACGGCGACATCGACTTCGTCGGCGAGATTGGGCCCGAGGTCACGTTCGGACTCTACGCCACGGGCCGGTCGCGCCTCCAGTTCAAGGTCGGCGCCCGTGCGGCCTTCGATTTCGGCCACGGCTATACCGGCTTCGTCATCGAGCCCGAACTGGCTTTCGTCACCAGGGTGTCCGAAACCGTGAGGCTCGGCGTATCGATCGCCCCGCGCTTCGGCTTCGACGGCTACAACCAGCTCTTCTACGGAACGCCGTCCTTCGCGGCCAAGGACGGCTATATCGGAACCGATATCGGGTTCGAGGTCTCCTACGACCTTTCCGATCGCTGGCGCATCATCGGCGACGTCCACGCGATCGCCCTTGGCGGAGCCGCCAACGGGGACAGCCCGCTCTATCAGAAAGACTGGAACGTCGATGTCCGCATCGGCTTCACCTACACCTTCTGGCGGTCCGAAGACATGACGGCGGATTGAGGCGCGCCGTCATGCGGCAGTTCACCGTCGTCTCCTGGGTCGGCCTTCTGATCCTCTCGGCCTTCTTCCTGCTCTGCGGCCTGAACGCAGCCTAGGGCAAGGAAGGCTGCGGCGCGCCTACCGGGTCCCTGGGCGCGTTCACCATCGCCAGCCAGAACCCGATCAGCGAGATGATCCCCGTCACGACGCCAAGCCATGTCAGCGCCCATCCCATGCCGCCCGGCCCCTCGGCATAGCTGGCGAGCCAGGCGATCAGCGGCGGGGCCACGCCAAGGCCCACCACCGTGCCCACGATCTTCAGACCGGCCAGGCACACCGCGCGCTCCTCGTTCGGGATCAGGACGGCGATCGAGGCCGACGCCACCAGATTCACCACCGTTCCGCCCACCAGCAGCGCGAACAGCACCCAGGCGAACCCGCTCACCGTCGGCATGATCGGATAGGCGCTGGCCGGAATGGTCAGCGCCGTCGCGATCAGCGCCGGCAGCAGGATGCCGCCGCGCATCTTAAGCTTATGGCCCATATCGGCCGTGAACCCGCCGATCACCGATCCGATGATCCCGGCCCCCAGGATCACCAGCCCCACCCAGCCGCCATAATCGCCCGGCATCTGGCCATAGCTGCGCTGCAGCACCGAGCCGATCCAGATCGCCGCCGCGCCCTCGGCCATGCCGCCGGAAAGCTGCCCGACGAATAGCGGGGCCAGGAATTTCCGCCGCCGCCAGAAACCGCTCAGGCTGTCCTTCAGCGACGCGCCTCTGTTCTCCACCTCATAGCGCTTGGGCTCGCGCATGAAGAAGATCGGCAACACAAGCAGCGCCGCGCCGATCCCGACCAGAAGATGCGTCTCGCGCCAGGGGGCCAGGCCGAGGAGGCCCGCGCCGGGGTTGTCGTTCAGATACCCGAACAGCGTGCCGCCGATCGCGAAGGCCGCGCCCGCGCCCGCCCACGCCCCAATCGAAACCAGCAGCATCGAACGCCCGCGCCGCTGCGGCATCGTCACGTCGGCCAGCAGCGAGACGACGACCGGAAAAGCGCATCCCCCGCCGACGCCCGCCACCAAACGCGCCGCGAACAGCGTCTCGAAATCCGTCGCGAAGGCGACGCCGATCGTGCCGAAAGCCCACAGAGAGGCCAGCGCGATCAGCAGGCGGGTCCGCGTTCCGTGATCCACCATCCAGGCGATCGGCAGCGACAACAGCGCCACGGGTATCGCCGCCGCCATGCCCGCCATCAACCCGATCTGCAGATCGGTGATGCCGAGTTCGGCTTTCACCGCCTCCTGCAACGGCGCGAACATGCCCCCCACCGTCAACGCCGAGAACAGCATCAACGTCATCAGCCAGATGACGCTCCACTTGGTCTTGCGGATCGCGCCCTGAACCGGGGCCGATCCTGTCTCGTCGACGGTGGAGCTCAGGGTCATTTTTTCTTTTGCGCGCTCTTGGGACGTTTGGGCGGCGTCTTGGCGGCGGCCTTGCGGGCGGCGGCGCGGCTTTCGCAGAGCGCGATGAACCCGCCGGCCATGAAGGTCGCGGTCTCCGGCAACTCCTATTCCTTCCTCCAGCCCTGGCCGGGCACCTGGTACTGGAAGGTGGAGAACAAGTCGGGCAGCACCGAGGTTCGCTCGTTCCGCGTCAGCGGCCCCTCGCGCCGCAACATCGCCCTGTCCCAGCCCGCCTCCGGCGGCGCGATCGCGGCCAACGGCGGCGTCGTGACCTGGCAGGGCGACAACAAGGTGGCCTTC
>CAZBPO010000149.1:5709-7572 GCA_964493795.1 uncultured Flavobacteriaceae bacterium
CCTTCGCCGCCTCCAGATCCTCCGACTGGCACAGCCCGCCCGAAAGCTTGTCGATCCGGCCGGTGCGCGCCAGCGTCAGCGTGAAGGCGCCGGTGACGAAGTGATAGCCCCAGAACAGGTCTTCATCCGGGCAATCCGGCATCGCCTTTTTCAGCAGCCCAATCAGCTTCAGGACGACCTCGTCGAACAATTCGTCCATCAGCGCCGCGCCCCATACGGGCGTGTTGTTCATCTGCGCCGCCAGCGCCCCGGCATTGCGCCAGCCTTCTCCGCCGTGGATGTAGGTGTCGAGGTCCGTATCGAGGAAGGCGTGCAGCGCCCCTTCGACCGTCGGCTTGCCGCCGCACGCCTTTTCATAGGCGTCCATGGCCTCCATCCGGCGGCCCACCGTCACCGGCGCGCGGCGGCGCACCACCTGATCGAACAGGTCTTTCTTGTCTTTGTAGTAATAGTGCAGCAGCGAGGTGTGCACGCCGACGCGGTCCGACACGTCTTTCAGCGTCACGCCATAAAGCCCGTGCCGCGAGAACAGATGCTCCGCCGCATCGAGAATCTGCTCCTGGCTTTCCGCCCTCTGCTCGGCCTTCGTGCGGCGGCTGCGTCTGGCGGGCGTGGTCGTGTTGGGCATCGGCAGGCTTTCCGGTCGGGCAAGCGCCCGGACAGGAAGGCCGGCCGGGCGCGCTTTCTGATCGGTCATCCTTGACATCCTGCGCTTCCGGACGAAAGCCCGTCGCGAGGGATATGCGGCTCCGCAGACATCCCGCGCGATCAGAAGCTGCGCGTCAGGCGGATGCCGAACTGGCGCGGCGGCGCGGCGTAGCGCTGCCCGGCCTTGATCGACGCGATGTAATGCACGTCGGCCAGGTTGGTGGCGTAGAGCTGCCCCTGCCAGTCCTCATACGAATAGGTCAGCTGCGCGTTCAGGATGTTGCGCGCCGCCAGTTTGTCGCCGAACGCCGGGTCCGCGAAGATCGTGGTGTAGGTCGACGAGATATGGCTGTAGTCCAGACGCGGCGTCAGGATGCCGCCGCCGACCTCGATGTCGTATTCGATCCCGAGGCGGAAGGTCAGTTCCGGGCTATAGGTCTGCGCGTTGCCGCCGACATTGACGCAATTGCCCGTCGCCGGGCCGGTCTCAGGGTCGCAGGGGCCTGTGCGCGGCCGGCGCGAGTCGGCGGCGAAATAGTCCGGCAGCTCCGAATGCGCCAGCGACAGGCCCAGATCGAAGCTGAAATTGCCGAAACGCGCCTGGGCGGTCGCCTCGAAACCGTAGATTTCGGTCTCGCCGGTCACGTTGACGATCTCGTTGATCGACGCGACCACCGGGTCGCCCAGCGATATCTGGAAGTTCTCGTAGATGTTGTAATAGGCGCCGACCTGCGTCCTCAGCCTGCCGTCCAGCCAGCTCGCCTTCCAGCCGAGCTCGAAATCGGTGACCTTCTCGGCGTCGAACGGATCGGGCGGAACGAACGCGGTGTTGACGCCGTTGAGGCCGCCGGCCTTGTGGCCCCACGCGACGAACGCATAGAGGAAGTGGTCCTGGTTCAGCGTGTAGTTGAGCGCGACCTTGCCGGTTACCGCGTCGTCGGTGCGCCGCTCGTCCTGCGACAGCGACAATCCAAGTTGGGGGATGGCGCTGATCGCCTCGTTGACGACGGTCGAGTGCGAGTAGCGCGCGCCCACCTGCAGCTCCAGCGCATCGGTCAGATCATAGCTGACCTGCCCGAACACCGCGGTCGTCGTCTTCGGATTGCGGCCCTGCAGCGTGATGTCGATCAGCAGCGGCAGCGCGGGCGAAAGATACTGCGTGGTCGCGAACTTGCCGGGCGGGAAGCGGATGAGGTCCGACTGGTAGTAAGCGCC
>CAZBPO010000150.1:0-1088 GCA_964493795.1 uncultured Flavobacteriaceae bacterium
GGCACGGGCAAGCACAAGTCGTATGAAGAGAACGCCCGCGCGCTGGAGGCCAGCGGGGCGGAGATCGTGACCGTGGCCGTGCGGCGCGTGAACCTGTCCAATCCCGACGAGCCGATGCTGGTCGATTTCATCGATCCGAAAAAGGTGACCTACCTGCCCAACACGGCGGGTTGCTACACCGGCGAGGAGGCGATGCGGACGCTGCGTCTGGCGCGCGAGGCCGGCGGTTGGAGCCTTGTGAAGCTGGAAGTGCTGGGCGACCGCAAGACGCTGTATCCCGACATGATCGAGACGCTGCGCGCGACCGAGATCCTGAGCAAGGACGGCTTCGAGGTGATGGTCTATTGCAGCGATGATCCGCTGATGGCCAAGCGTTGCGAGGATGCGGGCGCGGTCGCGATCATGCCGCTGGCGGCGCCAATCGGCTCGGGCCTGGGCGTCCAGAACCCGGTGAACATCCGCCTCATCATCGAGCAGTCCGGCGTGCCGGTTCTGGTCGATGCCGGGGTCGGCACGGCCAGCGACGCCGCCGTGGCGATGGAGCTGGGCTGCGCCGGCGTGCTGATGAACACCGCCATCGCCGAGGCGAAAGACCCGGTGCTCATGGCGCGGGCGATGAAACACGCCGTCATCGCCGGGCGCGACGCCTATCGCGCCGGGCGCATGGCCAAGAAGCTGTATGCCGATCCGTCGAGCCCGTTGGCGGGGCTGATCTAACGCCGGGGCGCGGCGGGCACTTCCGTTACGTAAATCACGTAAATTACACAAATTGCGCAATCTTAACCATGCTGGGCGACCGGCGGTTAAGACGCGTCCACTAAACCCGATGACGTAAAGCCATTCGGGGTTTCCAGTGCTGCGCGTTCTCAACTGCCTGACCGTCGAACACGATCACGGACTTGTCCTGCTCGCCGCCTTTATCTGCGTTCTGTCCGGTCTGCTGGCCATGCGCATCTATGCCGGACTGCGCAACTCCGCAGGCGGCGTGCGCGCCGCCTACCTGATCCTCGCCGCTCTGGTGGCGGGCTCGGGCATCTGGACGACGCACTTCATCGCCATGCTGGCCTACCAGCCGGGCCTCGACACGG
>CAZBPO010000150.1:1098-3509 GCA_964493795.1 uncultured Flavobacteriaceae bacterium
GCCTCGCTGGCGCTGGCCGTGGTGTTCAGCGGCCTCGGCCTGTTCCTGGCGGCGAGCGGCGTGACCGCAGGGCGCAGGATCGGCGGCGGCGCGGTGTTCGGCGCGGGCATCGGCGTCATGCACTATTGCGGCATGATGGCGTTCCGGACCCAGGGCTATCTGGTCTGGGAGACTGACCTGGTCGTGGCCTCGGTGGTGATCGGGGTCGCGCTGGCGGCGCTGGCGTTCTGGCTGGTCGGCGATCGCCCCTCGCGGCGCAGCCAAGTCATCGCCGGTCTGATGCTGACGCTGGCGATCTGTTCGCTGCATTTCACGGGCATGGGCGCGGCGGTGATTGTTCCGGCGCAGGACATGGCCGTGGCGCCGCAGCTGATGTCGAACACCGCGATCGCGGTCTCGATCGGCGCGGTGGCGCTGCTGATCCTGGTGGCCGGCGCAGGCGTGATCCTGATGGGCGACATGACCAACAGCACCGCCCTGAAGCGTATGCGCCGGTTGGCCAACGCGGCGCATGAGGGTCTGCTGGTGGTGCGGGACGGGGTGGTGGTCGACACCAACGCAGCCGCCGTGTCGCTGCTGGGCACGACGATGGATGAGCTGATCGGCCGTCCCGTCGATCCGCTGCTGCGCCGCAATCCGCAGGCGCAGGATCAGGTTCTGCCGCTGGACGGGGGCGAGGCCATCGCCGTCGAGATTCTGGAGCGCACGCTGGAGCGCGCGACGAGCGGGCAGGGCGGCACGATCGTGATGGCGCTGCGCGACCTGCGCGAGCGCAACGCCGCCGAAGAGCGCATCCGCTATCTGGCGGAGCACGACAGCCTGACCGGCCTGCCCAATCGCCATGCGCTGAAGCAGAAGCTGGACGCGGCGCTGGAGCGCGCCGAGGCGACCGGGGCGAGCGTCGCCGTGCTGTGCATCGATCTCGATCACTTCAAGGAAGCGAACGACATGCATGGCCACCTTGCGGGCGATGCGCTGCTGGTGGAGATCGGGCGGCGGTTGCGCGCAGAGCTGACGGCGCCGTCCTTCGCTGCGCGGCTGGGTGGGGACGAGTTCGTGGTCGTGCAGGTGGGCGGCGATCAGCCGGCGCTCTCGGGCGATCTGGGCGCGCGCCTGATCGAGACGCTGAGCCAGCCTCTGCGCTACGAGGCGCACGACGTGGCGGCGGGCGCCAGCGTCGGCATCGCGCTGTTCCCCGAAGACGGCGGCGACGCGCAGCAGCTTTTGGCCAATGCCGACATGGCGCTGTATCGCGCCAAGGAGACCGGCCGCGGCAATTTCTGTTTCTTCAGCCACGAGATGGACCAGTCGATCCGCGAACGCCGGGCGCTCGCCCGCGATCTTCGCCATGCCATCGCGCATGAGGCGTTGAGCGTGCACTACCAGCCGCAGGCCTCGGCGCAGGACGGCGTGGTGCGGGGCTTCGAGGCGCTGGTCCGCTGGACGCATCCCGAGCGCGGCTCGATCTCGCCCGGCGAGTTCGTGCCGCTGGCCGAAGAGGCGGGTCTGATCGGCGATCTGGGCGCATGGGTGCTGAAAACGGCCTGTGCCGCGGCGGCCGCCTGGGACAAGCCGCTGAAGCTGGCCGTCAATCTGTCGCCGCTTCAGCTGCACCAGCGCGATCTGGTCACGCTGGTGCACGAGACGCTGCTGGAGACCGGGTTGTCGCCTTCAAGGCTTGAGTTGGAGATCACGGAGAGCGCGCTGTTCCGCGACTATCAGCGTGCGCTCGATACGTTGCGCCGCCTCAAGGCGCTGGGCGTCAACATCGCGATGGACGATTTCGGCACCGGCTTCTCGTCGATGTCGACGCTTCAGTCGTTCCCGTTCGACAAGATCAAGATCGACAAGAGCTTCGTGGAGAACATCAACCGCCACGAGCGCGCGAACGTCATCGTGCGGGCGGTGCTGGGGCTGGGCCGGAGCCTGGATATTCCCGTCGTCGCCGAGGGCGTGGAGACGATGGAGCAGATCGAGTTCCTCAAGCGCGAAGACTGCGCCGAGTTGCAGGGCTATGCGATCGGCCGGCCCGCGCCGATCGAGCATCTGCAGAACTTCACGCGCATGGAGGCAATAGAGCCGTTGCGGGCGGCCGGTTAGGGCCCGCCGGCGCGGCGTCAGCCGCCGCGCTGCTCGTCGACCAGCGCCTTCAGCTCGCTGGCGCTGAGCGCGCCGGGATAGAGCGCATCGCCGATGATGAAGGCCGGGGTGCCGTCGACGCCGATCGCCTCGCCCAGAGCATGGTTCTTGGCCAGGACGTCCTCGACGTCGGGCGACTGCATGTCGGCCTTGAGCTTCGCGACGTCGAGGCCCTGTCCGGCGGCGATGTCATAGATGGCGTCCCGGTCGAGCCCTTCGACGCCCAGCATGGCCTGGTGGAAGGCCCAGTATTTGTCGTCGCCCTGCTTCTT
>CAZBPO010000150.1:3519-7490 GCA_964493795.1 uncultured Flavobacteriaceae bacterium
TTGGCGGCGACGGCGGCGCGCGCCGCCTCGCGCGACGTGGCACCGAGAATGGGGAATTCCTTGAAGACGACGCGGACATTGCTGTCGCCCTGGATGAGGGTGACGATGTCGTCGCGCACCTTGCGGCAATAGCCGCAGCGATAGTCGAAGAACTCGATGACCGTCACGTCGCCATTGGGATTGCCGCCGACATACGAGTAGCCGTCGTTCAGCAGGGCGTCGCGGTTCTTGGCGATCGCGGCCTTCGCCTTTTCGGTCGCGCCGGCCTCTTCGCGGGCCTTCAGGACCGTGAGCATCTCGTTCAGGATTTCGGGATTCTCGAGCAGATAGCTCCGCACGATCTTCTCGACTTCCGCGCGGTTCATCTCGGCGGCCGAGGCGTGCGGAGCGGCGAGCATCATGGCCGCGCCGATCAGGGCGGGGCGGATCATTCGGGTAAGGCGCATGTCTATCTCGTCTGTGGCGTGGTGGCGGGATGTCCGTCGTTGCGGAACTCGAAGCTGAAGCCGCCGCGACGGCCGCTGCGGCCGCCTTCTTTGGCGGTCTGGGCTTCGGAGATGACGACGATGTCGTCGGCGCGGCCGGCTTCGCGCGAGCCCTTGGGCAGCATGTCGCGGGCCCGCATCGCGAAGCGGATCGCATCGCCATAGCGGCCGACGTTGAAACGCTGTTCGGCCATCGACAGCGAAGCCATCCCTTCATCGCCCAGCGCGGCGTAGGCGAACGAAAGCTGGAGCCAGGCGAAGGCGTTGGTGTTGTCGCGCCGCAGGGATTCGACCAGCACGTCGCGCGCCTTGGGCATCTGGCGCAGGTCTTCCAGCGCGACCAGCGTGGCGCCCAGATTGACCTGCAGCAGCGGCGCGTTGGGCTTGAGCTTGACCGATTTCTCGAAGGCCCGCGCAGCGCCGGCGAAGTCGCGCTGCTCGGCGACGATCTGCCCCTTCAGCTCCCAGAAATAGGGGTTGTCGGGGTGGGCCGCCAGCAGGGCGTCGATCTCGCGATTGGCCGACGTGAAATCGGGAATGCGGTGATAGGCGATCGCCCGCGCGTAACGCGCGGCGTCGGACTGGTCGCTGCCGGGATAGCGCCGCAGCGTCGCCTGCGGGTTGGTGGTGAAGCCGCGGATCTTGGCCTGGATCAGCCGGTAATAGGCGATCTCTTCGGGCGTATCGACGTTGTCCCTGTAGGGCGACGCCTCGACGCGCGCCTCGAGCGAGGACATGCGGTCGCGCGACATCGGGTGCGAGCGCGCATAAGGGTCCTGCCTGCGCTGCGACATCAGTTCCTGCTGCGCCATCAGCTCGAAGGTCTGGATCATGCCCCGACCGCTCTTCTTGATCCGTTCGAGGAACGAGATGGCGGCCTGGTCGGCCGAGCTTTCCTGCACGCGGGAATAGCCGAGCACGGCGCGCTGCATCGCCTGCTGCGCGCCCATGATGATGCCCATGCCGGCCTGGGCTTCGCCGGCCAGCATCGCCGCGAGGCCGGCGAGCATGGTGATGAGGAACGGCGTCGCCTCGGTCATCATGTCGTCGCTGGAACGCGACAGGTGGCCGCCCGCGATATGGCCGGTTTCGTGCGCCAGAACGCCGAGCAGCTGGTTGGGCGTGTCGAGCTGGTCCATCAGCCCGGTGGTGACGAAGATGTTCTGTCCGCCCGCGACGAACGCGTTGAAGATGCCGTCATTGACGATGTAGATGCGCACCGCGTTCGGATCGAGCCCGGCGGCCTTGAGCACCGGCCGCGTCTGGTCCCACAGGAATTCCTCGATCTCGGTGTCGCGCGCGACCGAGATCGCGACGGCCGGCGCGGTCCATGCAAAGGCCATCGCCGCAGCGAACGCAGCCTGCAGCAGGCGGGGCAGGAATCGGGTCAAAGGGCGGCTCCCAACGCTGTTTCGTCGCAGGACAGCGAGTCTGCCGGATGTCGCGGCCCCCGTCGCGGCGTCCAATGCTGCCAAGCCGGCCTAGGTAGGGGCGTGCGGCGGCCCAAGTCAATTGTCGCTATCGCCGCGCGCGTCACGAGGATTTGCGCGGCCGGGCGGGCTTTTTCGCCATCACGCCGTCATAGGCCATCTTGAGGCCGCTTTTCACCGCCTTGGGGTCTGCCGTTTTGAGGCGCACATGCGTCGCGCCGCCTTTGCCCCATCCGCCTGGAACGGGGGCGAAGGTTTCAGGCGCGCCGGCCACGACGATCTCCTGCTGGTCGGGCGTCAGCTTGACCATGGCGTGATCGCGGTCGGGATAGCCGAGCGAGGCGAAGATGCGTCCGTTGGCGCGGAAGTCGGCGGTGCCCATGTGCGCGCCTTCGACCGCGCCCGGCAGGGCGAGCGCGGTCTTACGGAACGCCGCAGGCGTCACGGTCAGCCCTCGCGCTTCTTCCACCAGCCGGCCTTCGCAGGCCCAGTTTCGGTCGAGCCGACGACCACGACTTCCGAGGCCTCGACCTCGGGCACGATGAACACGCGCGGCGCGGGTTCGGCCGGCGCTTCTTCCGGCGGCGTCACGCTCGCCTCGTCGGCGCTGGGCGCAGCGGCCGGCGGGGGCGCTGGCTCCGCTGCGGCGGCGACCGGCGTCTCGACGGGGGCGGCCAGCACCGGCTCCGTCGCAACCGGTTCGGGCTGAGGCGCAGGCTCGGGCGCTGCGGCGGGTTCGGGGGCGGGTTCTGCGACGGCGACCGGTTCTGCCGCGGCCGGCTCGGCAGGCGCAACCTCTGCGACCGGCGCGGGCTCAGGGGCGGGCGCGGGAGCAGGCTCCGGGGCCGGTTCCGGCGCAGGGGCGGGCGGCGGCGCAGCTTCCACGACCGGCGCTTCCGCGACGGGTTCAGGTTGCGGCGCGACGGGCGCGGCCTGGATCACCGTGGCGGCCGCGACCGTTTCCGGCGTGACCATCTTCTTCTCGGGTTCGGCAGGCTCGGCGCGCGTCTCGGTGCGCGGGCCAAAGCCGAAGAAGCGCGCGATGGCGGCCGTGGCCGACGACTTGTCGCGCTTGGGCTGGGGCGGGGCGCTTTCCTCGCGCGCAGCGACGCTCTCTTGCTGTTCCGGCGCGGCGGCGGGCTGCTGGTCGTCGTCGGCAGCGCCGGCGTCGTCCTGGCCCTCGCCCATCTCGCCCTCGGGCCGTCCGTTGCGGCGGCCGCCCCGGCGGCCCCGGCGGCGGCGGCGGCGCTCGTTGCCGTCGCGCGCGGCTGCATCGCCCTCGGCCTCACCGGATGTGGTGTCTTCGGCGGTTTCTGCGGCGGCTTCGTCAGCGCCGGCTTCGACGTTGGTGGTTTCGTCGGCAGCAGCGGCGGGACGCCGTTCGCGGTCGTCGCGGTCACGTCCGCGCCCGCCGCGGCGGCGGCGGCCACGGCCATTGCGTTCGTCGCGATCGCGGCGCTCGCGCGGCTCGCGGGTCTCGACCTCTTCGATATTGCTTTCGCCTTCGCCGCTGCCTTCCTCTTCGGAGGCGTCGAACTCGGGCTCGGGCATCATGGCAAGCGCGGTTTCAGCCGAGACCGCATTGGTCTGGCTGGCGCGGCGCGATCTGAAGCCGCCGGGCGCGCCGCTTTCGACTTCGCAGTCGGCGCCATACATGCCGGCCTTGGCTTCGACGAAGATCGAGACGCCGAGGCGCTCTTCCATCGCGCCGATTTCGCCGCGCTTGTGGTTGAGGATGTAAACGGCGACCTCGGTGGGGACGCGCACGGTGACGCCGTCGCTGCGGCTCGACTGCGCTTCTTCCTCGACCTGGCGCAGCGCGCGCAGCGCGAGGCTCTCGACCGAACGGATCAGCCCGGTGCCGTTGCAGTGCGGGCAGGCGATGGTGGAGCCTTCCACCATGCCGGGACGCAGGCGCTGGCGCGACATCTCGAGCAGGCCGAACGGCGAGATGCGGCCGAGCTGGATGCGCGCGCGATCATGGCGCAGGCAGTCCTTGAGGCGACGCTCGACCGCGCGGTCGTTGCGGTTCTCCTCCATGTCGCTGAAGTCGATG
>CAZBPO010000151.1:0-1361 GCA_964493795.1 uncultured Flavobacteriaceae bacterium
GGCCGAGGACGAGATCGTCCGCCTGGAAAGCCTGGGCGGCGCGGAGATCAACGAGGCGAAGAAAATCCTCGCTACTGAAGTGACCGCTCTGGTTCGCGGGCGCGAGGCGGCCGAACGCGCCGCCGCCGCCGCCGCCGGCCAGTTCGGCGGATCGGGCTCGGTCGACCTGCCGCGCGCCAGCTTCGCCCGCGACAGGCTGGCCGAGGGCCTGCCCCTCGCGACGCTGATCGCGGCGGTCGGCCTGACCGCCTCGGCGTCCGAGGCGCGGCGGCAGATCGCGGGCGGCGGCGTCAAACTGAACGACGCCGGCGTGTCCGATGAAAAGGCGCTGGTCTCGCTGGCTTCCGCCAATGCCGATGGCCTCATCAAGCTTTCGCTGGGCAAGAAGCGGCATATCCTGGTCGAGCCGGCCTAACCGCCGGCCGGCTCCAGCGGCGAATCGTATTCGAACGGCAGCCGCAGGAAGCCGGGCGCGAGGACCGACAGAAGGCTGACCGAGATGTCCGGCTCGTCCACCGAGCCGGCGACCTTGAACGCGACGGCCAGAATGCCGCTCTCGCCGCCCAGGACCGGCCCGATGACCGGGACGCCGCCGAACAGGGTGTTCAGCGAATAGATCGGGGTCAACGTGCCGGCGGCAGCGACAGCGCCGCTCTCGCGATCGAAATAGCCGTCTGCGGCGATCCCGATCGAGGGGCCCTCCATCTTCAGATCGCGCGCCGTGAGGCGGTCGCCGCGCATCCCGACCTCGGCGGTAAGCGTATCGATGCGAATGCCATCGCCCCGCAGCAGGTCCAGCAGGCCGGTGAACGAACCGGCCGACAGCAGACGCACAAGGAAAGGTTGCTCGATCAGGCGGAAATCCCGCATCTCGAAACGGCCGGTGGCGTCGCTGCCGTCGCCGCGCCGCGGCAGCATGACATCCATCCGGCCAAAGCCGCCCTGCAAGCTGCCGAAGCCGCTCACCCCGTTGATGAACACGCCCATATCGCTCGACTCCGCGACGATGCGGCGGCGGCCGTCCGCCTGCGGCCACAGCCGCGCCAGCATCTCGCCGCTGGGCAGTTTGCCATAGAGCAGCAGGCCCACCAGGTCGCCCCGGTCGAGATCGACGTCGAACTGAAGATCGCGCGCCTCGACGCCGCCGCGCATCAGCACGCGTTCGGCCCTGATCTTCATCTCGATATGCGGCGGCTTGGACGGCGACTGTCCGACCGTCGCCTGCGCCTGATCGACGACCACCGACTCCGATGGCTGCAACAGCGCATCGACCAGCGTGTCGAGGTCGATCGAACGCGCCGTCGCCGTCACGCGCGGCTTGTCGCCGGCAAGATCGACGCGGAAGTCCACGTCGTTGCGGC
>CAZBPO010000151.1:1371-7461 GCA_964493795.1 uncultured Flavobacteriaceae bacterium
GGGGCGTGACGGCGCGTTGCTGGCGATCCACGCCCCAGAAGAACGTCCAGTTGCGCGTCGATCCCGCCGCCTTCCAGCCGCACCGGCGCGGCGCGATAGCCTTCGGGCACGCGGGTGAGTTCCGCCGTCGCCTTGGCCGGCACGCCGGGCGCTTTGGCATAGCCGAGTTCGGGAATGGACAGGCTTGCGCCGTCGAGCACCACCTCGGCCCAGGCCGTGACGGGGTCGAAGCCGATCCCGGTCATGCTCACCTTCACCGCCGCCGGACCGTCCAGATACGGCCCGGGGTCCACGCCAAGGCGCACCCGCAGCTCCTCGTCGATCACCGCGTCGGCCTGGATATGCGTCGAGATGCGATCCGGCCCCGGGTTGAAATTCTCGTCCCACGCGAAGTTGGCCTGCACGCCGGCCACCAGCCCCGATCCCGTCGCCTTCAGCCCGTGCCCGGTGATCTCGAAATTCGCCGCGCCCCCGGTCAGCTTGATGCTTTCGGCGATCGCCATCGAGACGTTCTTCAGCCCAGCCGAAATATCGAAGACGATGTCCTCAACCTTCAGCGCCTTGAGCGTCGGCACGATCAGCTTGAGCGCGATGTCGGCGTCGCCACCGACCGACTTGGGATCGAGCCCGAACCGGCTGGGGTAACCAAGGGGCGGCCGGTCGAGCAGACCCAGCACGTCGGCCGCCTTGCCGGTGATCCGGCCTTCGATATTGGCCGGCTCGCCCGTGCGCTCCAAGTCGTTGATCGTGACCCGCCCCTGGCTGAGCATCAGCGGTCCGACGAAGCCTTCGTCGATCAGGCTTTCAAAGCTGTTGCCCAGCACGATGGCGCGGCCGCGCACGCCGGTGAGGTGCGGCATCCCGGCGATATAGGCCATCTCGACGCCGCCATAGGCGAGTTCGATGCGCGCCGCGCCGTCCGGCACGTTGCCGCTCGCCATGGCGTCGGCGGAGATATCGACGTCGATCGTGCCCGACGAAATCACGCCGGCGAAGACGTTCTCCAGAATCCAGTCACGCGCCCCCTCGGCCACGCCCTTGGGCCACAGCGTGCCCAGCTTCATCGCCGGCAGATCGGAGATCGTGCCTTTCATCTTGAGCGCCGGCCGGTCGGCGGCGAGACCGCGCACCTCGCCGGCCAGATCGAAAACCGCACCCTGGGTCTCCAGCCGCACGGTTTCGATGCGCAGAAGGTCGGCCTCCAAATCGTTGTCGGCCCGCATCACCAGAAGATCGACCGGCGTCTCGCCGTCGAACAAGGCGGGGGTCACCAGAAAGCCGTCGCGCACCTGAAGTTCGGCGTTCCAGCCGTTGGTCAGGCCTTCCGCGTTCCGCCGCAGCCGGAACGCGCCCGAGACATCGCCCGACAGATGATCGGATTCGATGTCCAGCTTTACGAGGTCCAGCCGGTCCTCGCCGCCGTCATAGACGGCGTGCATCACCCCCCGCCTGACCTCGAAAGGCACGTTCGACAGCGCGCGCGCTTCGAAATGCCCCGCCTGCGCGGTGATCGACAGTTCGGCCGACAGCACCCGGCCCGACGTATCGACGGTGGCCGCGATCTGCCCGCTCAGCGGCAGCGCGACACCCTCGAAGGTCTCGAACAACGGCCCGGCTTCCGACAGCGCGTCCAGGTCGGCATCGACCAGCCCGGCGTCGATCGCGATCGTCGGCGCGCCGCGGTCGAAGGTCGCCTCGGCGAAAAAGCGCCAGTCGCCCTTGGGCAGAGCGACCCGGCCGTCCAGAGACGCTTCAAGGCCCGTCGCCGTCCGCTTGACGACCAGCGTGCCGCGCGGCGCCTTCACCAGCGAGCCCGTCATCTCGTCGATGAAGGTCAGCGTCGCGTTCGAGAGCGTGATTTCAGAGAGATAGGTGTCTTCGCCGTCTGCGGGCGGAGGCTCAAGAAGGGCTTCGATGAAGACCCCGACATCGGCCTCCGCCGTCTCCACCTTTTTCATGTCGCGGCGGCGCGTTTCGGTGCGGATGCCGACGTCGAGACTGCCGTCTTCAAGGCGTGTGAAGGTCGCCGTCGGGCCTACGATCTCAAGACTGCGCGGGGCGATGCTGCCCGAGGCCAGCGCCTCGATCGAGAAACTGACCGCGATGTCGTTGGCCGCCGCGATCTCGATGCCTTCATCGTTGACCAGTTTGGGTTCGACGAAGCGGATGACCAGCCGCGTCTCCTCCATCGACCAGATGAGCAGCGCGTCTTCCGCCGACAGACGATAGCCGGCGACGCTGTCCGACACGGCCCGCATCAGCACCGGCGCCAGCGGCCCCAGCGACACCGGCCCGAACGCCAGAGCCAGCCCCACCGCGCCCACCACGGCGGACACGATCATCCCCGCCGCGATGATCGCATGCCCGATCCAGCGCTGGAGGGCTCGCCCGTACGCCCGGCGCGGCCGAACCGCCGTCGCTGCGCTGGGTGTCGTGTCGCCGCTTTGTTTCACGCCAAGGGGCAATTGAATGACGCCGCATCTGGCGGCCGGAGTAAGGCTGATCTATTCCCTCCCTTGCGGCAATCCCCGCAGGAAAGGAAGACGGCATTGGCGAAAATCCCCCAGGAAGGCGGCGCGGCGCCGGCCTTCACGCTGGATCGCGACGGCGGCGGCAAGGTTTCCCTGAAAGATTTCGCCGGAAAGCCGCTGGTCCTTTATTTCTATCCCAAGGACGATACGGCCGGCTGTACGCGCGAGGCGCAGGAGTTTTCGGCCGCCGGTTCCGCTTTCGCCAAGGCCGGCGCGGCGATTCTCGGCATATCGAAAGACACCGTGAAGGCGCACGACAAGTTCGTCGCCAAATACGGTCTGGCGATTCCGCTGGCGTCCGATCCCGAGGGAACCACGATCGAGGCCTATGGCTCGTGGGTCGAAAAGACCCTGTATGGCCGGAAATATATGGGCATAGACCGCTCGACATTCCTGATCAGCGGCGGCGGCAAGATCCTGAAGATATGGCGCAAGGTGCGGGTCGCCGGACATGTCGACGAGGTTCTGGCCGCTGTGAAGGCGCTTCGATGACATGACGCCGCTGCGCGCCGCCTTTCTTGAAACGGACGCCCGTGCCAAGGCGGCCAGCGCGCTGACCGTCGCCCATGGCGGTTCCGAAGCCGACTGGCCGGACCGCCCTGGACGGCCGGCTGCGCCCCGGCTGGTCGCCGCCCGCGCCGTCGCCAAGCGGTCGCCAGCCACGCCGGCCGGACGCATCGCCCTGCTCCACGCGCTGGCGCATATCGAACTCAACGCCGTCGATCTGGCGCTCGACATCATCGGGCGCTTCGCCGGTGCACCTGAAATCGGCGTGGAAAGCGGGCGTTTCACGGCCGAGTGGCTCAGCGTCGCGCATGACGAGGCCCGGCACTTTCTCATGCTGTCCGACCGGCTCGAGGCGCTGGGCAGCGCCTATGGCGCGCTCGACGCCCATGACGGGCTTTGGCAAACCGCGCTCGCCAGCCGTCAGGACGTCCTCGCCCGGCTTGCCATCGCGCCGCTGACCCATGAAGCGCGTGGCCTCGACGTGACGCCCGCCATGATCGCCAAACTCAAGGAAGCCGGCGATCCCGACAGCGCGGCGATTCTTGAGGTGATCTACCGCGACGAGATCGGCCATGTGGCCACCGGCTATCGCTGGTTCCGCCATGTCTGCCGGGCGCGCGGCGTCGAAGCTGAGGCCGCTTTCGCTGTCGCCCTTGGGGAAATCGGCCTCGCCCGGCCTCACGCCCCGTTCAACGAGCCGGCGCGCCGCGAGGCCGGTCTGACGCCCGCTTTCGACATCACATTTTCCCTGCCGCCCCAGCCGACCCGCTGAATCCTGCGAATCTCTTTCGTCAAGTTAATATTTCGATACGGAAGGGGTGTTGCGGCACAGCATTGTTTGATTTTATCAAGCTGTGGCAAACGCGCCGATCGACGGGAAACAGTCGGCAGCGCGATCAACGCGGTGGGGTTAGTTTCAATGACGCTTGGCTTTTGGGCCCGCGCCAGAGAGCGCTTTTCGCGCTTGTTCCCTGAACGACAGATTTATCACCGCAGCGACGGCCGCGTTCAGTTCGTCGTGCTGTCCGCGCGGTTCCAGGTGGTCAGCGTCGTGCTCGGGCTCTCGTGCCTCGGCTGGATCGCCTATGCCAGCGTGATGACCGCCTTCAAGGACGAGATCGTCGCCGCCAAAGAAGAAAAACTGCGCCAGGTCCAGACCCGCTACGAGAGCGAAATCGCCCGGATGCGCCTGGACTACGACGACCTCTCCAGCAAGCTTGCGCTCGCCGAAGAGCGTTTCGAAACCAGCGTCGCCGCCATCGAAAAACGCCAGGGCGATCTGCAGACCGCGATGGTCGTCCATGAAGGCGCCGGCGATGCGCTCGACGAGGTGATGCAGCGGGCGGCTACCGTGCGCGCGCTCGGCCTCGGCCCCGACGCCACCACGATCTCGTCCGAGGAAGACCCCGGCGCGTCGGGCGGCGAGGAACAGCACGATCACTCGCACGCGGAACCCGAGGACGAGGCCCCCGCCCCGGCGCAGCCCGCAAAAGACAAGCGCGCCGCCGCCGAACCTGCCGCGCTCGATGGCGGCGTCGCGCCGCCGCTCCCGCAGACCAAGCCTGAGGTCGTCCGCCTCGCCGCCGTCGAGGAGGTCATCGAAATCGAGATGCAGGCCGCGCTGCCGGCCGAGCCTTCAGAGTTCCTGCTCAGCGGCCGCAACAAGGCGGCTGGCGAAAGCTTCGCGGCGCTCGCGACGCGCCTTGAGACCGTCATCGGCGAGCAGCAGATCGCGGCGGCCGGCATCGCGGCCTCCGCCGCCGCCAAGGAAGACAGCCTGCGCGACGTCCTCTCGATCGCCGGCATGGACCCGAACGCCATCGCGCCGGTGCCCGACGCCCAGGGCGGTCCGTTCATTCCCATGGGCATCGACGCCGCCAAGGCCGACCTGTTCGCGCGCGATCCCAATCTCGATGTCGCCGACGCGACGCTGGCGCGCGTCGCCAAGCTGCAGAAGGCGATGCTGTCCATCCCCTTCGCCAATCCGCTGCCCAACGTCACGCGCATCTCGTCCGCTTTCGGCGGCCGGCGCGATCCCTTCAATGGCGGCCGCGCCTTCCACAGCGGGCTCGATTTCAAGGCCGCCACGGGCGCGCCGATCATCGCGACCGCGCCCGGCGTCGTCACCATCGCGGAATGGCATGGCGGCTATGGCCGGATGGTCGAAATCGACCACGGCTATGGCCTGAAGACCCGCTACGCCCATCTTTCCTCGATCTCGGTCAAGGAAGGCCAGAAGGTGGCGTTCGGCGAGCCGGTCGGCGGCCTCGGCAATACGGGGCGCAGCACCGGCCCCCATCTGCACTACGAGATCTGGTATAATGGCCAGGCTCAAAATCCCTGGAACTATCTGAAAGCAGGCGCGAATGTTCTCCAAAGGCAAGGCACCTGAGACCAATTCCGGCGGCGCGTCGATCTCGACGCCGCTTCCCACTGCGCCCGCCAAGAAGTCCGGCGGCCGTTCGGCGCCTTCGATCATTTCCACCGACCTGCTGGTCCAGGGCACGCTGATCAGCCAGGGCGACATGCAGATCGACGGCACCGTCGAAGGCGATATCCGTTCGGTCACGCTGATGATCGGCAACGGCTCCACCGTGAAAGGCGAGATCGTCGCCGAGGAAGTCGTGGTCAGGGGACGGGTCGAGGGCCGCATCCGCGCCCGGCGGGTTCAGCTCGACGCCACCGCCGTGGTCGTCGGCGACATCCTTCAGGAACAGCTGACCGTCGCCGCCGGCGCGACCTTCGAAGGCTCGTGCCGCCGTTCGAACGACCCGCTCAGCCTCGACGCGCCCACGCCGCAGATTTCCCTGTCCAAGCCGACGGACAAGCCCGCGCTGGTCCAGCCCGAAACGAAGACGGCCTGACGCGCCACGCGCGCAGTCCGAACCGGAGGGGCGTGTCCGCACGCCCCTTTTTCTTGCCCGCAACCCACTCACGACACCCATGATCACCGGCCTCGATCACATCGTTCTCATCACCCCCGAGATCGAAGCTGCGGTCGCGGCCTATCGCATCGTGCTAGGGCGCGAGCCCACATGGCGCAGCGCCGCGA
>CAZBPO010000152.1:0-6920 GCA_964493795.1 uncultured Flavobacteriaceae bacterium
TCCGGCACCGGCAGGCTGGGCCGGATCTTCAGCGGGCTGAAGGCGGCCCCGGCCTGGGCAAATTCCGTCCGGCCTGCCAGGCTGAAGCGCATCAGCAGAAAGCCGGGCTCATCCAGGCTGCCCGTGATGCTGGCCCTGCCGTTTTTGATTTCCACCGTCTCCTCCCGCTTCGGCTCCGCTCCATCCTTGGACAGGCTGCAGATGACCTGGCCCTGGGACAAAGGTTTCCCTTGCTCGCTCACTTCAAGATCAAACCGGACGGTCTCTCCCACTTCATAAAAAGCCTCCGGCCGGTCCGTCACCGCTTTCAGGATGACAGACGGCTTCTGGGCAGTCTGGGCGCTCAGGGAAAAGGCGATGGCAAGGAAGAGAAGGCTGCGGATCATGAGCCAAAATCAACGGCCTGATGAAGGAAAATCTGTCGTCCGTCCGCCGCTCTTTTCTTGAGGAATGCAGGACGGATGAACGTTTGGAGGGTCATTCCCGTCAAAGCGCTGGCTTGACCCTGGCCCGCGCTCGTTGCAAGTTTGCCGCTAAACGTCCTTCCCGCGTCCATTCCCCCTTCATCATGACAACCCCCGCCGCCCGCCTTGCATGAGTTTGCCGGACATCGCTGGACATGAATTGCAGGACCTGATCGGCCACGCCCCCCGGGTCTTCGCCAGCGATCTCAAACGCTCTATCGACAGCGCGGCCACCTTGCTGCCCGATGCGGAGCTGGTCTCGACGCCGCTGTTCACCGAGGCCCCGCTGGCGTCGCCGCGCGTGCCGGCCCTGAAGATGAAGGCGCCGGCCTGGGCCGTGGTCGCCCGCGTCGCGTGGCATGGCGGCTTCAAGCCCGGCATCGAGAGCTATGGCCAGTCGAAGCAGCGGGCGCGACAGGCCGCGCCGCTTCTGATCGAGGAAGCCGAGCGCAGCGGCATCGCCGTGCTGGTCGCGCATGGCTATTTCAACGCGATCCTGGGCCGCACGCTGAGGCTGCGCGGCTGGCGGCGGGTGGCGGGCTCTCACCGCGCCCGCTTCTGGAACACGGTCATCTATGAGCGCGACACAGCCGTCGCGCCGCCGCCGCGCCGTGGCGCGGTCCGGCGGCTGATCAGCCGCCGGAAGACGAATCCCACGCCGTAACGACGCGCTCGAGCGGCGGGCGCGGCCGGTCCTCGAGCGGGACGGCGGGCGTGCCGAGATAGATGAAGCCGGCGATCTTCTCGTGTTCCGACAGGCCGAGGACAGGCTTCACCCGCTCGTCATAGGCGTGCCATTCGGTGAGCCACGAGGCGGCGAAGCCGAGCGCGTGCGCGGCGAGGGCGAGCGTCATGCACACCGCCCCGGCCGAAAGCACCTGTTCCCATTCCGGTACCTTGGCGTTGCCCCGGGCGCTGCTGATGACGGCCACCACCACGGGTGCGCGTTCGAAGCGCCGGGCCTCGAGCGCGACGATCTCGTCGATGACGTCCGGGTTCTTTTCCCGGAACAGATCCGCCATCCGGGCGCCGAAGCGGGCGCGGGCATCGCCGGTGAAGGTGATGAAGCGCCAGGGCGTCAGCTTGCCGTGGTCAGGCACCCGGCTGGCGGCGGTGAGGATGGTGCGCAGCTGCGCCTCATCGGGGCCGGGGCCGGTCATCGCCTTGGCGCTGCCCGATCGCCGCGTCAGCAGCAGATCGAGCGTCCGGGGGGCGGGGGTGTTGAGACGTTCGGGCGGAATGAGTTCGGTCATGCTGGTGATTTAGGTGCGGGCGCGAGAAAAATCGCATTTTTCATCGATTGTCGGCACTTAGATGCTGGATTCGTAACATTTTGTGCGTATCGTCATTGCACTGCGAAGCAAATGGGCGGGGGCGCTCTATGGGCTGGGTCGCGTTGGGTTTTTTGGCTGCTGCATTGATCGGCGGCGCTGCTGTAGCAAGCCGCAGTCATGCGGCGCGTCGTAGCGAGCGTCTGGAGACGGCGTTTTTCAGGGCGCGCGGTCAGCGTCTGACGACGATGGACAATCGTTCCATCCGGTAGTGCGTTCAAAGGATAGCAGGTCGGCATCATGGCCAAGCGCGGCCCGCTTACGATTCTCCGTGACAGGCCGGTTTTCGGCAATCCCTGGATTCTGGCCGTGGATTATCATGTCGCGACGCCGGCCGGCCGCGAGTTCACCTATACGATCGTCCACTTCCGCCGCTGGGCGACCGGCGTGGTGCCGTTACATGACGACGGCACGGTGACGCTGGTGGGGCAGCACCGCTTCGCGCTGGATCTCTATTCCTGGGAAATCCCCGAAGGCGGGGCGGACGAGGACGAACAGCCCATCGACGCCGCCAAGCGGGAGCTGGCCGAGGAAGCGGGGCTGGCCGGCGCGGAGTGGCGTGAAATCCTCCAGATGCACCTCTCGAACTCGGTGACCGACGAGCACGCCTATGTCTATCTCGCCACCGGCCTGACGGCGGTGGAGGCGCAGCCGGACGACACCGAGGAGATCACCGTGAAGCGCGTGCCTTTCGCCGAGGCGCTGGGCATGGTGAATGCCGGCGAGATCACGGATTCCATCACCGTCGCGGCGCTGCTGAAGATTTCGCACATGGCTGCGATGGGTGAACTTCCCGGCGCGCTTAACGATCTTCTGGCCCCGAAGCGCTAAATTTGCGCGTCGGCGACCCTTTCGGCCCGAGCCCGGCGGTTCTAAATTAGAACCAACGCGATATTTTGAGGTGGCGGCTATGGCCCTTGCTGCGGAACGCCTGCCGGTCGTCGATCCGGTGTGGACGACATTGAGAAGCGAAGCCGAGGCGATCGCCGTCTCGGAGCCGGCGCTGGCGAGCTTTGTCCATGCCTCGGTGCTGGCGCACGGGCGGCTTGAGGACGCGCTCGCCTTCCACCTCGCGACCAAGCTGGGCAATGCCGACATGGGCGCGCTGAAGCTGCGCGATACGTTCCTGGCGGCCTTCTCGGCCGATCCGGGGATCGCCGCAGCGGTGCGGGCCGACCTGATGGCGATCCGCGAGCGCGATCCGGCCTCGCGCGGGTTCGTTCAGCCCTTCCTGTTTTTCAAGGGCTTTCAGGCGCTGCAGGCCTATCGCATCGCCCACTGGCTGTGGACCCAGGGCCGCATCTGGATGGCGCTGCATTTCCAGAGCCGCATCTCGGAGACTTTCGGCGCGGATATCCACCCGGCCGCGAAGATCGGCCGGGGCGTCTTCATAGATCACGCGACCGGCGTGGTGATCGGCGAGACGGCGGTGGTCGAGGACGACGTGTCGATGCTGCACGGCGTGACGCTGGGCGGCACCGGCAAGGAACGCGGCGACCGGCACCCCAAGATCCGCAAGGGCGTGATGATCGGCGCGAGCGCCTCGATCCTGGGCAATATCGAGGTGGGCGAATACAGCCGCATCGGCGCGGGCAGCGTGGTGCTGACGGCCGTGCCCGATCACTGCACAGCGGCGGGCGTGCCGGCCAAGGTGATCGGCTGTGCGGGCTGCGACAATCCCAGCCACGACATGAACCAGAACTTCCTGGCGCAGATAACCTCGGATTTCGATATCTGAGGCGGGCGGCTCAGAGCCGGTCTTTCAGCGCATACCAGGCCATGCCGAGCGCCATCAGCGGCGTGCGCAGCATGCGTCCGCCGGGGAAGCGGCGGTGCTTCAATTTCGCGAAGACGTCGAAGCGCGCCGTCGTGCCGGTCACGGCCTCGGCCATCAGCTTGCCCGCGAGCGTGGCGAGCGCGACGCCCTGACCCGAGAAGCCATGCGCGAACACGGTGCGGGGTGTGCGCCAGCCGAAATGCGGCAGCCTTGAGATCGTCACGCCGACCGGGCCGCCCCAGGCATAGTCGACCGGGATGTCGGCGATCTGGGGGAAGACGCGCAGCATGGGGCGCGAGACGAAGCGTTTCAGGTCGGCGGGATAGCGCGGCGTGTAGTTCTCGCCGCCGCCGAACAGCAGGCGTCCATCGGCGGTGAGGCGATAATAATCGACGACGAATTTCGTGTCGGCGACGGCGTGGCCGCAGGGGATCAGGCTTTGCGCCCGCGCGCCCAGCGGCGCGGTGACGGCGATGAAGCTGTTGATGGCGAGGGCATAGGCGCCGGCGGCGGGGTCGAGCGCGCCGAGCCAGGTGTCGCAGGCGAGAACCGCGTGCGATGCGCGCACCGTGCCCGCAGCGGTGCGGATGGCGACGCCGCCGGCGACAGCCTCGCAGGCGAGGGCGGGGCTGTTTTCGAAGATGGTCGCGCCGGACGCTTCGGCGGCGGCGGCGAGGCCGCGCGCATAGGCGAGCGCATGAAGCTGGCCGCCGCCCGGATCGACCAGCGCGCCGTGATAGCGGCCGGTGGCGACGAGGGCGGGCACGTCTTTCTTTTCGACCCAGCGCTGCGCATAGCCATAGCGGCTGGCCATGTGTTCGACATAGGCGCGCAGCGGCGCGGCGTCGCGCGCTTTCCACGCCGCGTGCACGATGCCGTCCTTGAGATCGCAGGCGATGGCGTGCCGCGCGACGAGCCCGCGCACCAGCGCCTTCGCCTCTTCAGCCAGCGTCCACAGATCGCGCGCGGCGCTATCGCCCAGCGTCGCCTCGAGCGTTTCCTGTTCCTGGCGCTGGCCTGAATGGATCTGACCGCCATTGCGTCCCGATGCGCCGCCGCCGACGCGACGTGCTTCCAGAAGGATCACGCGGTGCCCGGCCTCGGCCAGATGCAAGGCGGCGGAAAGCCCGGCATAGCCGGCGCCGATCACGCAGATGTCTGTCGCGATATCGCCCGCCAGCGCAGGCCGCAGCGGCGCCGGCGGCGCGCTCGCTTCATACCAGGTGGGGCCGAGCGGCGCGTTGTTCATGCCGGAGCGCTTGACCCGGCGCGGTCCACGCGCCAAATGCTCCCGCCCGGCGCGCCCGGCCGCCATTGAGGAGACCAGATATGGACCGCAAGGACACGCTGCGCGTCGAAGCCTTTCTTCGCGACACCTTCCGCAACGAAGCGATCAACCTGCGCCCGCGCCCGAACATCAAGGATTCGGTCGAGGTCTATATGGGTTCGGATTTCATCGGCGTGGTGAGCGAGGATATCGAGGACGGCGAGACCTCGTACCAGTTCAACATGGCGATCCTGGATATCGACCTGCCGCCCGCCTAGGCGCGCGCCGCCGGATCGCGACGTCTGCCCGGCGGCGGGTTCGAGCCGCAGCAGAAGGCCGCGCACCGCATCGTCGATCTGACGCCATTCGCTGAGACGGCCCACGCGGAAGGCATAGACCGCCGTAAGGCCGCGCCCCCAGGCCATTTCGCGGATGCATAGCCCGCCCGCCTCGCGCGCCGGATCGTCGGCCGAGCAGAGGATGAGCGTGAACTCGCCATTGTCCTCGCGGGTGAAGACCTGCTGGCCGACATAGCCGGAATGCGGGCTCATCGGCCGCACCTCGAAGCCCTCGTGATCGTAGGGGTGGGCGTCGGGATCGGCGTTCTTCAGATAGATGCGCTCGAAACGCTCGCGTTCGCCGAGTTCGGGCTCGCCGGTCTTGATGATGATCGAAACGAGCCCCGACATGCGGGTGATGTCGCGGATCTCGTCTTCCTCGCCTTCGGCGAAGCCGTGAAGATCGGGCAGCAGCGCGTCGAGTTCGATCTCGGTTGCGGGGCCGGAGCGGCGGGCGGTGGGCCGGCGAATGTAATTGCCGGGAATGTCGAAGCGGCGCTCGCCCAGCACCACCGAATGAACGGCCGACTCCGATGTCGGTCGGACCGACGCGCCGGTGAGGTCGTCGAAACTCGGCCCGAGATAGAGCCATAATATGCCGGCCCCGATCACGAAGGTGATGGCGGCGACGATCAGCGGGTAGAGCCAGCTCGGCTTCTCCTCGGGCTCGTTGGGATCGAGCGGCCGGGTCATGCGCGCGTCCCGATATGGCACAGCGGCCGTGGTCCCCGCCTTGCAGCCGGGAAAGCCACAACTCGCCCTGATCCGGTGCCGCCCATGCGTCTCGTCGCCATCCTGTTCCTAGCCGCTCTTGCCGGCCCCGCCTTCGGGGCGGTGAACAAAGACGGCGGCAAGCGCTCGGTCAACCCGTGCGGAGAGAACCGTGAAGCCTGCGTGGGCGAGGACCCGTCGGCTGTCGCGACCGACGAGCCGAGCGGGGTCAGCGAGCCGATGGTGATCTTCCTGGACGAAGAAGGAAACACCTTGGCGCGGATGCCGATCTCGCGCTTCCGCCAGCTGGAGCCGGACGCCAAGTTGCCGTCCGGGCTGGAAAATCTGAAATAGCGTCTCGAAACGGCACAGCCCGCGCGGCGCGGAATCTGCAAGTCGGACCCCGGTTGAAGACCTCAAACGAAGAGGCCGGGGATGCGCGAAGCGCTGTTGCTGCTGCTGATCATCGCCAGCGGGTTCGTCGCGTCGGGCGTCATCGCCAGCCTGTATCGCGTGCTGAGCGGCAGGTCTGAATACGCGCCGCAGCCGACGACGGAAGCGGGTCGTCTGGCGGCCGTGGGCCTGACGATCTTCACCGGCCCCGCCGTGCTGGCGATCAACGCCCTGAGGGCCGACGCCAACGAACAGCCGCGCGCCTATCTGGCGGTCGTGATGGCGATTGTGACGCTGTGGAGCTACGTGCTGGGCCTGCTGGTCGTGACGCTCGCGATCCGTCTGCCGTCGCCGTTCTGAATACGGTCGCCGGGTCGGATTCATTCGCCGGACGGTGTGGTTTCCGCCCGGCAGGGTGTCTAGACTGCCGTGACTTCAGCGCATGGCGAACCAATGACATCCCACCTGACGACCAACCAGCTCGACGCCTTCTGGCTGCCCTTTACGCCCAACAGCGAGTTCAAGCGCCGGCCGCGCATCGTCGCCCGCGCCGAGGGCATGCATTATTTCGATCAGGACGGGCGGAAGATTCTGGATGCCTCCGCCGGGCTGTGGTGCGCCAATGCCGGGCATTGCCGC
>CAZBPO010000152.1:6930-7439 GCA_964493795.1 uncultured Flavobacteriaceae bacterium
AACCATGTCTTCTTCACGAACTCCGGCTCTGAATCGACCGATACGGCGGTGAAGATCGCGGTCGCCTGGCACCGGGCGCGCGGCGACGGCACGCGGACGCGAATCATCGGGCGCGAGCGCGCCTATCACGGCGTCGGCATGACCGGCATCTCGGCCGGCGGACTGGTCAACAACAAGAAGTGGTTCAACGCGCTCGCCTATCAGGCGGACCACCTGCCGGCGACCTACAATCGCGCCGAACAGGCCTTCACCAACGGCCAGCCGGAATGGGGCGCGCAGACGGCCGACGAGCTGGAGAAGCTGGTCGCGCTGCACGACGCCTCGACCATCGCGGCGGTGATCGTGGAGCCGATGGCCGGCTCGACCGGCGTGCTGCCGCCACCCAAGGGTTATCTTGAGAAGCTGCGGGCGATCACCGCCAAGCACGGCATCCTGTTGATCTTCGACGAGGTCACCACCGGCTTTGGGCGTCTGGGCGCGGCCTTCGCCGCCGAGCGTTTCGGCGTGAC
>CAZBPO010000153.1:0-7358 GCA_964493795.1 uncultured Flavobacteriaceae bacterium
TGCTGCCGTTGAGGTTCTGGAGCGCGATCATCGCCGCGACGTTGGTATTGACCGACAGCACCATCTGGATTCTCCGCCTCGTATCGGCGCGAATCCCGCGCCAACATTCACCGGAGCCTCCGCAAAGCGCGGGCCAGTTTTGGAAACCATCTAGATAATTGATATTACTTATGTTTTTCAGATGGCGGCGACAGGACGCGCCCGGAACAGGCGGCAGGCTTCCGCCAGCTCTGGGTCAAATTTGCCGGGCAGATAAAGAAAAGGCCCGGCCATTTCGGGCCGGGCCAGTTGAGCGTGAAGTCTCTGTCTGGTGTCAGACCTTGCTGTCGATAAGCACGCCTTCGGCGTGCCGCAGATAGGCCTTGAATTGAAGCATGGCCTCCACCGGCCACTGCCGCAGAACCTCGCCGGTCGCCCGATCGATGCTGCGATAGATGAAGGTGCCCGTCGTCTCGTCGCGCGAAATCGACAGGCGCTCATGCTGCCCGAGCAGCGGCGTCTCCATCGAGCGCAGCGCCGTTTCGACGGTTTGCGCGGCCTTTTCCTCGACGGGCGGCTTCGACTCGTCCTGCGAGCCCAACTTGCGCTGGGCCGGGCGGGCCGGCTCGGCCGCCGTCACGGGGACGGCCAGAATTCCTGTTGTGGCATCGATCATGAGCTCCACCTCCCCAAGAGGTTAAGCCCTCCCGGAAGAGAGAACCGGCGGCGGCGGGGCGTTCTCGCCCCGTCCGCCGCCTGTCCCCACTTAGCGGAAGAGACCGAGAACGGTGCTCGGGGCGCTGTTGGCGATCGACAGCGCCTGGATGCCCAGCTGCTGCTTCACCTGCAGCGCCTGGAGGCGAGCCGATTCGACCGACAGATCCGCGTCGACCAGGTTGCCGATGCCGGCCGTCAGGGCGTCCGCGACCTTGGTGTTGAAGCTGATCTGGATGTCCAGACGCTTCGAGGTCGAGCCGAGACGCGCCAGCGCGCGGTTGGCGTTGGTCAGCGAGGTGTTCACCGTCGCAACCATCGTCGAGGCCGCCGCCTGCGAGGCGATCGCGCCGCTCGCGGCGAGCGTGATGATCGAGCCGCCCAGCGACATGTTCTCGGCGTTCACCGAGATCTTCTGCGAACCGTCAGAGCTGGCGATCGACTGGAAGCCGGTCGCGGTGTTGATCAGGTTCCTGCCGTTGAACGACGCGTTCGCCACGATCGAGGCGACCTGCTTGCGCAGGGCCACGAAGTCTTCGTTCAGCGCCGTGCGCGAGGTGGTGTCGATCGAAGCGTCCGAGGCGGCAAGCGCCTTTTCCTTCATCTGGACCAGAAGGTCCGAGATGGATTCGCCGGCCGCCAGAGCGACGTCGACCACGCTCTTGGCGCGGTTAAGGCTGGTGCCGACGGCGCCGAGCGAGGCGACGTCCGCGCGCATCGCCTGGGCGATGGCGTAGATACCGCCATTGTCCTTGGCGCCAGCGACGCTCAGACCCGTGTTGATGCGGTTCTGGACGGTCTGGAGTTCGCTGTTGGTTTTGGAGAGGTTCTGCAGCGCGATCATCGCGCCGACATTGGTGTTAACGCCGAGAGCCATAATGAAGTCACCCCATTCTGGATGTCTGACGAGCTTTCTGCTCGGAAGGCACGATGCCCCGAGGCCCTGTCAGCAGGCGGCGTGCCAAGTGGGCATTAATTTCCGTCAACCACGCTGAGATTCGGCTTTCCGGCATTTTTTGCAGGCACGATCTGCCGGTGTGCCGAGTTGGGTCGGAATCTTCTGCCGCGCCGGAATCTTCTGCCCGGCAAATCCTGCCGCACAGGGGCAAAAGAAAGGGCGGCCTTTCGGCCGCCCTGACCTTGTTTTGCGGTAACCCTTTCGAGCCCGATTCGATTACCTGAACAGCGACAGGATGATCTGTGGCGAACTGTTCGCGATGCCCAGCGCCTGCACGCCAAGCTGTTGCTTGACCTGAAGCGACTGAAGCCGCGCGCTCTCCACCGCCAGGTCGGCGTCGACAAGATTGCCGATGCCGCCCTTGAGGCTGTCGGACAGCTTGGTCACGAACTCTTCCTGCAGCGAAAGCCGCTTGGAGGACGTGCCCAGCCGCGCGAGCGCACGGTTCACGTTCGTCAGAGAAGTATTGATGGTGTCCATCATCGCCGACGCGCCCGATTGGGTGGATATCTGCGCCGAGGCCGTCATCGTGATGACAGAGCCGCCGAGCGACATGTTCTCGCCCATGACCGTCAGACGCGACCCCGTGGCCGAGGCGAGCGCCATAAGCCGCGTGGTCGTGTTGTTGATGATGTTCACGTTGTTGAACGAGGCGTTCGACACGATCGAAGCGATCTGCTTGCGCAACGCTACGAAATCCTCGTTCAGCGCCATCCGGCTCGTCGTATCCAGCGACGCGTCGGAAGACGCCAATGCCTTCTCCTTCATCTGGACTATGAGATCGGAAATCGCCTCGCCAGCGGCCAGAGCGACGTCGACGACGCTCTTTGAGCGATTGAGGCTCTGTCCGACTGCGTTCAGCGCACCGACGTCCCCCCGCATATTCTGGGCGATCGCGTAGATGCCGCCGTTATCCTTGGCGGTCGCCACGCTCAGGCCCGTATTGATGCGGTTCTGGGTCTCGGCCATCTGGCTGTTGGTCTTCGACAGGTTCTGGAGGGCGATCATCGCCCCCACGTTGGTGTTCACGCTCAGCATTGGTTCCGTCCGTTCTGGCTGGAGATTGTCGAGCCTTTTGCTCGCAGGCTTTTGCCTGGGCGGCGGGTCGCAACGTGCGTGCCAACGATTTCGCACCCAACCCATTGCTGCAATTGATGTTTTTCACAGACGCCGGCGCGCACAGCGGCATCATTGCGGCAGAAAGCGCCCAACGGCAAAGAAGCGCCCGGCGAGGTTTGCCGGGCGCTGCGCGAACTCGAAAGTCAGTTGGACGTCAGGCCGCAGCGCGCTGCGCGAGGCCCTGCATGATCGTGCGGTTGATGTCGATCAGCGGATCGACGGGGGTCGCCGCGCCGGCCATGACCTGGCTGGAATAGCGTGCGACGAACATCGAGATCGAGATGATTCCGGCGCGCATCTGCGGCGGCATGGCGTTCGCGTCGCTGGTGCAGTCGTTCGCCAACGTTGACCACATGCGGCGATTCCAGTCGATCGCCTCGATCACGCGGGGATCGGTTCGCGGCAGGGGCGAGGCGTCGAGCAACGCGCGCGTCACCTGGCCGAAAAGCCGGTATTCGACGTCGCGCGGGTTCTCGGTCGCCTTAAGCGTCGACTGGTACGCTGTCAGGGACATAATTCAGCAGCTCCTGCTCGTATTCGAAGAGACGGCGGCACGTCATCAGCGCGCGGTAATAGTGGCCGCCCAGAACGTCCCGGCTGATCGCCACGCAGGCGGCCAGAACGTCGGGGTTCGAGACCGCGCCCATGACGTCGGCCATGCGTTCGGCGAAGCTGTCGTAATAGACGTCGACATTCTCGCCGCCGCTCGATGAGTCCAGATACATCATCTGGATCGGGAAATAGACGCGCTTCAGCGGCGTCGTCGCATCCTGCGGCTGCAGGATGTCTTTCTCGCGCAGGATCGACGCCTTGTTCTGCAGAACGACCTCGCCCTTGCGGTCGCCGTTGATCATGACGGCGCCGTTGACGACGAACTTCTCGTGAGGCTTCAGCGACAGTTTCAGCGGCATGACCAATCCTTCGGTGAGCACGCTAGAGCGCCAGGGTTAAGGCGCTCTCAACGCGCGAAGCAGCGGATTCCACAAAGATCGCCGCAAGGGGGTTCACAACTCCTTAACCAAGGTGAACGCCTTATCGGCCCGATCAGCGAGGCGATGAATCGATGGCTGCCAACGCGGCGCAGAACGGCGCGAACGCGACCGGCATAGGGGCCGAGGCCGCCTTCCTTGCGCGGGCCGAAAAGGATGCGGCCACGCAGGTCGCCGACGCCACCCGCCGCCTTTGCCACAAGCATCTCAGAAAGGCGATCAACGCCTTCCACCGGCATGACTACGGCAAGGCCGCCGTGCTTTCGGTGGACGCGACGGAAGCCGACCCGAAATGCGGCCAGGCCTTTCACATGCTGGCGCTCAGCCTGGAAAACCTCGGGGAAATCGCCAAGGCCCTGACCATGTACGAGCGCGCCATCGCGCTCGACCCGACCGATACCGACCTCTATCTCAATCTCGGCCTCGCCGCCTGGCGCATGAGCCTTCACGAGGTGGCCGAGAAGTTCTTCCGTCTCTATTGCGAGATGGAGCCCGACCAACCGATGGGGTGGAACAACCTCGCCGGCGTGCTGCGCGACACCTCGCGTTTCGACGAAGCCATCGACGTCGCCCGCGCGGCCATCATGCGGATGCCCGAGCAGCCGCTGCTATGGAACACGCTCGGCACCATTCTAGTGGAGCTCAGCGACTTCGCGCAGGCTGCGGTTTTCTATCGCGAAGCGTTGCGGCTCGACCCGTCTTTCGCGCGCGCCTGGCACAATCTGGGCTTCGGCGTGCATCACACCGGACCGCTGGAAGAGGCGCTCGACGCCTATGACCACGCCCTCACTTTGACGAGCGAACCGCGCGACCGCATCGAAACGACGCATGCCCGCGCCCTGTGCCTCATCGCGATGGGCCGCCTCGCCGAAGGCTTCGCGGGCTACGAAATACGCCACAACCACCAGCATCGCGCATCGACGCTCTACGGAATCGACGCGCCGCTTTGGAAGGGCGAGCCGCTGGCCGGCCGCGACGTGCTGGTGATCGGCGAGCAGGGCCTTGGCGACGAAGTGATGTTCGCCAACACGCTAGGTGACATTGCGGCGGCGATCGGGCCCGAAGGCAAGATGAAGATCGCCGTCGACGACCGCCTCATCGCGCTGGTCACCCGCGCGATGCCCGGCGCTCAGGTCGGCAACTATTACAACGCCTCGCACAACGCCAAGGACGTGCGGCTCGTGCCCTGGGCCGGCAAGCCCGACTTCGTGATTCCGTTGGGCAGCGCCCTGCCCCATTTGCGCGGATCGCTTCACGATTTCCCGGGCGTGGCGTTCCTGACGCCAGACCCGGAGCGCGTCGTCGCTTACAAGGCATGGCTCGCCGAACGCCCCGGCCTGAAGGTCGGCATCTGCTGGCGTTCGATGCTCATCAACGCCCAGCGCCAGAAATACTTTTCCGCCATCGACGCCTGGAAAGACATTCTGGCGGTACCCGGCGTCACCTTCGTCAATCTTCAATACGGCGATGCGAGCGCCGAGATCGCCCGCGCCAAGGCGCTTTTCGGCCGCGAGATCGCGGTGATGGAAGGCCTCGATCTCAAGAACGACCTTGATGGCGCGGCGGCCCTCTCTGCCGCCTGCGACCTCGTGATCAGCGCGCCGACAGCGGCGGCGGCCCTCGCCGGCGCCGTCGGCACAGAGGTCTGGTTCCTGACGGCCGCACCGGTCTGGCCGCAGCTGGGGACCGACCACTATCCCTGGTATCCGACCAGCAAGGTCTTCTCGCCCGCGACATTCGGCGACTGGGCCGAAGTCATGCCGCGCCTTTCTGCCGCACTCGCCGCCCGCGCCGCGCCCTGATTTCGCCGCGAAGCGCCGTCACGCAGCGTCCCCTGCCCCAATGCGCAGGGGAGACCTGAACCTATGTTGAAGCGCCGGGAACTGCTCGCCGGGCTCGCCGCCGCCCTTGTCCTGCCGCGCGCCGCGCGCGCCGATATCGTCTGCGAGCCCAGAGGCTACGATCATGAGGTTTGTCAGGCAGGCCTCAAATTCGCGCCCGAGATGCGCACGGCCGAACAACAGTGCCAGTTCTGGTGCTGGGCGGCCTGCATCGAGACGATCTTCGCCATCGCGGGCCACGAAGTGCCGCAGCAGGAGATCGTCGCACGCGTCTATGGCGGCCCGGTCTGCGCCGCCGCCAACGGCCCGACGATCGCCAACGCCGTCAGCGGCGGCTGGCGCGACAGAAGCGGACGGCGCTTCTCGGCGAACTGCGAAGTCGTCATCGACACCCATTTCGGAATCTGGCGCAACGACGCCCATCTCGTCGCCGCCGCGGAACTGGAGGCGAATCGTCCGCTGATCCTCGGCGCGCTCGGCCATGCGGTCCTTTTGACCGCGATGACCTTCGGCCGCGACCGTTATGGCAATACGCAGGTCGGCGAGATGGTGATCCGCGATCCGTGGCCGACCAACCCCAACCGGCGCACGCTCTCGATGCACGAAGCCCAGCAGATCAGCTTCCTGGCGCGCGTCTCGGTTCGCTGAGGCGCGCCTCAGCGCTGTATGACGTCTTCCAGGCCATAGCCGATATAGGTCTTATAGACGCTTTCGTGGATCGCCTCGCACTGCCTCAGGACAGATGCGAGGAAGGGCTGGATGCCGCCGGCCGCGACTTCGTCCATCGAACCGAAATCGACGAACGCCTTCAGCCTGCCGGCCATGCGGGCGCAGGCCGCGCGCCGCACCTGCGGCGCGCCGGGCGCGATCTGTTCAAGCGCCGACTGAATCTTGTCGACTGCGAACCGCACCGAATGCGGGAATTCAGGATCGAAGATCAGGAATTCGGCGATCTTGCGCGGCGAGATCGAAGCCGTGAAGACTTTGCAGTAGGCCTCGAACCCCGTGCACTGCTTGAGCAGGCTGATCCAGTCGAAATAGCCGGGAGCTGCGAATTTCGGGCCGTCTTCCTGGGCAGGCGAGAGATAGACATCGAGCAGCCGCGCCACCAGCTGGGCGCGCTCGATATAGGTGCCCAGCTCGATGAAGTCGAAGCCTTCGCCGTGACGCATCGTGGAGTTGGTGATGCCCTGGAACATCCAGATGCCGTCGCCAATATCGATGAAGGTCTGAACGGGATTGCCCGACCAGATCCAGTCATAGTCCAGCTGCGTCACGCGCAGATATTGACGGTTGATCTGCTCCCACATCTCCGAGCTGGTCTGCTCACGCACCTGACGCGCATTATCGCGCGCCGCTGCGATGGCCGATATCAGCGAGGACGGGTTGGCCCGGTCGAAGGCGACGCGATAGGTGATGTCGCGCGGATCGGCGGAAGGATCTTCCGGGTCGGCATCGGCGAGCGCATAGAGCGTGCGCCGCCAGCCCTCGCTGGATTCCAGATCGCCCTGTTCGATCATCGCCTCAAGCCGCACGCGCAGCAGACGCGCGCCGTGCTCGGCCCGCTCGGCATAGCGGGCCATCCAGTAAAGGCTGTCGGCGACGCGGCTCAACATGTCAGTCGCTCAGCACCCATGTGTCCTTCGATCCGCCGCCCTGGCTGGAATTGACCACCAGGCTGCCGCGCTTCAGCGCCACGCGGGTCAACGCGCCCGGCACGATCTTGGTTTCGGCGCCGTGCAGGATGAAAGGCCGCAG
>CAZBPO010000154.1:0-7303 GCA_964493795.1 uncultured Flavobacteriaceae bacterium
GGGCCGTCGAAGATCTCTTGATGACTGAGGGATCTGTCGGCGGCGTTGTGCTGGCGGACGGATCGACGCTGTCGGGGCGGGCCGTGGTGCTGACAAGCGGGACGTTTCTCGACGGCGTGATCCATATCGGCGAGAAGCGGGTCGCGGCGGGCCGGATGGGCGACGCGCCGTCGATTGGTTTGTCCAGAACGCTCTACGGGTTGGGGTTGTCGATGGGCCGGTTGAAGACCGGCACGCCGCCCCGATTGGATGGCCGAACGATCGACTGGGCGGCGCTGGAGATGCAGCCGGGCGATGATCCGCCGACGCCGTTCTCGTTTCTGACCAAGGCGATCACGACGCCGCAGATCCTGTGCGGCATCACGCGCACGACCGCTGCGGCTCATGCCATTCTGACCGACAATCTGGCTCGGCTGCCGCTCTTCTCCGGGCAGATCGCCGGGCAGGGCCCGCGCTATTGTCCGTCGATCGAGGACAAGGTCGTGCGGTTCGCGGACCGCGACAGTCATCAGGTGTTTCTCGAGCCGGAAGGTCTCGACGACCACACCGTCTATCCCAACGGGATTTCGACCTCGATGCCGGAGGATCTCCAGAAGGCGTTTCTGGAGAGGATCCCGGGCTTGGAGCGGGCGGAGATCCTACGGCCGGGTTATGCGATCGAATATGACTATGTCGATCCACGAGAGCTGACGCCGGCGTTTCACGTGAAACGCGTGACGGGATTGTTCTTGGCGGGTCAGATCAACGGGACGACGGGGTATGAAGAGGCGGCGGCTCAGGGCCTGCTCGCCGGGCTGAATGCAGCGGCGTTCGCCGGGGGCGGCGCAGAGATCGTGCTGGACCGCGCCGAGGCCTATGCGGGCGTCATGGTGGACGATCTGGTGACGCGAGGGGTAACGGAGCCCTATCGGATGTTCACCAGCCGGGCCGAATACCGCCTCAGCCTGAGAGCCGACAATGCCGATCAGCGTTTGACGCCCATAGGCATAAGGCTGGGCTGTGTCGGGCCGGAGCGGGCGCGGGCATTCAGCGACAAACAAATGGCGCTTGAGGGCGCGCGGGCGCGCTTGCAGTCGGTAAGCCTCAGCCCCAGCAAGCTGAAGACCTATGGCATCGAGATCGCGCAGGACGGGGTCACGCGGACGGCGCTGGAGCTTTTGCGCTTTCCGCAGGTCGATATCGACGTCTTGCGATCAATCTTCCCCGAGCTCGGCGATGTGACCCGCGAGACAGCGGCTCAGCTGGAGACCGACGCGCATTACGCCGCCTATCTGCCTCGCCAGGAGGCCGATATCGCGGCTTTCCGGCGTGACGAGGCGCTCAAGCTTGATGGCGACTTCGACTATGCCGGGGTCCCGGGGCTTTCGAATGAGGTGGTGCACCGGCTGAGCCGCATCAGGCCGGGAACCCTCGGTCAGGCCGGCCGCGTGGAGGGCGTCACCCCGGCCGCATTGACGGCGATACTGGCCGAGACGAAGAAGCGAAATGTCCGACGCGTCTGAACCGTTTGGCCGTGAAGATTTCGTCCGCGCGACCGGGCCCAGCGACGTCGCGATGGCGCGGCTCGACGCCTATGCCGCTGCGCTGACCGAATGGAATGCGCGGATGAATCTGGTGAGCCCGGCCTCGCTGGCCGAGCTCTGGAAGCGGCATATGTTCGACAGCGCCCAGCTGGTCCCGCTGATTCAGGATGGCACAAGGCGGATCGTCGACATGGGATCGGGGGCCGGGTTTCCGGGTCTCGTCATCGCCGCCCTGCGCCCGGATGGAGTCGGACTCGAAACGGTCCTGATCGAAAGCATCGAAAAGAAGTGCGCGTTCCTGCGGGTGGCGGCCGATGCCATGGGGCTGGCCGATCGGGTTCGTGTCATTCGGGGGCGGGCCGAGGAGATCAGCGGGCTGAAGGCCGACCTCGTGACGGCGCGCGCAATGGCGCCGCTGGAGACCCTGCTGGGCTACGCGAAAAGATTTGCGGATAAACAGACCAGATTGCTGTTTCCGAAGGGCCGGACGGCTCGTGACGAATTGACCGCCGCACAGCGATCCTGGACACTGGACGCAGAGATGATCCCCAGCCGCAGCGATGCCGAGGCGTCGATCATCGCCATCAGCCACTTTGCGCCCAAAGGCCGCCGACCGTGACCAGCGCCGCCGCATCCCAAGGCCGTCCCCGCATTCTGGCCGTCGCCAACCAGAAGGGTGGGGTCGGCAAGACCACGACTGCCATCAATCTCGGCACCGCGCTTGCGGCGGTCGGCGAGAGCGTTCTGCTGATCGATTGCGATCCGCAGGGCAACGCCTCGACGGGCCTCGGCATCGACCGGCAGGCGCGCGCCCGCACCACCTATGAGGTGTTGCTGGGCGAAGCGACGATGGCCGAGACGGTGACGGCGACGGCGATCCCGCGTCTGTTCATCGCCCCGGCGACGCCCGATCTCGCCGGCGCCGAGCACGAACTCTACACGGCGCCGAACCGCAATTTCCGCCTCCGCGATGCGCTGGGCCAGATGACGGCGCGGGGACCGCATTTCAGCTATGTGCTGATCGACTGCCCCCCCAGCCTCAACCTGCTGACCATGAACGCGCTGGCCGCGGCGGACGGCTTGCTGGTGCCGTTGCAGTGCGAGTTCTTCGCGCTGGAAGGCCTCAGCCAGCTTCAGCGCACGGTTGAACTGGTGCGCGGCTCGTTGAACCCGACGCTGTCGATCCAGGGCGTGGTGCTGACCATGTCGGACAAACGCAACCGCCTGTCGGAACAGGTCGAGGCGGATGTCAGGGCGCATATGGGCGAAACTGTTTATAGGACTGTTATCCCGAGGAATGTCCGCCTATCGGAAGCGCCGAGCCATGGGCTGCCGGCGATCGTCTATGACATCAAGGCGCCGGGCAGCCAGGCCTATATCCAGCTTGCGTCCGAGATGATCCAGCGCGAGCGCGCGCTGAAGGCGGCGTAGTCTATGTCGATTCGCTTTAGCAACGGAGCCTCCCGATGACCGCGAAGCCCTCAACCTCGCGCGGCCTCGGACGCGGTCTGTCCGCCCTACTGGGCGATGCCCCGCCGGTGCAGGACAACGCTCCCAAGGGCGGTGCGCGGACGCTGGCGATCGACCTGATCAGCCCCAATCCGTTTCAGCCGCGCCGGACCTTCGACGAAACGGACCTGCGCGAGCTGACCGACTCGATCCGCGCCAACGGCGTGTTGCAGCCCATCGTCGTGCGGACCGATCCCAAGGCGGCCGGCCGCTTTCAGCTGATCGCCGGCGAACGGCGCTGGCGCTCGGCGCAGCGCGCCGGGCTGCACGAAATTCCCGTCGTGATCCGTGAGATGACCGATGACGACGCCCTGGAGATCGCGATCGTCGAGAACGTCCAGCGGGCCGGACTGAATGCGATCGAAGAGGCGCTGGGCTATCAGGCGCTGGTCGAGCGCTTCAACTACACGCAGGAAGACCTCGCGACGAATATCGGCAAGAGCCGCAGCCATATCGCCAACATGCTGCGCCTGCTGAACCTGCCGGCGGAAGTGCGCCAGATGGTCGAGGACGGCCGGCTCTCGGCAGGCCACGCGCGCGCGCTCATCACGGCCAAGGACGCGGCCGCGTTGGCCCGCGAGGCGGTCGAGCGCGGCCTGTCGGTGCGTGAGATGGAGGCGCTGGCCAACGCCGCCCGCACCGAGCCTGCGAAGGGCGGGCGCAAGGCGAAGCTGCCCAAGGACGTCGATACGGTGCGGCTGGAGCGCGATCTTCGGGTTGCGATCGGCTGCGCGGTCAGCATCGACGTCGACGCCGGCAAGGAGTCGGGCAAGGTGGTGATCCGCTTCGCCGACATGGACAAGCTCGACGGCGTCACGCAGCGCCTGCTGCGGATGTGACGTTCAGGCGCGCTGTCTTCCGGCGCGCCTCGCCTGCGCGGCGATGAGAAGGAGGGCGCGGCCGGTGACGGCGTCCGCCGGAATCTCGGTGCGGCGCGTCAGAATCTCGGCCTCCGCGAGCTGTTCTATGGCGCGCATCGCGGTGTCGGGCGTCCAGACGCGGATCTGGCGCTGGATCGCGCCCTTTCGTTTCCACAATAGGCGCGGGAACGCCTTGTCGGCGGCCCGTTCGGGCTCGAGGCCCTCGTCCACCAGCGCGGCCGCGAGATGCAGCTTCTGCATATGCATCATCACGGTCCTCAGGATGCCCGGCGCCGTTTCCCCGCCTGAAATGGCGCGAGCATAGGCGTTGTCGAGCGATTCAAGATCGCCGCCGCCGCAGGCGTCCGCGATCTCGCTGAGATCCGCCTCGGCCTCGACGCCCAGTGCGGCCTCGACATCGGCGCGCGTCACCTGTCCTGAGCGCGCGCCATCGGCTCCCTTGTAGAGCGCCAGCTTGGCGAGCTCGCCGCGCGTCATGCGGCGATCGTCGCCCAGTCGCGCGACCAGATCGGCCAGCGCGTCGGCCGCGACGGCGAGACCGTCCGCCTTCAGCGCCGCGACGATGAGCGAACGCAGATCCTCGCCCTCGTCGGGATAGCAGGCCATGACAGCGGCGGTTTCGCCCGCCGTCTCGACGGCGCGGGTGAAAGCGCCTTTGCCGATATCGCCGGCCTCGACGACCACCAGCGCATCGCCGGGCGGGTCTTTCAGGAAGGCCTCGATCACCTTGGCTGCGGCGTGATCGGCGTCGCGAACCCGCACCACGCGGCGACCGCCCATCATCGAGATCGCGGCGGCCTCGTCGCCCAGCCGCGCCGGGTCAGCCTTCACCTCGGCGGCCGAGAGATCGGCGATACGGAAGGGATCGGCAAGGTCATCGCAGACCTTGCGGGCGATCGCGTCCGCGCGCTCGCGCGCAAGGCCCTGGTCCGGCCCGTACAGCAGCGCGAGCCGCAGCTTCGCAGGCGGGTTCTTCAAGAAGCCTTCGACCTGCCGGCCTTTCACTTCCAAAGATTTCGATCCTCAAACAGCTTGTGACCGCGCGAGGCATAGCAAACCTGCGCCGACGTGACGATGGCCGCTTGGCGTCCATTGATACGGTTAATTCGCGGTCATGCGGCGACGGAACGCCGCCGGTTCTGCGATTGAAACAGCGTGCGGCACGCCCGGCCAGAATGGTCGCCCTCCCCTCGGGGCAGCGACGTGATCCGCACGGTTTCCAACATCAGTAAAGGAACAGGATATGCAGATATCCCTGCTCAAGACGCTTTCGCTCGCCGCTGTCATAGCCCCCGCTTTCGCCGCGCCGGCGCTGGCGGAAACGACGGGCTGGTCGGGCGAAGGTCAGCTTGGCGTGTCGCTCACCACGGGCAACACGGAAGACACCGCTCTTCTGGCGGCGCTCAAGCTGAACTACGTCGCCGACCGTTTGAGCCACAGCTTCAAGGCGCTCGCCGATTATCGCGACAGCTTCAACGTCACGACCAACGAGGAATATGCGCTGGGCTATCAGCTGAATTACGACTTCACGCCCGAGCTCTATGGCTTCGGCAGCCTCGACTGGCAGAAGAATGAATTCACCGGGATCGCCAATCGCTGGACCCAGGCGGCGGGTCTGGGCTTTCACGCCGTCGCGACAGCCACCACCGTTCTGGACCTCGAAGCCGGCGTCGCCTTCCGTCAGACCGACTATGTCGCGACCGGCGGCAATGGCGAGACGGCGCTGAGGCTGCGCGGCTATTTCAGCCACGCCTTCAACGAGAACGTCGCCTTCAGCCAGGAGGTCATCGGGGTGATCGGCGAGTCGAACACGGTCGACGCGGTCAGCGCCGTGACGGCGAAGGTGACCGACGCGCTGGCCCTGCGCGCCTCGTATGAGGTGAGCTATGATAGCCGTCCGCTTACCGGCCTGAAGGACACCGACACGGCGACGCGGATCGGCGTCGTTTACGGCTTCTGATCGTGGGATGGGGCGCGTGCCTGCGCGCCCCTCTTTCCGTCTAGTCGCGGTTCATCAACGCGACGGCAAGGCGCAGCTTGATCTGTTCTGCGATCTCGCGCGCGGCGCGGTCTTCGGCGTCCTTGCGGGCGACCAGCGTCGCATACTGCGAATCCACCACGTTGTAGGACGCGGTCGTTTCGGCGCGGCCCGTGGCGAGCGCCGCCTCGCTGCCCACCGGCGTCAGCGTCCAGTCGGCGGTCAGACGATAATTGTAGCGCGTGGTCGAACTGTCGTCCTGGATCGACAGGCCGCGCCGCTCGTCGGCCAGCTTCACCTTGAGCTCATGGCGCGGCGTTTCGGCGTGACCGGGCGTATGCAGCGCGCGGTCGAGCGCGTCGGACACCAGCCAGCCGATACGGTCGCTGTCGTTGGTGGGGCCGATCGGCGCGACGCGGATCGCGCCGAACGCGGTTTCGGCCCCTTCGGGAATCGACGACGTTCCGTAGAGCGGACGAAAGCCGCACGAGGCGACGACAAGCGCCGCGGCGACGACGAAGGCGGCCCGCGCCCTCATCAGATCAACAGATTGACGATGCGGTTGGGCACGACGATCACCTTCCTGGGAGCCTTACCTTCCAGCGCGCGGACGACGGAGTCCAGCGCCAGCACGGCCGCTTCCACCTCGGCCGCGGGCAGATCCTTGCGGAGGGCGATCTCATCGCGCCGCTTGCCGTTGACCTGAACCGCCAGCGTCACGGTGTCCTGGGCGACCAGCGCCGGATCGGCCTTCGGCCAGCCGGCATGCACGATCATCGTGTCGTGGCCGAGCAGCGCCCAGGCCTCTTCGGCCAGGTGCGGCATCATCGGCGCGATCATCAGCGTGAGATGCTCATAGGCTTCGCGCAACGCCGCAGGCGCATCGCCGTTGAAGCCGGCGAGCGTATTGACCAGCTCGTAAAGGCGCGCGACGCCGCGATTGAAACGGAACTGCTCTAGATCGCCGGTGAGGCCGTCGAGCGCGCGATGCACCGCACGGCGCAGCTCGAGCGCCGCGCCGGTCTCGCCGCCTACCGCCGCGCCGACCGGGCCGAGCCTGGGCAGGGCATCGTTCAGCAGCCGCCAGATGCGCTGGACGAGGCGCGCGGCGCCATCGACGCCGCCTTGCGTCCATTCGCTGTCGCGCTCAGGCGGCGAATCCGACATGAGGAACCAGCGCGCGCAGTCGACGCCATACGTGTCGGCGATGTCTTCCGGCGGCACCACGTTCTTCTTGGACTTCGACATCTTCTCGGGCGGCCCGACCGTGACCGCCTGATCGGAGCCGCGCTTCACCACGACGCCGTCGCGCTTTTCGATCTCGTCGGGCGCCAGCCATTTGCCGTCCTGATCGCGATAGGTTTCGTGGGTGATCATGCCCTGGGTGCACAGGCCCGCGAACGGTTCGGACA
>CAZBPO010000155.1:0-7270 GCA_964493795.1 uncultured Flavobacteriaceae bacterium
CGCCGGCGCAAAAGCCGCGCGGCGCCGCCAGGCGCAGCGTCAGAGAGGGCAGGGAGGGATCGCCTTGCATCGGCCTCGGCCAGCTTGAGCGGATTGCGCGCGCCCGGTAAGACAGGCTCACGCTCGAAGTTTCTGATAGGGGCCCGGCGGCGGCGGCGTCAAGCGCGCTCGACGGCGGGGAAAATCACCGGATGTTCAAGCTTTCCGCCGCCCGCGCCGCCGCCGTCGCGCCGTTTCTGGCGCTCGCCCTGGTCGACAGCGCTGCGGCGCAACGGGCGACCGATATCTGCCCCGATCTGGTGATCGACGAGGCGACGCGCAACGCCGCCTATTATCCCGGCGGCGCGCCCGGCCGGAACCGGGCCGATTACAGCCACATCGCCGTGATCCTGTCGGCCGAGGTCGCCTGCGTCGAGACGCGCGACGACCAGATCATCGCCACCGTTTCGGTGACCTATGCCGTTGAGCCCGGGCCGCTTTATCGGGGCGGGGCGAATGTGAAGATCACGGCCGCCCTCACCTATAACGGCTCGCCCATCTCCGATGCCGGAAACGCCTGGGAGACGCCGCTGACCCCGGGGAAACCCGTCACCATCACCAACACCATCGCCGGAATTCACGTCGGTGAAGACGACGACGTCGAGGATGGCGGCTTCGTGCTGAAGGTCGGTCTGGAACCCTGACGCGGCGGCCTCGACAAGCCGGGGCCATAAGGGCATGACCGCGCCCATCCGCTTTCCGTAGAAATTCACATGCGCCCCTCTCTCATCGCCGATCTGACCGCCGTTATGGGCAAGGCCTTCGCCGCCGAAGACCTCGATCCCGCGTTGGGGCGCGTACAGGTGTCCGACCGGCCCGACCTCGCCCAGTTCCAGTCGAACGGCGCGCTGGCCGCCGCCAAGGCGGCCAAGGCCAATCCGCGCGCGCTCGCTGAAAAACTGGCGGCGCACCTCAAATCCGATCCGCGTTTCGCCAAGGTCGAGATCGCCGGTCCCGGCTTCCTCAATCTCGACCTCACCGACGCCGCCTTGGCCGAAGCGCTGACCGCGCCCGACGCGCTGCTGGCCCCCGACGACACCGGCGCACGCGGCAAGGCGGTGATCGATTTCGGCGGCCCCAACGTCGCCAAGGCGATGCATGTCGGCCATCTGCGCTCGTCCATTCTGGGCGACGCGTTGCAGCGCCATTTCCGCTTCGCCGGCTTCGATGTGACCAGCGACGTGCATCTGGGCGACTGGGGCAAGCCGATGGGTCTGCTCATCACCGAGGTTCAGGCGCGCCAGCCGGGCCTGCCCTATTTCGATGCGGCCTTCACCGGGCCGTATCCGGCGACATCGCCCGTCTCGATGGAGGATCTGGAGATCCTCTATCCCGCCGCCGCGGCAGCGGCCAAGGAAGATGCCGCGCGCGACGAGGCCGCCCGCATCGCAACCGCCGAGTTGCAGCAGGGCCGGCCGGGCTATCGCGCGCTGTGGCGGCATTTCGTCGATGTCTCCATCGCCGGCATCCAGCGTGAATTCGCCTCGCTGGGCGTCGTGTTCGACCTGTGGAAAGGCGAGGCCGACGTCGATCCGCTGATCGCCCCGATGCTGGATGACCTCAAATCGCGCGGCATCGCCGAGCTGGACGACGGCGCGCTGATCGTTCGTGTCGCCGAGCCGTCCGACAAGAAGGAAACGCCGCCGCTCATACTCGTGAAGCGCGATGGCGGCGTTCTCTATGAAACCACCGACGTCGCCACCATCGTCGATCGGGTGCGCAACCTTGCGCCCGCGCTGATCCTCTATGTCGTCGACCAGCGCCAGCACGAGCATTTCGAGAAAGTGTTCCGCGCCAGCCGCAAGGCCGGTTACGCCGGCGAGGCGGTGCTGGAGCATGTCGGCTTCGGCACCATCAACGGCGCGGATGGCAAGCCGTTCAAGACCCGCGCGGGCGGCGTGCTGAAGCTCTACGACCTCATCGAGATGGCCAAGGCCGAGGCGGCCAAGCGCCTCACCGAGCAGGGCATCGGCGCGGACTACCCCGAGGCCGAACGCGACGAGGTGGCCCGGCAGGTCGGCCTGGCGGCGATCAAGTTCGCCGATCTCTCGAACTATCGCCTCACCAACTACATCTTCGATCTGGAACGCTTCACGAAGTTCGAAGGCAAGACGGGGCCGTATCTGCAATACGCCGCCGTCCGCGTGAAATCGCTGCTGCGCAGGGCGGCGGATGCAGGCGAGGCGCCCGGCGCAATCGCCATTCACGCCAGGGAAGAACGCGAACTGGCACTTGCGTTGCTGCGTTTCCCCGATGCGCTGGAAGAAACGCTGCGCACCCGCGCGCCCAACGTGATGTGCGATTACGCTTTCCGTCTGGCGCAGGCGTTCTCAAGCTTCTACGCCGCCCATCACATCCTCAGCGAAGCCGATCCGGCCCTGCGCGCCTCGCGTCTCGGCCTCGCCGCGCTCACCCTGCGGGCGCTGGAGACAAGCCTCGGCCTGCTCGGCATCGAAGTGCCCGAGCGGATGTAACCCTACCCTTCGGCGCGTTCCAGCGCCCGGCGGATGACCTCGCGATCGTTCTTCATCGGCTCGCTGTCGGGCCGCGCCGCGACCAGCGCGTCGGCCAGCGCGAGCGCCGCGCGATAGGCCGCCGCCGCTTTCTCCCTGTCGCCCATCCGCTCATGCGTTTCTCCCACCCGGACATGGGCGATCATCAGGTCGACCTGGACGGCCGGGTTGCCCGGCGCTTTCGCGGCGCGCTCTTCATGGGCCTTCAACGCGATCACGAAATGCGAGAGCGCGTCGCCATAGGATTCGCGGATGAGCCACAGCTGGCCGATCCGCCCGTGACAGGCCGCCAGATCGCCTGAATAGACAAGATTGTCCGGATAGCGCCGGGACAGCGCGGTCGCGATGGGCAGCGCCTCGAGATAGTGGATATAGGCCTCGCGATAGGCGGCTTCGGCCGTCCTGATGTCGCCCATCCGCGCCAGCGCGCCGACAAGGTTGCGCGCCGCATCCGGGTCGTCCCGCGCGGCTGCATAGCGCCGCCGCGCGATCTCCAGCGCCTCGCTCAAAGCTTCGCCCGCGCCTTTCAGGTCGCCCGTCGCCTGCAGCGCGTCGCCACGCCCGGCCAGCGCCGTCATCAGGTCGCGCTCGGCCAGCGGGTCTTTCGGGTCGGCCTCGTAAAGCGCCCGCGCCAGCGCCAATCCCTCCGCCAGAAAAGCCGTCGCGCGCTGCACATCGCCCGCCGCCAGCCATGCGCCGCCCAGCTTGCTCAGGCTAACCATCAGTTCGCGGTCCGCCGCCCGGTTCGGTTGCGCTGCACGCACCTGTTCGCGGATATCGCGCGCCGTCTCGAACGCCTCGATCGCGCCCCTGATGTCGCCTGAGATCATCTTCAGATCGCCGATCTTGTCATGCGTGGCGGCGGTCGCCCGCAGGATGGTGATGTTGGCTGGGTCGCCGGCCGCGATCTGCTGACGCTGGGCCAGACAGGCTTCATAGGCGGCCGCCGCTGCGATCATGTCGCCCAGAGCGGCCAGCGCGTCTCCCCGGCGCTCCTGCGTGGCGCTCAGGCTCAGCAGATAGGCCGCGTTGCCGGGATCGGCGCTGGTGATGCGCGTGAGGATCTCAAGCGACAGGTCATAGGCCTGCAAGGCCGTCGCGGCGTCGCCTTCCGCCAGCCGTACGTCGCCGATCTTGGTGTGGCTGGCGGCGAGATTGTGCTGCCGCTTGGCGTCGGCCGGCGTCGCCGCCGCCAGCCGCTCGTTGATCGCCTTGCCTTCTTCGTAGAGGGCGAGCGCCTCGTCCGCTGCGCCGCGCCGCATGACGATGTCGCCCACACGGTCGAGGCTCACCGCGAAATCCTGGGCATAGACATCGTTCCCCGGCTCGGCGGCGACGATCTCGCGCCTCAGCTCAAGCGAGCGGCGATGCATCTCCAGCGCCGCGTTCTCACGGCTATCCGCCTCGTAGATATCGCCGAGATTCTCCAGAATGCCCGCCACAGCCGCCCGGCGCGGCAGCGAGTCAGGCATCTCGGCGACGCGTCCTTCGGCGAGTTGCAACGCTTCCATCAAGCGCGCCTCGGCCTCGGCCAACGCGCCGCGCTGCTGCAGCGCGCCCGCCGCCCGACTCAGCGCGACGATGACGTCATGCCCGTATTCGGGGTCTTCCGGGAACGCCGCATGGAGCTCGCGCGATGTCGCCAGCGCTTTTTCCGCCGCAGCGAGGGAACCCTCGCTATCGCCCGCCGCCAGCAGAGCATTCGACAGCGCGATCTGCGCGGCGGCCATCGCGCGACGGCCCTCCGCTGGCAACGCCTGACCGTCGGCCAGTGTGTCCAGCAGCGCCTCGGTCTTGCGCAGCGCCTCGGCAAGACGGCTCTGCTGCATGCCGGTGAGATTGCGGGTGGCGTCGATGATGTCGAAGATCATCGTATTGGCCGCCTCGATGCCGGCCTGCAGATTGCCTTCGGCGCGCGAACGCTGGCGTTCCGCCACGACGGCGAACCAGGTCGAGGCGAGCGCCAGCACGGCGAAGACCCCGGCCAGCGCATAGGCGATGGCGGTGCGCCGCCTGCGCGCCTGGGCCTCGCGCTGTTTCAGCGCATCCAGCCCCACGCCCAGAAGCCCGGCGATCAGCTTGAGCCGGGCATTGTCGGGCCCGTCGCCGCTCTCGCGCGCATCGGCGGCGATCGGCTCGGCCGACGTGTCGCTCGACACGCCATCTGGCCCAAGATGGAATTTCAGCGCCGGGGGAAAGCACTCGGTCGCCGGCTCGCCGCTGCCCGGTTCGCCGTCGATGATATAGGCGAAGATGCGATCCGCGCGGCCCAGCCGCTTGAAGCTGAGAATTTCCTCGTTCACCCAGCGCGACCGCGCCGCGCGGGGCGAACACAGCACGATCAGCGCCTGCGAATTCTCCAGCGCGGCGCGGATTTCGGCGGTCAGGTCGGTCGAGGCCGACAGTTCCTCACGGTCTCGGAAGATCGGGATCAGCCGTCCCGGAACCGGCCCGCGCGCCGTTTCGCGCCCCACAAGCGCACGCGGCACACGATAGCGCTCAAGCCCGCGATGCAGCCCGTCGGCGGCCGCCGCATCGGCGTGGCTATAGCTGATGAAGGCCCGATAGCGGCGCGGCGGCGGGGCGTCCGGCGGCATGGCGTCCTTTCGACCTTGTCGCACTCGACGCTCGAAATGCGCGCCGATCATAGCCGGTTTCGTTTGCCGGCAAGCCCCCTCGTTGACTCCTGCTGCGCCGCACACTACCGCTCGTGCATCGCTGCGGCCCGACGGGAGTCGCGCTGCGGCGGCCATGCACAAGATCCCCAGCGGGAGAGATTGGGTGACGGGCGTCCTCGCGACGCCTGGAAAGACCAACGCCGAAGGAGCAACCGCCCCGGTAAACTCTCAGGCACCAAGGACCGCAGGGGGGATGAGCGTCTGGAAAGCGGCGGCCGGGACTTCCGGCGGCCCACCGACGGGGTAAGTGCGGTCTTCTTCGTTGAAGAACGGCTGGCACGAAATCTCTCAGGTCCAATGACAGATGGGGTCGTGAACGCGGGGAAACCTGCGGCCGCGAAACCGACTGTCGATGAGGATGCTGAGTGGCCGAGCCCAGAAAGACCCAGCTGAACGCCCTTCACCGCGAGCTTGGCGGCAAGATGGTCGAATTCGGCGGCTATGAAATGCCGGTGCAATTCCCCACCGGCGTGCTCAAGGAACATCTCCACACCCGCGCCGCCTGCGGCCTGTTCGACGTCAGCCATATGGGGCAGGGCGCGCTGATGGGCGATGGCGTCGCCGCCGCCTTCGAGGCGCTGGTGCCCGGCGCGATCCAGGAGCTGAAACCCGGCCAGACCCGCTACACGCTGCTGCTGAACGATCAGGGCGGCATCCGCGACGACCTCATGGCCACCCGCCCGCTGGGCGACGATGATTTCCGCACCCTGTTCCTTGTCGTGAATGCCGGCACGAAAGACGCCGACTTCGCGCATATCGAGGCGCATCTGGGCGGCAAGGTTCAGATCAACCGCTTCGAGGACCGGGCGCTGCTCGCGCTTCAGGGGCCGCAGGCCAGCGCCGTCTTCGCGCGCCACTGCCCCGAAGCGGCGACGATGAAGTTCATGACCGCCGCCAAGCTGAAGGTCATGGGGCTCGACTGCTATGTTTGGCGTTCCGGCTACACGGGCGAGGACGGCTACGAAATCTCCGTGCCCGGCGACGCGGCCGAGGACTTCGCGCGCAAACTGCTGGCCGAGCCGGAAGTCCTGCCCATCGGCCTCGGTGCGCGCGACAGCCTGCGGCTCGAGGCCGGGCTCTGCCTCTACGGCCACGATCTCGACGAGACCACGACGCCGGTGGAAGCCGGCCTCACCTGGGCCATCGGCAAGCGCCGCAAGACGGAAAAGAACTTCCCCGGCGCCGACATCATCATGGGCCAGCTGTTCGACGGCGCGCCGCGCAAGCGCGTCGGCATCCTGCCGCTGGAAAAGGCCCCGGCGCGCGAGGGCACCGAGATCCGCTCCGAAGCGGGCGAGACCATCGGCGTCGTCACCTCCGGCGGCTTTGGCCCCACCGTCAACGCGCCCATCGCCATGGGCTATGTGCCGCCGGCCTTCGCCGAAGACGGCACGCCGATCCAGCTCGTCATTCGCGGACAGGCGCGCCCGGCAAAGGTCGCGCCCATGCCGTTCGCCTCGCATCGTTACTACAGGGGATAGTCAGATGGCCGTTTACTACACCGACCAGCATGAATGGCTCAGCGTCGAGGGCGGCGTCGCCACCGTCGGCATCACGGCCCACGCCGCCGAACAGCTGGGCGACGTGGTCTTCGTGGAACTGCCCGGCATCGGCAAGGCGCTGACCGCCAAGGGCGAGGCCGCCGTGGTGGAGAGCGTCAAGGCCGCCAGCGACGTCTATTCGCCGGTGACCGGCGATGTGACCGAAGCGAACAACGCCATCGCCGCCGAACCCGCCAAGGTCAACGAAGACCCCGAAGGCGCCGGCTGGTTCTTCAAGGTCAAGCTCGCCGACGAAGGCGAACTCACCGGCCTCATGGACAAAGCCGCCTACGACGCCTTCGTCGAAGGCGGCGGCTGACCAACTCACCTTTCCTCCCCCGTCATTCACGGGGGAGGCGCCCCGAAGGGGCGGAGGGGGCGGGCGGTGCCGCGCTGCATCTGCCCCTCCACCGCTTCGCGGTCCCCCTCCCCCGTAAACGGGGGAGGAAAGATCACGATCGAACTGGAACAAATCGATGCGCTATCTGCCCCTCACCCC
>CAZBPO010000156.1:0-3664 GCA_964493795.1 uncultured Flavobacteriaceae bacterium
GCTCCTTGAACTTGCCCTTGCCGCGGCCGCCGGCGTGGATCTGCGCCTTGACGACGAAAAGCTGCGCGCCCTCGCCCTTCAGCTTCTGGGCGGCGGCGTACGCTTCGGTCGGCGTGAAGACCGCCGCGCCCTTCGAGACCGGCACGCCGAAGCCCGCCAGCACCTGTTTGGCCTGATATTCGTGAATGTTCATGGGGAAACTCCCGCCGGATCGCCCGGAAAGGCGCGCAAAAATAGGAAAGCGCGGGCGTTATAGCAGCGAGTCGCGGCCCTGCAACGCCTACGCGTGCGGAAGGCGTGGGCACCCGCCCCCGGCGTCAACCTCCCGACGGCTCGGTATTGCGATCGACGAAATCCACGATTTCCGCCCAGACGCGCTTGGTCGTCGCCGAGTCGTTGACGACCGCGTCATAGACGAGCGCGGCGACCAGCAAAATCAGGATCAGGCGCATGCGCGGGCTCCGGTTGGGCTGCCCCCGGAACGTCGGCGGCCAGCGGCGGGTTCCTCAGCCGCCGATCCACTTCAGATAGGCGATCAGGTCGTCGATTTCGGCCGGGCTCAGTTCGAAGGCCGGCATCTCCTGTACCCCGCGATGGCCGACATCGATACCCTCGGCGAAGGCTTCCGCCAACCCTTCCACATCGTATTTCGCAGCCAGCAGGCGCAGCGGCGGGGCCGGCGGATAGGGGCTGTCGTCACGCGGCCCGATCGCGTGGCAGCGCGCGCAATTGGCCTGCACAAAGGCCAGCCCCCGCGCCTCGGCGGTGAGGGGTGCGGTTTCCGCAGTTGAAACGGGGATAAGCCCGACAAGGGCGGCGAGAAGGACGAATCGCATGGCGCGACTATAGGCCCGGCATCGGGGCGGCCTTGTGGTAACCCGCGACATGAAAACGCCCCGGAGCCTGTCGCTCCGGGGCGTCGATCCTCAGATTCCGACCTTAGTAGCGGGCCGTGACCGTGAAGCTCCAGGTCTGCGGCGCGCCGAAATAGACGGTCCGGATATTGCCGACCGACGAGAATTCCTGCCCGTCCGTCTTGTAGAGCTTGTCCGCCAGGTTCTTGCCGTAGATGCCGGCCGAGAAACGTCCATCGACGTCTTCCCACACCAGACGCGCGTCATACAGCCAGTAGCTATCCTGGAAGAGGCCGGCGATCTCGGTGCCGTCCAGCAGCGTGTTATCGACCGCCAGCGCCATGCGCGAGCGATAGCGGGCCGAGGCGCCCAGCGTCAGATTGCCGGCCTCGCCGCCCAGATCCCACGTGTACTGCGCGCCGAAGCGGGCCGTCCATTTGGGCGAGAAGGGCGGGGTCTGGAACGAACGGTCGCCGCCAACGAAGCGCGAGTCGGCGAACTCGGCATAGTCGGCATCCAGCCAACCGATCTGGGTGTCGAGCTGAAGTCCCTTCACGGGCGTCAGGTACAACTCGAGCTCGGCGCCCTGGATTTCCAGCTTGCCGGCGTTGATGACCGTCAGCTCGGGGCTGGGCAGACCGGTACCCGGATCAACCACCGTGCCCGAGACGCGGGCCTGGAAGTCCTTGTAGTCGTTATAGAACAGCGTGAACGCGGTGCGGCCCTTGCCGCCCCAGAAGCGCGCCTTGACGCCAGCCTCGTAGCTGTCGACCGTCTCGGGATCGTAGGGTGCCTGTTCGCCGGGATTGTTGGCGCGGCCGTTGAAGCCACCCGACTTGAAGCCCTTTGCGTAGCGCGCATACAGCATCACGTCGTCGTTGACCTGATAGTCGAGCGAGATCATGGGCGAGGTATCTTCCCAGGTCTCCGTCAGGCCCGTGAAGGCGAAGGCCGGATTGGCGGTCAGCAGCGGGCTGCTCGAGAAGGTCGAGGTCGTGCGCGAATAGACCTTCTCTTCCTCGGTGTAGCGGATGCCCGCCGACAGCCTCAGAGCCTCGGTGATGCTGTATGAAGCATTCAGATAGACGGCCCAGCTGGTCGTCTCCAGATCGTCGTCGATCGTGCGCAGGAAGGTCGGGTTACCCAGCAGAACGCCGACCAGGTCGTCGGCATAGGCTTCCTGATGCGAGACGATGTTTTCCTGCATGTAGTAGAAGCCGCCCACCACGGCCCAGCGATCGGTCGTGTAGGTGAGCTGCAGTTCCTGGCTGATCTGGTCCTGATCGACACCGACGAAGACGTCGCCGGTTTCAAGATGCGTCGCGTCGATATCGACATAGTCGGCGCTCTTGAGATCGCGATAGGCGGTGATCGACTTCAGCGACAGGTTGTCGTTGATGTCCCAGGTCAGGACGCCGGAAAGGCCCCAGGTGTCCAGCTTGGTGCTGTTGGGCAACGTCGCCGTGGTGCGGGTCTTCCAGTCATATTCGGGCGTCTGTACGGGCAGCACCAGGATGGGAAGGCCGAACAGGTCGGTCAGCGTGTTCAGCGGCTGGCCCACCGTCAGCGCGGCGTCCTCGGTCGAGAAATCGGCCGAGAAGTCGAAACGCACGGCCTGGTCCTCGCGGCCCAGCGACAGCTGGAAGCGGCCGGCGGTCACGTTCTTGTCGTTGTATTCGCGGTCGAGGACCGGGTCCTCGACATAGCCGTCGCGCTGGGCGTGCAGCAGCGAGACGCCGACCGCCGCGAAATCCGAAAGCGGACCCGAGAAGCCACCTTTGGCCTCCAGCTGGCCATAGCTGCCGGCCGTCAGCGACAGGAAGCCGCGCTTGTCCTGGCCGGGCTTGCGGGTCACGACCTTCAGCGCGCCGCCGATCGTGTTCTTGCCATAGAGCGTGCCCTGCGGACCGCGCAGCACCTCGATCCGGCTGATGTCGAACAGGTCCATCTGGGTGCCGCGGATACGGCTGTAATAGACGTCGTCGACGTAGAAGCCGACGGCGGGGTCGAAGGTCTGCAACGCGTCCGGCTGGCCGACGCCGCGGATATAGATGTTGGTCGCGTTCGACGAACCGCGCCCCTGAACGAGGTTCAGGTTCGGCACTGCGCCCTGGATTCCGGTCGGGTCGGTCGCGCCCAGACGCTTGAGCGTCTTTTCGGAGAAAGCCGAGACCGAGGCCGGGACCTTGTCCTGCGATTCCTCGACGCGGCGGGCGGTGACGGTGATCTCTTCCTCGCCTTCGCTCGCTTCGGTGGCGACGGCGGTGGTCTCGACGACCGGATCCTGCGCGAGCGCGGGCAGGCTGGCGAACGCCCAGGCGGCGGACGCAAGGAGAGTCGCTTTCAGAACTGGCTTCATGGGGCCTCCCGGGCGGTCTAGCGTTTTTAATTCAACGCTCGATGATTAAATGCAGAATGCGCAGGGTTTCCGGGCCTGTCAAAGGGGCCGCGCGCCGCTATCGGCGGAAATCCGAAAGGTGTGGCTATTTTGTATCGACCGCCGCCGCTGAGGCGGCGCGGATTTCCTCTTGAAAGTCGCGGCCATAGGCGATGCTGTCGATGTCCATGAAGATCACGGACTCGCCGAACCGCGACACGAGGCGATCCCGGATGCGGCCGGCCAGCACCTGGGTATCGGCCCGCCTGCAGGAGATGACGATCGCGCCCATGGCATTACTGCACACCGGATTTCGCTGCGATCAAGACGCGTCGGGCCGCCAGCGGCGCAACGCGGCGAACCGTTGGGGCGCCACGCAGGCGGCGACATGACCAAACCCGATCCCGATCTCGCCATGGCCGGCCCTGCGGCC
>CAZBPO010000156.1:3674-7201 GCA_964493795.1 uncultured Flavobacteriaceae bacterium
GCCGCGTCCCGCGCGCAAGCCCGGCCGTCGCGGCCGCCCGCCGAAAAGCGCCGGCGCCGACACCAGCGCGCTGATCCTCGATGTCGCCGAGGACCTGTTCTCCAAGCATGGGCTGCACGGCGTCTCGATCCGCGACGTCGCCAACGAGGCGGGCGTCGATACGGCGCTGCTGCACTATTATTTCGGCACCAAGCGGGGCCTCTTCGACGCCGTGTTCGCCCGCCGCTCGGAAATCCTCAACGCCGACCGCCTGGCCGCCCTGGACGTCTATGAACGCGATGCCGGCGAACGCATGACGCCCGAAGGCGTGATCGAGGCTTTTCTGCGCCCGCTGCTGGAATGGGGCGAAAAAGGCGGCCCCGGCTGGAAGCACTATTTCGCGCTGATCGCCCAGGCCAACGCCAACCCGATCTGGGGCGGCGAAACCATGGCCCGCAACTTCGATACGGTGATCCGCCGCCTCATCGAACTCATGCGCCGGGCCATTCCGGGCGCGCGCGATGAAGACCTCTACTGGGCCTATCACAATCTTTCGGGCGCGCTGACGCTGACCATCGGCGAGACCGGCCGCCTCGACCGCCTGTCGAACGGCCTTTGCCGCTCGGGCGACCTGAAGACCGCGCACGCCAACATGGCCCGCTTCGCCGCCGCCGGCTTCCGCGCCCTCTGCGCGCGCGCGTAAGCCTTGCGCGCCGGGGCGGCGAGCCGCATAGACTGAACGCGCGGCGCCGCAAGACGCCGCGCTTTTTATGGGGGATTGGATGACCGCAGCCACGGCCGACGCCACGTCCGCGAGCTATCGCACCTATGTGCTGGTGCTGCTGATCATCATCTACACCTTCAATTTCCTCGACCGTCAGATCGTCGGCATCCTGGCGGTGCCGATCATGAACGACCTCAATATCAGCAAGTCCGATATGGGTCTGATGGGCGGCATCGCCTTCGCGGCGCTCTACTGCACGCTCGCCATCCCCATCGCCTGGCTGGCCGATCGCTATAGCCGCGTCTGGATCATGACGACCGCCCTGACGGTTTGGAGCGGCTTCACCGTGCTGTGCGGCTATGCCAACTCGTTCTGGTCGATGTTCCTCATGCGCATGGGCGTCGGCGTCGGCGAGGCGGGCGGCGTCGCCCCGGCCTATTCGCTGATCGCCGACTATTTCCCGCCCAAGCAACGCGCGCGGGCCCTGGCCGCCTTCTCGTTCGGCATCCCGCTGGGCATGGCGCTGGGCATCCTGCTGGGCGGCCTGATCGCGGCGCATATCGACTGGCGCTGGGCCTTCATCGCGGTCGGCCTGGCGGGGCTCGTGGTCGCGCCCATCTTCCGCCTGACCGTGCGCGATCCCGTGCGCGGCGGCCTCGACCCGGCCCCGGTCGCCGCCAAAGCCGGCGCCGCGAAAGCCGAGGTACCTTCGTTCGGCGAAGTCTGCCGCACCCTGCTGCCCAAGCGCAGCTTCTGGCTGCTCGCATTCGCTGCAGCCTGCTCGTCGATCGCCGGCTATGGCGTCGCCTTCTGGCTGCCCAGCCTGTTCATGAGCAGCTTCCAGCTGACCCTGTCGGAGACCGCCTGGTACTACAGCGGCATCACGTTCTTCGGCGGCGTCGCCGGCATCTGGCTGGGCGGCGTGATGGCCGACCGCCTGGGCGGGGCCGATCGCGGCGCTTACGCCAAAGTGCCGGGCTACGCCTTCCTTGTGGCCCTGCCCTTCTTCTTCCTGGCGTTGAACGCGCCTTCGCTGTGGCTGGCCTTCCCGCTGTTCCTGGTGCCGACGGCGCTCAATCTCGTCTGGCTGGGCCCGGTGGTGACGGCGGTGCAGCACCTCGTCGCGCCTTCGATGCGCGCGACGGCGTCGGCCATGTTCCTGTTCGTGAACAACCTGCTCGGCATCGGCGTCGGCACGTATTATTTCGGCCTGATGGCCGACGTGCTGGAGCCGCAGTTCGGCGGCGACGCGATGCTGTATTCGCTCTACTCCGGCGGGATCTTCTATGTGATCGCCGTGACGCTGATGCTCCTGGCCAGCCGCACGCTGCGCCGCGACTGGAAGGACTGAAGGCGGCCGGGCGGCGGGAAGCTAGCGCTTCTTGCCGCCCAGGATGCTGCCCAGGATCGAGCGCCCGATCTCGCGCCCGATGGTCGACGAGACCGAACGGGTCATCGACTTCACGGCCGCCTCGCCGACGCTCTGACGCTTGCCGCCGCCCCCGCCCAGAATGTCGTTCAGCCAGCCACCTGAGGATTTCTCCTCGGCCGGCGGGGCGCGGCGCGCTTCGGCCTGCTCCCTGATCGAGCCGCGCGAGGTTTCGCGCGTCTCGCGCGGCTGAGGCGCGGGGATCGGCGCCGGTACGGGGCGTGCGCCCCAATCGATGCCGCCGCTGCGGGTCTGCGGCTTCGGGGCCGCCGGGGCCTCGACCTCGCGATGGCCGTTCAGCACCTCATAGGCGCTCTCGCGATCCAGCACCTCGTCATACTTACCCTTGAACGGGCTCTGTTCGATGACGCCCGTGCGTTCTTCGGGCGACAGCGGACCCATCCGGCCGGCGGGCGGCCGCACCAGCGTGCGCTGGACCACCGAGGGCACGCCGCCTTTCATCAGGGTCGAGACCAGCGCCTCGCCCGTGCCCAGCTCGGTGATCGCGTCTTCGGTCTTGAAGGCGGGGTTGGGGCGGAAGCTTTCCGCCGCCACCCGCACCGCCTTCTGCTCGCGCGGCGTATAGGCCCTCAGCGCATGCTGAATGCGGTTGCCGAGCTGGCTCAGCACGATCTCGGGCACGTCCTGGGGGTTCTGGGTGATGAAATAGATGCCCACGCCCTTGGAGCGGATCAGGCGCACCACCTGCGTCACCTTCTCAAGCAGGGCCTTGGGCGCGCCGTTGAACAGAAGATGCGCCTCGTCGAAGAAGAAGACGAGCTTGGGCTTGTCGAGGTCGCCCGCCTCGGGCAGCGCCTCGAACAACTCCGACATCATCCACAGCAGGAACGTCGCGTAGGTGCGCGGATTGTGCATCAGCTCGTCGGCGGCGAGGATGTTGATCGCCCCGCGGCCCTGCGCGTCGGTCGCCATGAAGTCATGAAGATCCAGCGCCGGCTCGCCGAAGAACGCCCCGCCGCCCTGGTTTTCCAGCACCAGCAGGTTGCGCTGGATCGTGCCGACCGTGGACGGCGCGACATTGCCGTAACGCGCCTTCACCGCGTCCGCATTGTCGGAAAGGAAGGTCAGGATCGCGCGCAGGTCCTTCAGGTCCAGCAATAGCAGGCCCTCATCGTCGGCCACGCGGAAGGCGACGTTCAGCACGCCTTCCTGGACATCGTTGAGATCGAGCAGGCGCGACAGCAGCAGCGGTCCCATCTCGGACACCGTCGAGCGGATGGGATGGCCCTGCTTGCCGAACACGTCCCAGAAGATCACCGGATGCGGCTCGAACACGTAGGGATCGAGGCCGATCTTGGCCGCCCGTTCGGTCAGGAACGATTTCTCGGTGCCCGCCAGGGCTATGCCCGACAGATCGCCCTTCACATCGGCGAC
>CAZBPO010000157.1:0-558 GCA_964493795.1 uncultured Flavobacteriaceae bacterium
CTGCGGGGCGCTGGTGCGCGCGACGCTGGCCGCCTATCTGCCGGCCGACCGGTCGCTGTCGTCGCGCACCAGCGCCCCGCAGGTGGCGTCGTCGAAGCCGTTGCGAAGCGTGGAGTTGCGCGCGTTCATGAAGCGCACGATCCCTTCCGCGGTATCCGACAGGATGTCCTCCGGCAGCCCCAGCAGGAAACAGCGATACCGCGCCAGCTCCACCTGGGCGCGTTCCGACGGCGTGAATTCGGTGCGGCCCTCGCGCAGCATCCTGTAGGACAGCAGGAACACCGGGATCAGCCCGGCCGGCATCTGGTCCACCTGCGGGATCGGCACGCCATAGACAGCGCTGTCCCAGCTGTTCGACCGCAGCGCGTTGACCCGCACCATCGAATGCATCAGCCGCACCATCGCCGCCGCCTTGAAGCCCTCGCCAAAGCGGTCCAGCGCGTCTGGCAAGGTGGTGACGGCGAAAAAAGTCGCGGTTTCGTTGACGCGCTTGGCCGCGGTGTCGTTGGTCAACGTGCCGGTCAGCGCCATCGGCAGGGCCGAGTATTTGTTCAGGAA
>CAZBPO010000157.1:568-5335 GCA_964493795.1 uncultured Flavobacteriaceae bacterium
GTTCAGGAAGGTGGCGATGAACGCGCCGCGAATGGCGAACGGCGCGATCACCGCGGTCCCGATCAGGTCCAGCCGCGCGCCCTCGCGCACCAGGTCCATATTCACCCAGTCCGGCGTCGCCTCCATGGCGCGGATGAACGCCACCAGCTCCGGCGGCGCGCCCTCCACGGCCTCGAGCCCGCGGTCGCAGGCGGTGGTCAACATGTCGACCAGCCCGCGAAAGCCCAGCTTCGGCATCAGCATGGCGTAGGCGTCGCCCACCTCGTCGCCCAGCATCGTATAGGCGCGCACCAGCTCCAGATCGTCATCCGACACTTTCACGCCGAAAGCGTCGCGATTGGGCGAGATCGACGGCGCGGGATCGCGCGTGAACCGCTCCGGATCGGCATCGAAATCCACCTTGGCGAACATAGCCGGCAACTGCGCCTTCTGGGCGGCGATACGGGCGCGGGCGCGTTCGACAGCAGGGCTCATGGCGGCTCCTCCGGCCTGGTTGCGGCCAGCTGGTTCTTTAGTCTGCCTGCATGATAACTAAGCTTTGCTCACGTTTATACTCGCATCCCGCCGAACGGCCACGCGCACGGAAAGAGCCGACTAAATGACTGAAAAGAAACGGCGAACCCCGCGTCAGGCGCGCGCCGCGGCGACCACGGACGCCATTCTCACCGCCGCCTTTCAACTTCTTGAGCGCGACGGCGTCAAAAAGCTCACCACCAACCACATCGCGGCGCGGGCCGGGGTCAGCATCGGCACGATCTACCAGTATTTCCGCGACAAGGACGACATCCTCGCCGCTCTCGCAGAACGCCACTCGGCGGCCATCCGCGACGGCATCGCCGATCTGGTCATCCGCCAGCCGGCCGGGGCCGGCACCATCCGCCAGATCATCGGCTTGGTGATGCAGAGCTTCCAAGGCGAGCCATCCACCCGCGCCGCGCTGATCGACGCGGCCGACCGGCGCAACGCGGGCTCGCTTCAGCACCACCACACCGCCTTCATCGCCGCGCTCGACGGCAAGGCCGAAGACCTTCAGCGCATCCTCACGCCCGAGCGCGCCTTCGTCCTGACGCACGCGCCGGTCACCCTGCTGCGCGCCGCCCTGATCGAATCCGACATGGGGCTCGACCCCGCGCGCCTCGCCGACGAACTGACCCGCCTTCTGGAAGCCTATGTGCTGGCGCTCGCCGACGCCGAAGCCAGACGCGCCGCTGGCGAAGCCCCGGCCGGTTAGCGCCCCAGCATGGCCCGGCGCAGATCCCCGACGAGCGCCAGCAGAACCCCGCCATAGACCAGCGCCCCCACGCCGATCGCCAGCGCCAGTCCGCCCAGACTGTCAGCGTCGCGAAGCGGGAAAACCGCCGCGCCCATCGCCGCCACGGCCAGCGCGATCGCCGCCACATGTACCGGGCGAATGTGAAAGCGATAGATCCGGCGCGCGATCGCAACTCCCGCAAGGCTGCTTATGACGGCGGCGAGCGCACACCCCCAGGCCGCCCCGATCACGCCGCCAGCATGGAACCCGACGATACAGCCGATCACCGTCGTCACGGCGTCGATGGCCGATGTCGCCGCCGGAATGCCCGGACGCTCGAACACCAGGAACCCCGCATCGACGCACTGGTCCTGAAACACGCGCAGCGCCCCGGCGATCAGCGCGGCCGGCAGGATCGCCGCCGTCATCTCCACATAGGCGTCTTCCACCAGCACCGCCGCCAGCGGCCCGGCCAGCAGCCACCCGCCCACGCAGATCGGCGCCAGCAGCCCGATCAGCATCGCGGCGTTGACGCCCAGCTGCGACCGCGCGGCGTCCGCTCCCTCGACCCGCATCCGCTCGACCGCCACGTTATAGGCGGCCCCCATGATCACCATGCCGGCGGTCGAGGCCAGCCTCAGCCCCAGCCACCATCCCACCGTCATCAGGCCGACCGCGGCCCTGCCCGACAGCCATTCGACGACGAACCGGATCGCGTGCGCGCCGATCCATGTGAAGCAGAACGAGGCCGCGACCGGCCAGCCGAACCGCCACGACTGACGCAGCAGCTCGCCGTCGGGCGCAGGCCGCGCCAGCGGCGCGCGCATCATCGGCAGCGCGATCGCAAGACCGGCCAGCTGGGCCGCCGTATAGGCCCACAACAGCAGCTCCAGCGAAGGCGGCCATATCTGAAGCGCCGCAAGCCCCAGCGCCAGCCCCCCGGCCGCGCCGATCACCACATTCGCCGTATAGGCCCGCGCCTCGTTCTGCGCGCGCGCCCGCAGCGACAGATGGGTCCCCAGATTTCTGACGACGGTGAACACGGCGATCGCCGCGAACAGCGACCAGCTCGCCATTTCCGGAAACAGCATCGCCAATGTCGCCCCGGCGAACGCGACCTGCGCCAGCCCGGCGGCGATCTGCACAAAGGCTTCCTGTCGGTCCAGACGCCGCTTCAGCGCCGGCGTGTCGATGGACGACGCGTATCGCTGGACATAGGCGCTCCACCAGCTGAGCAGCAGCAGGCCCGCCAGTTCCTGGATCGACCAGATGAGCGCGTAGCCGCCCAATTGTTCCGGCGTCAGCCAATAGGTCCAGATGAACGCGGCGATAAGCTGCGTCATCGGGCCGATGAACTGAGCCGGCAGGTACAGCAGCGTCTGCCGCATCAACATGCGGATATCGTCTTTCGTCCGGTCCCGCCGCGCGGGAATTGCTTTAATTTCGGCTTAGTATGTGGACTCTAAGGTGAATTTTTTCTGTCCCGAGGGGGAGCGAGACAGAACTCGATGGTGAGGCTCGAGCCTATCGACGGCGATGGCGATCTTTCGACCGCCCTTCGTCTTCTTTCGGATGGTTTTCCTGACCGGTCGCCGGAATTCTGGCGGCAGGGCCTCGCACGCGCCCGGCCGGCGGCCCGGCGCGCCGGCATCGCGCCGGGGCAGCTGCTTTTGTCCAAGGGCGCGCCGTCCGGGATCATCCTCACTTTCGGCAGCCGCCGCGACGACCGCCCCGACCCTGTCGTCAACCTGTCCGCCTGGTATGCCGGCGAAGGACAACGCTTCCTTGCGCCGGCGATGCTGAAAGCGGTCACCGCCGCGCCGGGCACCTATACCGACCTCACCCCCACCGAAAAGGTCGTCAGGCTCTCCATGTCGGTGGGCTTCGCCGAGATGAAAAGCGCGACGGCCGTGATCCCACTGGCCGCTGCGGCCATGCGTCCGGGCTTCGGCGCTTGGGCGCGTCCCTGGCGCACGCTCGATCTGACGGGCGAACGCGAACGCATGGCCGTCGAACACGAGTCGTTCGGCTGCCTTGCGCTAGCGATCGGCGCAGGCGACCGGCAAGACCTCATCCTGTTGCGTCGCACCACGCATTACCGGGTGCCTGCCGCCGAAGTGATCTATGGTGATCGTCGCATCCTGCGCCGCGCCATCGGTCCGCTTGCCCGCATATTGCTGCGCCACGGCTTCTTCACGCTTCTTTACGATTGCCGCGGACGTCAGGACATGCCGGCGTTTCTGGGCTTTCGGCGGTCACACGGCTCGCGTCTCGTCAAGGGCGACGCATTCGGCGACGTCATCGACTACGCATGGTCGGAACTGGCGTTCCTCAACCTTTAGGGCTTTGTTCGTCACCTTGTGCCACAGGTGGAGCTCCTACGAGGGAGACACCATGACCGCGCCTGCCCTGACTGAGATCGAGACCGAAGTCGTGCAGTTCGTGCGCGTACAATTTCCCCAGATCGCCGGCGAAGCCGCCGACGCGCATACCGAGCTGCTGTCGAAAGGCCTCGACAGCCTGGCCGTCCTTGAGCTGATGACCTTCCTCTCCGAACGCTTCGGGCTTGAACTTGAGGAAGAGGATTTCGCGGCCGAGAACTTCGAAACCGTCGGCACGATCTCCGGCCTCGTGTCGCGAAAGCTGGCCTGACGCGCCATGGAGCGGATGCTGCTGCATCACCTGCTCGCAGGCGACGGCGACGACCGGATCGCGCTCGTTCACGGCGACGACGCGGTTTCCTATGCCGGCCTCGCCGGGCGCGCGCATGCGATCGCTGCGGCGCTGCATCACGCGGGCGTCCGGCGCGGCGACCGCGTCGGCATCTTCCTGCCCAAGTCGATCCCCGAATGCATCGCCATTTTCGCGCCGTCGCTGGCTGACGCCGTCGTCGTGCCGATCAATCCGCTGCTCGTCCCGGCGCAGGTGCTTCACATTCTCACCGATTGCGAGGCGCGGGCGCTGATCACCGACCGCGCAGGCTTCACAGCCCTGCGCACCGCCCTGGGCGATCTGCCGGAAGGCCTCGCCGTTCTGCTGATCGACGGACCGCGCGAAAGCGGCGATCCCGCCTCGCTGCACGATCTCGAAACGGGGCGCGCCGCGCCGCCGCCGCCGGCCGCGATCGGCGAAGACCTCGCCGCGATCCTCTACACCTCGGGCTCCACCGGAAAGCCCAAGGGCGTGATGCTCAGCCACGCCAATCTTCTGGCGGGAACGCGCATCGTGCGAACCTACCTTTCCATCACGCCGCAGGACCGCATCCTCTCGATCCTGCCACTCTCCTTCGACTACGGCCTGAACCAGCTGCTGACCGCGGTGGAACAGCGTGCACGGCTGGTGCTGCTCACCTTCCGCATGGGCGACGAGATCGTCCGCGCGCTGGCGAAACACGAGATCACCGGCCTTGCGGGCGTGCCCACCATGTGGGCGATCCTCACCCGCGCCGCGCCGTCGCTGGCGAAAACCCCGCTGCCGCATCTGCGCTACATCACCAATTCCGGCGGCCCGGTGCC
>CAZBPO010000157.1:5345-7150 GCA_964493795.1 uncultured Flavobacteriaceae bacterium
CCAGCGAGACCGTGCGCCGCCTGCGCGAGCTTCTGCCGCCGACCCGCATCTTCCTGATGTACGGCCTCACCGAAGCGTTCCGCTCGTCCTATCTCGATCCCGATCTGGTCGACGCCAAGCCGGGCTCCATCGGCAAGGCGATTCCCGAATGCGAGTTGTTCGTAATCACAGCCGATAACCGCATCGCCGCCCCGGGCGAGCACGGCATTCTCGTCCATCGGGGGCCGACCGTTTCGCTCGGCTACTGGCGGCGGCCCGACGAGACGGCCGCGACCATCCGGCAGAACCCGCTGCGCCCCGCGACCGAGGGGCGCGATCTCGTCTGCATGTCGGGCGACGTCGCCTATGCCGACGAAGACGGGCACCTCTATATCGTCGGCCGCAACGACGCGATGATCAAATCCGCCGGCTACCGCATCAGCCCGTCCGAAGTGGAAGAGGCGCTGATGTCGTGCGGTCCGTTCCGTCAGGTCGCCGCCATCGGCCTGCCCGATCCGACCGTCGGTTATCGCGTCCACGCCGTCGCCGTCGCCTCGGGCGAGGTCTCCATTCCCGACGTGCTGGGCAAGGCCTCGCGCCTGCTCGCCGCCTATATGCTGCCCAAGGCCATCGAGCTGGTCGATGCGCTGCCCCAGACGCCGAACGGCAAGGTCGACGTCAAACGCCTCGTCGCGGAAAGAACGGCGCGTGGCTGACCCCGGCGCCCTCGCCCGGCGGCTGGTCGCCGAACGCTTTCCGGTCGTCGGCGGCGATCTGACCATCGGCGGCCAGACCTTGCGCGCCCTCGCCGGCCGCTTCGGCACGCCCTTCTTCGCCTACGACGCCGACGCCATCCGCGCCGACTACCGGCGGCTTGCCGATGCCGTCGACGGCTTCGCCTCGATCTACTTCTCCGTCAAGGCCAACCCCAATCCCGCCATCGCGCGCCTGTTCGTCGATCTCGGCGCGGGGCTGGAGCTCGCCTCGTCCGGCGAACTCGCCTTCGCCCTGCGCGGCGGCGGCAGGCCCGACCACATCCTGGCCGCCGGCCCCGGTAAGACGCACGCCGACCTCACCGCCTTCGTTGAAGCCGGCCTTGCGGAAATCCATCTGGAATCGCTCGCCGAAGCCGAGACCCTGTCCGCCATCGCCGTCGCGGCCGGCCGCACCCAGGGCGTCTCGCTGCGCATCAACCCCGTCGCCGCCGCCACCGGCGGCGCGATGCGGATGGGCGGCAAGCCCACCGTGTTCGGCTTCGACGAAGAGACCATGGCCGAGATCGTCGCGCGCGTTGAGGCGCTGCCGAACCTCGCACTTCAGGGTGTCCACCTCTTCGCCGGCACCCAGATTCTCGATGCTGCGACGTTGCTGATCCAGTGGCGGCACGGCCTCGCCGTCGCCGGACGCCTCGCCGCGCTGCTCGGCCGCCCGCTCGCCTCGATCGACCTCGGCGGCGGACTCGGCATCCCCTATCACGACAATGATGGCGCGCTCGATCTCGCTGCGCTCAAGGCCGGCATTCCCGATCTCGTCGCGGCCAAAGCCGCCGACCCGCTGATCGCGCCCGCCAGGGTCATCATCGAACCCGGCCGCTTCCTCGTCGGCCCGTCCGGCCTCTACGTCGCCGGCGTGCTGACCGCCAAGGCATCGCGCGGCCACCGCTTCCTCGTCACCGATGGCGGCATGCATCATCATCTCGCCGCGTCCGGCAATCTCGGACAGGTCGTGAAACGCGACTACCCGGTGGTCGCCGCGACGCGCATGGACGCCGATGATCGCGCCCCCGTCACGGTCAGCGGCCCGCTCTGCACCCCGCTCGACATTCT
>CAZBPO010000158.1:0-527 GCA_964493795.1 uncultured Flavobacteriaceae bacterium
TCCTCAAGCCAGTTCGCACCAGCCGCAAGGCCAACATACGTGCCCGACGGCGTGCCGGCCATCGCAGCGCCAGCAAACGCCACCGCAGCCGCACCGGCCAGAAGCAAGTTCTTGATCTTCATGTGACCCTCAATTTACGGCCATGGCCGGCCGATCCGTATATGTCAGTCCAGGCGACGGAATTGCCCCTCATCGCCTTCGACGTTCCAACTAGCATGCACCGCGCTTGGTTCCCAACAGGACTCCCCGTCCCGGTGCGTTTGCGCCGCGAATAGTTGCTGATTTGTCACGTCGCCGGCTGTGCGATTTGCAACAGAAAGTTCCATCGAAAGAGCTTGCGATCCCGGCCCGTTTCACAAGGATGCCGGCACCTGCGCAAAATTCCGGGACATTCATGAGCACGACCGCCAGCCCGCTGCCTGCCGCCCCCCTGTCGGGCCTGTCAGTTCCCGCAACCCTGGGCGCAGTCGCGCTGGCGACGGCGGTTCTGGCCGCGTCGTCGTGGGTCGTCGTCCCCATGTACCCGG
>CAZBPO010000158.1:537-4384 GCA_964493795.1 uncultured Flavobacteriaceae bacterium
GGTGCCGATGACCATGCAGACCTTCGCCGTCACGCTGGTCGGTGCGCTGTTCGGGTGGCGTCTTGGCGCGCTGACCGTGCTGGCCTGGCTTGGGCAGGCCGCCATCGGCCTGCCGGTCCTGGCGGGCGGCAGCGGCGGCCTGGGCGCGTTCGCGGGGCCGACTGCCGGCTATCTGGCGGCGTTCCCTCTGGCGGCCGCGCTGACCGGATATCTTGCCGAAGCCGGCTGGACGGGGCGTCGCCTGGTCCTGTGCTTCGTTTCGATGCTGGCCGGCAACGCCCTGATCCTCCTGATGGGCGCAGCCTGGCTGAGCGGCATGATCGGGATCGAGGCCGCGTTGACTGCCGGTGTTGCGCCGTTCGTCCTGGGCGCGCTCCTCAAATCAGCGCTGGGCGCCGGTGCGCTGGCGCTGGTTCCGGCGCGGAAAGACTAAGGCGCGCCGACCGCGACCAGAACGATGTCGATGCGATCGCCGCCGTTTTCCGGCGGGACAGCGATATAGGTGTCGGTGGTGAACAGCAGGCGACCGTCGAGCGTGATGGACGCGCGCAGGCCATAGCGGCGGCCAGGCTGCAATTTCGCCCGGTCGACCGAGATCTCGAACGCGATCGGAACCTGGGTTTCAATCGGCAGGACACGCTCGGAGAGCGTTACGGCCGGGGCATCGGCGAGGCTGACATCCTCGATGCGAACTTCGAGTTGGGCGCCCGGCGGCAGCGCGATCCGCTGGCGATAGGTGGCGGAGCCGGTGATCGTGAGGGGTTCGGGCGCGAGGGCGATGACTGTTGCCGGGCCACGGAGTTCAAGGTTGCCTTCGGGCAGGAAAGCCGCCGTTTCCACCTGTGAGAGCGCCTGGAGATAGGCGGTTTCCTGAGCGCCGACCACAGCGTCGAGGCAGGCCATTTTCGTGACGGCGAGCGGCGTGAAGCGAAGCGTCGAACCCGAGACCGACGCCGAACCGGCGAAACGGTTGCAGCTGGCGTTGCCGAATGCCCGCCCCTCTTCGTCGAAGGCCAGCGTCGGCGGGCGGCCGGCGACGGCGGGCTGGCCGTCTATGGCGGTGACGACCCAGGCGCTGGGAAAGAGCCGCGCACGCATATCGCTTTCTCCTGCCGTGGCCGACCCGCCCTCCGCTCCGGCGCAGGCAGCCAGCGAGACGAGCGCCCCGAGGGCGACGGCGGCGATCAGCTTCATGACGTCTCTCCGTTTCCGCCCGCGAGGGTAGCACGCCCCGGTTGCGGGGTCAGCTTGCCGACTGCGGCGACACGGTGGGCCGGAACAGCCGCCCCCGCTCGGTCACCAGCACGATGACCAGCGCCCCCAGCCCGCACAGCGTGAAGCCGAGGGTCAGCGGCACGACGCTGCCGTCGAAATGCTGGCCGATGAACAGGCCGATCAGCGCGCCGGTAATGGTGGTGACGAAGCCCTGAACCGAGGAGGCGGTGCCGGCGACATGGCCGAGCGGCTCCATCGCCATCGAGCCGAAATTCGAACCCACCAGGCCGAAGCAGAACATCATCGCCGATTGCAGAACGACGAAGGCGGTCAACGTCTCGTAGCCGGACCAGGCGACGATGGCGTGAACGACGGCGAAGGCGATGTAGAGCAGCAACGCGGTGTGCGAGACCCGGCGGGTGCCCAGACGCTCGACGATCGAGGCGTTGAGATAGGAGGAAAGCCCCATGAAGACCGCGACCACCGCGAACAGCACGGGGAACAGCTCTTCGGCGTCGAAAACATCGACATAGACCTGCTGCGCCGAGGTGAGGAAGCCGAACAGGCCGCCGATCACCACGGCCGAGGCCAGCATATAGCCGACCGCCATGCGCTGGGTCAGCGTGATGCGGACCGCCGCCGCGATGGCCGGCACGGAGAGCGGGCGGCGATCCTGCGGGTGCAGCGTCTCGGGCAGCTTCACCGCCGCCCACAGCGCCATCACACCGCCGAAAATGGCGAAAACGCCAAAAATCCAGGGCCATGGCGCGACCAGCAGGATCGCCTGACCGATCGCCGGCGCGAAAATAGGCACGGTGAGGAAAACGATGAAGGTGAGCGACATCACCCGCGCCATGCGGCGGCCGGAATAGCAGTCGCGCACGATGGAGATGGTGAGCACGCGGCTGACCGCCGCACCGACGCCCTGCATCGCGCGGGCGATCAGCAGCGATTCGAACGAGGTCGCGAAGGCGGCGACGACGCTGAACACCACGAAGACCGCAAGCCCGGTCAGCAGCACCGGACGGCGGCCATAGCGATCGGCCAGCGGCCCATAGACCAGCTGGGCGACGCCGAAACCCAGCAGATAGGCGGTGACGACCCATTGCCGGTCGTTCTCAGCGGCGACGCCCAGCGCATGGCCGATCGCCGGCAGGGCCGGCAGCATAGCGTCGATGGCGAGCGCGTTCACCGCCATCAGCAAAGCGATGAGGGTGACGAATTGTCTGAACCCCATGCCCGGATGCGGGCTGGGGTTATCCTGAACGGCGCTGGTCATGGAAACCCGGATAGCGGTGCGGCTGACATGGAGGGGGCGGCGGCAAAGGACAAGGCAAAACTCTCAAACGGGAGGAGACGGCGCAGCCGGCGCCGAAGACGGGTCAATTTCGATGCAGTCTCGATATATCTTGACTTTCGATATGTCGAGATTATATCGGGAGACATGAGACACGGATTCTTCAGCGGCCGAGGCCGCAATTTCGACGGAAACGAGACCTTCGACAGCCCGCGCGGGATGCGCGGCGACGAGCCGGCGGGCGACGAGGCCCGGCAGATGCGGGGCCGGCGCGGCCCACGCGGCGAAGGCCGCCGCCATGACGGCCATGGCCACGACGGTCATGGCCCGGGCGGTCACGGCCGGCACGGCCATGGCGGACGCCGGGGGCGGCCGTTCGACTATGGCGAGATGCGGCTGATGCTGCTGTCGCTGATCGCGGAAGCCCCGCGCCACGGCTATGAACTGATCAAGGCGGTCGAGGAGCGGTTCGGCGGCAGCTATACGCCCAGCCCCGGCGTGATCTACCCCACCCTGGCCTGGCTGGACGATATGGGCTTCGCCGCCGTGGACGCCGACGCCTCGGCCCGCAAGCTGTACCGCATCACCGACGCCGGCAACGCCTGGCTGGCCGCCAACAAGGCGCCGCTGGAGGAAATGACCCGGCGCATCCACTCGTACGGCTTCCGGCGCGGCGCCCCCGCCCCGATGCTGCGCGCGATGGAAAACCTGAAGACCGCCCTGCGCCTGCGCATGCGGCAGGGGCCGATCGACGACGAAACGGCGCTGAAGATCGCGGACGCGATCGACGAAGCGGCCAAGAAAGTGGAGCGCAGCTGATGAGCGAGACGATCACAGCCGGGACCAAGGCGACCGCCGCCATCCACACCGAGCATGCCGCGAAATACATGACCCAGCTGGCCAAGCATTTCGCGCACAAGATTCCGGTGACGTACGACGCCGACAGCGCGCAGATGACTTTCGAGATCGGCACGTGCCAGGCGACGGCGAAGGACGGCGTGCTGACGCTGGCCGTCACCGCCACCGCGCCGGACAAGCTGGACCAACTGAAAGACGTGGTCTTCCGCCACCTCGTCCGCTTCGCCTTCCGCGAGGAGCTGAGTGCGGACTGGCGGGACGGGTGACGGCGGGGAGCACGCTCTGGATCGGAAGGTTGGGGCCTGGCGCTCCATCTCCGCGATAGGCAGCGGAAAAATGCTGCCCTACTCTCCCTCGGATAAGAACCATTCGAGGAAATGTCATGCAGGTCAGGGCCGCTGTTGCAGAGGGCGCGGGTAAGCCGTTTGCTTTGAAGACCATCGAGCTGGGCGCGCCGCGCGCCGACGAGATTCTGGT
>CAZBPO010000158.1:4394-7144 GCA_964493795.1 uncultured Flavobacteriaceae bacterium
GGTTCAGCGGTAAAGAAGGTGGCCCCCGGCGACCGGGTGGCGATCACCTTCCGCTCGTGCGGGGCGTGCGCACGCTGCGATGCGGGCGACGCCGCCTATTGCCACACCATGCCGATGCTGAACTATGCCGGGCGGCGCACCGACGGCTCGACCCCGCTGACCTGCGAAGGCGTCGACATCGGCAGCAATTTCTTCGGCCAGTCGTCATTCGCCACCCACGCGCTGACCTATGAGCGCAATGTGGTGAAGGTGCCGGGCGACATTCCGCTGGAGCTGATCGGGCCGCTCGGCTGCGGCATCCAGACGGGCGCTGGCGGCGTGATGCGCTCGCTGGCCTGCCCCGCCGGATCGACCTTGCTGGTGACGGGCGGCGGGCCGGTGGGCCTTTCCGCCGTGATGGGGGCCAAGATTCAGGGCTGTTCGACGATCATCCTGGTGGAGCCGCATGCGGCGCGGCGCGCGCTGGCGCTGGAACTGGGGGCGACGCATGTGATCGACCCGAACGCCGAAAAAGACCTGGCCGCCGCAGTGCGCGCGATTTCGCCGATCGGCGTCGATTACGCCTTCGACACGACGGGCGTGCCCGCCGTGCAGGCCGCCGTGATGGGGGCGCTGGCCCCCAAGGGCGTTTTCGGCATCGTCGGCATCGCGCCGCCGGGCACGCCGCTGCCCGGCGAAGTGAACACCGCGATGACGTTCGGCCACACGGTGAAGGGCATCATCGAGGGCGACAGCGACCCCGACACCTTCCTGCCCGAACTGATGCAGCATTGGCGCGAGGGCCGCCTGCCCTTCGAGCGGATGATCAAGACCTTTCCGTTCGAGCAGATCAACGAGGCGATCGCGGCCCAGCATCACGGCGACTGCATCAAGGTCGTGCTGACGATGGCCTGACGGGCCGCGCCGACAAGAACCGACATCACAAGAATACGAAACCCCAGGAGACACCCATGCAGTTCGACCGCGACTATACGATGACCATCGACGGCAAGCCGGTAAGCGCCGGCGCGACCATCGAGGTGGTGAACCCGGCGACCGGCGAGGCCTTCGCCCAGGCGCCCGACGCCGGCAAGGCCGAGCTGGACGCGGCGGTTGAATCGGCCCGCGCCGCGTTCAAAAGCTGGAAGGCGCGGCCCATCGAGGAGCGCCAGGCGCTGGTGAAGAAAGCCGGCGACGTACTGCTGGCGAATGCCGAGGCGCTGGGGCGGCTGTTCACCAAGGAGCAGGGCCGCCCGGTGGACGCCGCGACGCAGGAAATCCAGGGCGCAGGCGCGTGGCTGCACGCTGTGTCGAAGATGACGCCGCCGGTGCATGTGAGCGAGGATTCGCCCGCCCAGCTGATCGAGACGCGCTATGTGCCGCTGGGCGTGATCTGCGCCATCGCGCCGTGGAATTTCCCGGTGACGCTGGCCATGTGGAAGGTCGCCCCCGCGCTGGTGGCCGGCAATACGATGGTGCTGAAGCCCTCGCCGTTCACGCCGCTGTGCACGCTGAAGATCGGGGAATTGTTCCGCGACGTGTTTCCGCCGGGCGTGCTGAACATCATCTCGGGCGGCGACGAACTGGGCCCGCTGATGACCTCGCATCCGGGCTTCGCCAAGATTTCCTTTACCGGCTCGACCGCCACGGGCAAGCGGGTGATGGAGAGTGCGGCGAAAGACCTGAAGCGCGTGACGCTGGAGCTGGGCGGCAACGACGCCGCCATCGTGATGCCGGACGTCGACCTAGACGAGGTGGCGCAGAAGATATTCTTCGGCGCGTTCTTCAACACCGCGCAGATCTGCGTCGCGACCAAACGGCTTTACGTGCACGAGGCGGTCTATGACGGCCTGCGCGACCGTCTGGCCGGGATCGCCAAGGCCGTGAAGATGGGCGATGGCGGCGAACAGGGCACCGTGCTGGGCCCGATCCAGAACAAGCGGCAATACGAGCGCGTGCTGGACCTGCTGGAGGACGCCAAGAAGAACGAGCTGACGCTGATCCAGGGCGCGGCCCCGGAAAGCGGCGGCTTCTTCATTCCCGTCACCATCGTCGACAACCCGCCCGAGGACAGCCGCGTGGTGCAGGAAGAGGCGTTCGGCCCGATCCTGCCGATGCTGAAGTTCAAGGAAGTCGACGAGGTGATCGACCGCGCCAACGCCAGCGATTACGGGCTGGCCGGGGCGGTGTGGTCGAAGGATGTCGACAAGGCGGTCGAAATCGCGCGGCGCATGGAGACCGGCACGGTGTGGGTGAACCAGAACCTCAATTTGCGCCCCGACACGCCGTTCGGCGGGCACAAGAATTCCGGCTTCGGCGTGGAGAACGGGATGGAGGGGCTGCTGGAATACATGGCCCCGCAGGCGGTCTATGTGGCGCGCGGGTAGGTCTGCCTGATAAATAGTCTTAATTGGAATTCGCCTAATAAAGAGTCAGGTCTTGGCTCAATAAAGTCGGGGCCGGCAGGAAAGCCCTGCCGGCCGTAAGGTCAAGCGACGACCGGTCATTACGCCTGTTCCTCTGCGGGCCTGAAAGCGCTTTGCAAGGGCCGTCCGCTTGGCTAGAGGCCTCACGTTCTTTCATTTCAAAGCGCGTGACGTAAGTGGTTCAGATCGACGAAAAGCTGGCGCCGATCCTTGCAGAAGTTCTGCACAGGAATGCGGGCGAGGACGAGTTCCATCAAGCCGTCAGGGAGGTTCTGGAAAGCCTGGGACGGGTGGTGGCCAAGCATCCGCATTACGCGGACAACGCGCTGATCGAGCGCCTGTGCG
>CAZBPO010000159.1:0-7134 GCA_964493795.1 uncultured Flavobacteriaceae bacterium
TTCCGGGCCGTACTGCTGGAGAAGGGCGAGGGCGCGCCGTCGCGCCGGATCGCCGAACTGGGCGACGCCGATCTGATGGAGGGCGACGTCACCGTCGCCGTCTCGCATTCGACCATCAACTACAAGGACGGGCTGGCGCTGACCGGCGCGGCCCCCGTGGTGCGGCGCTGGCCGATGATCCCCGGCATCGATTTCGCCGGCGTGGTGGAAGCCTCGGGAAACCCGGACTTCCAGGCCGGCGACAAGGTGGTGCTGAACGGCTGGGGCGTCGGCGAGACGCATCTGGGCGGATACGCGACCCGCGCGCGGGTGAAAGGCGACTGGCTTGTCAGGCTGCCCGACACGTTCTCGTCGGCCGAGGCGATGGCGATCGGCACCGCCGGCTATACGGCGATGCTGTGCGTGCTGGCGCTGGAGCGGAATGGCGTGACGCCGTCGTCAGGCCCGGTGCTGGTGACCGGGGCGGCGGGCGGCGTGGGTTCGGTGGCGGTGGCGCTGCTGGCGAAGCTGGGTTTTGAGGTGATCGCCTCGACCGGCCGCGAGGAAGAAACCGACTATCTGAAGGGCCTTGGCGCGGCGTCGGTCATTCCGCGCGCCGAACTGTCGGGCGATGTCAGGCCGCTGAACAAGGAACGCTGGGCGGGCGTGGTGGACAGCGTCGGCTCGAAGACGCTGGCGAACGCGCTGGGCGGCACGAGATATGGCGGCACGGTCGCGGCCTGCGGGCTGGCGCAGGGCATGGACCTGCCGGGATCGGTGGCGCCGTTCATCCTGCGCGGCGTGACGCTGGCCGGGATCGACAGCGTGATGGCCCCCAAGGCGAAGCGGCTGGAGGCCTGGGAGCGGCTGGCGGCCGATCTGGACAAGGACAAGCTGAAGGCGATGTCGCGCACGGTGTCGCTGGAAGACGTGATGGGCATGGGGCCCGACATCCTGGCGGGCAAGGTGCGCGGCCGCGTGATCGTGGACGTGACGGCGTGAACGCCCACGCCACGGTGAACGCCGCGCCGTTCCGCAAGAGCGCGAACAAGCCGCCGCGCGTGGAGATCGAGCGCCGCGACGACGGCACGCTGATCCTGCGCAACCCGTATCCGGTGGTGGATGCGCCGGAAAACCTGATCGCGCCGTTCCGCCGCTGGGCGAAGGAAGCGGGCGACCGCATCTGGCTGGCCGAGCGCGTGCCCGGCCGGGATGGCTGGCGCGAGATCACCTATGCCGAAGCGAACGAGACCATCGACCGGATCGCGGCGGGCCTGATCGCGCGGGGCCTGAACGGCGAAGCGACGCCGCTGATGATCCTGAGCGGCAACAGCATCGACCACGCGCTGATGACCTATGGCGCGATCCTGGCGGGGTGTCCGGTGGCCCCGGTGAGCCGCGCCTATTCCACGATGTCGACCGATTTCGCCAAGCTGAAACATGTGTTCGGGCTGGTGGAGCCGAAGGCGATCTGGGCCGACGATCTGCGCCCCTATGCCAAGGGATTGCAGGCGCTGGACCTGACGGGCGTGAAGCTGTTTCACAGCGTCGCCGGCGCGGACGGGTTCGACAGCGAGCCGATCTCGGCGCTGACGGCCGAGCCAAACGGCGCGGCGGCCGAGGCGGCGTATGGCAAGCTGACCTATGACGCGGTGGCGAAGTATCTGTTCACCTCGGGCTCGACCGGCATGCACAAGGCGGCGATCAACACGCATCGGATGATGTGCGTGAACGCGGCGATGCTGCGCTCGATGCTGGCCGATGCGGCGAACGAGCCGCCGGCCGTGACGCTGTCGTGGCTGCCCTGGAACCATACCTTCGGCGGCAATTCGGTGCTGAACGGCACGACGACCTGGGGCGGCACGCTGTATATCGACGCCGGTTCGCCGACGCCGGCCGGGTTCGCCGAGACACTGCGCAATCTGCGCGAGATCTCGCCGACCTCATATTCCAACGTGCCGGCGGCGTGGGGCATGCTGACCCCGGAGCTGGAACGCGACCCGAAGCTGGCCGAGACGTTTTTCGGGCGCATGAAGGGCCTGGCCTATGGCGGCGCGGCGCTGAGCCAGGATCTGGGCGACCGCATCCAGGCGGTGGCGGCCCGGTTGACCGGCGAAAGGCTGTCGTTCTCGTCGGGCTATGGCGCGACCGAGACCGCGCCGACGATCATGAACGTGCACTGGACGACCGAGCGCATGGGGCTGATCGGGCTGCCGCTGCCGGGGGTGGAGATCAAGCTGGCCCCGGTGGGCACGAAGATGGAGGTCAGGGCCCGCGGCGCGTGCATCACGCCCGGCTATCTGAAGCGCCCCGACCTGACGGCCAAGGCGTTCGACGAGGAAGGCTTTTACTGCCTTGGGGACGCGGCCAAGTTCGTGGACCCGGAAGACCCGACCAAGGGCTTCGTGTTCGACGGGCGCGTGGTGGAGGACTTCAAGCTGGACACCGGCACCTTCGTGAACGCCGGGCGGCTGCGCATCCAGGCCATCGAGGCGGGCGGCGGGCTGATCCAGGACGCGCTGGTGGCGGGGCTGGACAAGCCCTATGTCGCGATTCTGGCCTGGCCCAATCTGGCCGGGTGCAAGGCGCTGACCGGCGCCGACATGACGGCCGCCGAGGCTGCGGCCGATCCGCGCATCCTGGCCAGCCTGAAGGCCGGTCTGGAGGCCCATAACGCGCGCAATCCGGGTTCGTCGACCCGGATCAAACGCCTTGCGCTGCTTGTGGAACCGCCGAATCTGGAAGCCGGTGAGCTGACCGACAAAGGTTACGTCAATCAGGCGCTGAGCCTTGAGCGCCGGGCGGCGGATGTCGCCCGCGTGTATGCAGATGCGCCGGACTCAGGGATAGTATCGACCTGATGGATGGCGAACTGATCTGGGCGTGGATGGCGCTCGCGGGGACCGCTTTCGGCTTCGGCTTCATCGCCGCTGCGCCGATCGGCGCCGTGAACATCATCTGCATCCGGCGCACGTTGCATTACGGGCCGCTGAACGGGTTCCTGTCGGGGCTGGGCGCGGCGCTGGGCGACGGCTTCTTCGCCGCGCTGGTGGCGTTCGGCCTGTCGAGCCTGTCTGACCTGATCCGCGAACACAGCGCCTTTCTTGAGCTGGTGGGGGCGGCGGTCCTGATCGGCTATGCGGTGTATGCGCTGCTGACCAAGCCGCAGATCCGCCGGATCGAAGAGAAGGGCGAGAAGGCGGAGGAGCAGACCACGGGCATGATCAGCGCGCTGATCTCGACCTTCGGCCTGACCGTGATCAACCCCGCGACGCTGATCTTCTTCACCGCCGTCGGCGCGACCGTGACCGCGCTGATGCCGGCCGGCGCGCCCGTCTATATCGGCGCGATGGTGTTCGTGCTGGCGGTGATCCTGGGCTCGACTCTGTGGTGGGCGGTGATCGTGTCGATCACCTATTTCGCGCACCGCCAGATCGGCGACCGCTCGATCGTCATCATCAACCGCGTGACCGGCGTGCTGATCGGCCTGTTCGGCGTGGTCGTGCTGGTGAACATCTTCGTCCCCTTCCTGAACTGACACCGGAGCATCACGATGAGCGACATCGCCATGACGGGCGCGGAAGCTCTCGTGAAGACGCTGGAGGATTGCGGGGTGGAGCAGTGCTTCACCAATCCTGGCACCTCGGAGATGCACGCGGTGGCGGCGATCGGCCGGGCCGAGACGCTGAAGGCGTCGCTGTGCCTGTTCGAAGGTGTGGCGACCGGCGCGGCCGACGGCTATGCGCGCATGGCGGGCAAGCCGGCCTGCACGCTGCTGCATCTGGGGCCGGGGTTGGCCAATGGCCTCGCCAATCTGCACAACGCGCGGCGGGCGCGTTCGCCCATCGTGAACATCGTGGGCGACCATGCGGTCTCGCACCGGACGCTGGACGCGCCGCTGGCGAGCGACCTTGCGGGCTTCGCCAAGCCGGTCTCGAAGTGGATCAGGTCGGCCGATACAGCGGACGAGGTGGGCGAGGCGGCGGCCGAGGCGGTGGCCGTTTCGCAGGAAGCGGCGGCGGGCATCGCCACGCTGATCCTGCCGGCCGATACGGCCTGGTCGCCGTCGAAGGGGCCGGCAGGGCCGCGTGCGGTCGTTCCGGCGCAGGCCCCCGAAGCGGGCGCGGTGGCGGCGGCGCGGGTGGCGCTGGCGCACGGATCGGCCTCGGCGCTGCTTTTGTCGGACCCTGTGCTGACCGGCGAAGGGCTGGAGCTGGCGGCGGCGATCGCGGCGAAGACCGGCGCGCGGCTTTACTGCGATACCTTCGTCGGCCGGATGGCGCGTGGGGCCGGGCGGCCGATGGTGCGGCGTCTGCCCTATTTCGCCGAGGCCGTTGAGGAAGAACTGAAAGGCGTGACGCATCTGGTGCTGGTTTCGACCAAGCCGCCGGTGGCGTTCTTCGCCTATCCCGGCCGGCGCGGGGCGCTGACCCCGGACGGGGCCGAGGTGGTGACGCTGGCCCGCACCGACGAGGACGCGCTGGAAGGCCTGCGCGCGCTGGCCGACGCGCTGAAGGCCGGCGAGGTTCCGCTGGTGAAGGCGGCGCTGCCGGACGCTCCGGCGGGCAGGCTGGACGCGATGAAGGCGGGGGCGACGATCGCCCGGCATCTGCCCGAAGGGGCGATCGTCTCGGACGAGGGTGCGACGTCGAGCGCGGGGGCGTTCGTTTCGACCGGCGGCGCGGCGCAGCATGACTGGCTGCAACTGACGGGCGGGTCGATCGGGCAGGGCCTGCCGGTGGCGGTGGGCGCGGCGACGGCGTGCCCTGAGCGCAAGACCGTGTGCCTGGAGGGCGACGGCAGCGCGATGTACACGATCCAGTCGCTGTGGACGGCGGCGCGCGAGAATCTCGATCTCTGCGCGGTGATCTTCGCCAACCGCTCCTACGCGATCCTGAAGGTGGAGATGATGCGGACGGGGGCGCAGAATCCGGGGCCGCGCACGCTGGCGATGTATGACCTCGCCAATCCCGAGCTGGACTTCGTGGCGCTGGCCAAGGGCATGGGCGTGGACGCCGTGCGCTGCGATACGGCGGAGGCGTTCGAGGCGGCGTTCAGCGGCGCGATGAAACGGCGCGGGCCGTTCCTGATTGAAGCGGTGATCTGATGACCGCGCGCGAGCGGGCCGAGAGGTTCTGCGCGCGATACGGCCTTTCTGCGCCGATCCTGCAGGCGCCGATGGCCGGACTGAAGCAGGATGCGCTGGCCGAAGCGGTGATGCGCGCCGGGGGCATGGGCGCGCTGGGCGCGCTGATGTCGACGCCGGACGAGATCGTCGCGTGGGCGGACCGGGCGCGTCCGTTCGGGCCTTTCCAGATCAATCTGTGGACGCCCGATCCGCCGCCCCTGCGCGACGCGGCGAACGAGGCGCGGGTGCGGGCGTTCCTGAAGGACTGGGGACCGGAGCCGGCGGCGGACGCGGGCGAGGCGAAGCTGGTGGGTTTTCAGGCGCAGTGCGACGCCGTGCTGGCGGCGCGGCCGCGCGCGGTGTCGTCGATCATGGGCCTGTTCACGCCGGTGCAGGTCGCGGCCTTCAAGGCGGCCGGGATCGACTGGTTCGCGACCGCGACGACATTGGCCGAAGCCAGGGCGGCAGAGGCGGCCGGCGCCGATGCGGTGATCGCGCAGGGCTTTGAGGCGGGCGGCCATCGCGGCGCGTTCGACCGGCACGACGCCGACCGGGAGGCCGTTGGCCTGATGGCGCTGACGCCGCGTCTGGCCGATGCGTTGAGCGTGCCGGTGATCGCCGCGGGCGGCATCGCGGACGGGTGGGGCATCGCTGCGGCGCTGACGCTGGGGGCGAGCGCGGTGCAGATCGGCACCGCCTATCTGCGCTGCCCTGAAGTGGCGCTGCCGCCGGCCTGGGCGGAGCGGCTGACGACGCTGGAGCCGGAAGACACGATGCCGACGCGCGCCTTCAGCGGCCGTCTGGGGCGGGGGATCGCGACCGGCTATGCGCGCGCCATGGCCGGGCCGGACGCGCCGTCGCCGGCCGATTATCCGGTGCAGCGGGGGCTGGTGTCGGCCATGCGCGCCGCCGCGGCGAAAAGCGGCGATCTGGAGCGGATGCAAGCCTGGGCCGGTCAGGCTGCCGCGCTGGCTCGGGCCGAGCGCGCCGATGTGCTGACCGCTGCGTTGTGGGAGACGGCGGCGGCGCTGTTGCCGTAGCAGTCCCCGGCCGTTGAGCGCCGCTCAAGTCTGAAAGTTCCGTGTTCGCGCGGCTTGGGGAACCGGCCGGACGTGCATTACGCTTGGTGGCGAGACGAACGGGAGGCGACGAGATGCGATTTGCGTTCAAGGCTGCGGCGCTGGCCGCGATGCTGCTGTCTCCTGCGCTGGCCGAGGACATCCCGGACAGCGAGGATCATCCGCTCGTCGGGCGGTATGAAGGATCGGAGATCGTCGAATACACGCATTCGGATTACGACGAGGCCTATGCGCTGATCGCGCCGAACGACTGGACGTCGAAGGTGCCGAACAACCAGAAGGATCGTTCGGGCAGCGAATGGCAGCGCATGGAAGGCGAGATCTGGAAGATCCGTTACATGATCCCGTCGAACCGGTCGTCGCTGGAGGTCTATCGCAACTATCAGCTGGCGCTGAAGGCGAACGGGTTCGAGCCGCTGTTCGAGTGCATGGACGCCGCCTGCTTCGTCGGCGAGAAGGACCAGCTGCCCTATCAGATGGGCGAGCTGTTCGATCATCGGCCGGGCAACTCGACCGCCTATTGGGATCATGCCCGCTATACATTCCAGAAGCTGCCCGCCGAAGACGGCGCGGTCTATGCGCTGGTGCTGGTGGGCCAGAAGGACGGGCAGGCCGTCACCTGGGTGCAGGTGGTGAAGACCAAGGAGATGGAGACCGGCAAGATCGTCGTCAAAACCGCCGACGAGATGATGGAAGCGATCCGGCGCGATGGCCGCGTCAGCCTCTATACGCTGAGCTTCGATACCGACAAGGACACGTTGAAGCCTGAAGCCGATCCGACGCTGATCGAGATCAACAAGCTGCTGGTGCGCCATTCCGAGCTGAAGCTGCTGATCCTGGGGCACACCGACAATCAGGGTTCGGCCGAATACAATATGGACCTGTCGGCGCGGCGCGCGGCGAGCGTGGTGCGGGCGCCGTCGATCGCAAAGCGATCCACCAGCGCCC
>CAZBPO010000160.1:0-7127 GCA_964493795.1 uncultured Flavobacteriaceae bacterium
GAACCCTCGTCGTAAGCTTGGGAAGCTTCTGCTCTACCATTGAGCTACACCCGCAGCGGCGCCTCGTTAGCACGCACACAAAGGCAGCGCAAAGCGGCCTCTTTTCGGCGCTGACGTGTGGTAAACTTGACTCTGGAGTCCATTTTCCAATATTGGACTCAGAAGTCCATCCATTCCATTCGAGGCGCTCATGCGTCGGTATGCGCTTATCGCCCTGGCCGTCCTCGTCGTCGGCATGGGCGGCTGCTACGCCTTCGCCTATCTCACGCACGGGCGCTTCATCGTCTCGACCGACGACGCCTATGTGAAGGCCGACACGGCGGCGATCGCCGCACGGGTCGCGGGATATGTCGCGCGGGTCCAGATCGCCGACAACCAGACGGTTCAGGCCGGCGACGTGCTGGTGACGATCGACGACGCCGATTTTAAGGCCCGGCTGGATCAGGCCCGGGCGGTGACCGCAGCCAAGCAGGCGGCGCTCGACAGCCTCGCGTCCAAGCTTTTGCTGGAAGAGAAGCTGATCGAGGCGGCGCAGGCCCGCGTCGACAGCGCGCTGGCCGACCAGAAGCGCGCCGACGCCGATCTTGAACGGGCGCGGGAGCTGCGCGCCTCGGGCAGCGGCTCGAAGCAGGCCTATGATCAGGCGCTGGCCGACGCGCACAAGGCCAAGGCGGCGGTCGACAGCGCGATGGCCGCGCTGGCCGCGGAGCGCGAGCAGCTGGCGGTCATCGAAGCCACACGGGGCCAGAACCAGGCCGATCTCGACGCCGCCCGGGCCGCCGAGAAGCTGGCGGCGATCGACCTGGAGCACACGGTCATCCGCGCGCCCTTCGCCGGCGTGGTGGGCGCACGCACCGTGCAGGACGGCCAGTATGTGCGCGCCGGCGCGCAGTTGATGGCGGTGGTCAAGCTGCCCGACGTCTATATCGTCGCCAATTTCAAGGAGACCCAGGCCGGCGCGATGCGACGCGGCCAACTGGCCAGCGTCACCGTCGACGCCTTTCCCGATCTTGAGCTGACCGGCACGATCGACAGCTTCGCGCCGGCCACCGGCTCGGAGTTCTCGCTGCTGCCGCCGGAGAACGCGACGGGCAACTTCACCAAGATCGTGCAGCGCCTGCCGGTGAAGCTGCGCCTGACGGGCGACCCCGCCGCGCTGGCGCTGCTGCGGCCGGGTATGTCGGTGACCGTGGCGGTCGATACGCGCGGCGAAGGCGACGGCGAAGGCTCTGTGCTGGCGCCTGCGCCCCGCCCCGTCGAGGCGGCGACCTCGCGCTAGGACCGGGCGATGAGCGAGGCCGCCGCGCCGACCATGATGAAGCCGTTGATCGAACAGCGCGGGAAGATCGTGCTGTTCGGCTTCTTCGCCATGGTCGTGGGCATGTTCATGGCGGTTCTGGACATCCAGATCGTCTCATCGAGCCTGTCGCAGATACAGGCCGGGCTTTCGGCCTCGGCCTCGGAGGTGAGCTGGGTGCAGACCAGCTATCTCATCGCCGAGGTCGTGATGATTCCGCTGTCCGGCTATCTGAGCCGGATGCTTTCGACGCGCGTGCTGTTCACGGCGTCGGCGGCGGGCTTCACCTTCGCCAGCCTGATGTGCGGGTTCGCCTCGTCGATCGAGGAGATGATGGTGTGGCGCGCGCTGCAGGGCTTCATCGGCGGCGCGATGATCCCCACCACCTTCGCGACCTCGTTCCTGGTGTTCGGGGCCAAACGGCGTGCGGCGGCGACCGCGTTCGTCGGGCTGGTCGTGACGCTGGCCCCGACCATCGGCCCGACGCTGGGCGGCTACATCACCGAACTGGTCAGCTGGCACTGGCTGTTCTTCATCAACATCATCCCGGGCATCTTCGTCGCCGTCACGGTCTGGCTGACGATGGACATCGACGAGCCTGACTGGAGCCTTTGGAAGAATCTAGATTTCGCGGGACTCGCCCTGCTCGCGCTCTTCCTGGGCACCTTCCAGTATGTGCTGGAGGAAGGCGCGGCGAACGAATGGTTCCACGACGCCGAGATCCGCAACCTCGCGGCGGTGTCGCTGATCGCAGGCGTGCTGTTCTTCTGGCGCACGCTGACGCGGGCGCACCCGATCGTCGATCTGACGCCCTTTGCCAACCGGAATTTCGCGCTGGGCACGATGATGGCTTTCGTGGTCGGCGTCGGGCTGTTCGGCATCACCTATCTGCTGCCGCTCTATCTGGGACGGGTGCAGCAGCTCTCCAGCCTTCAGATCGGCGAATGGCTGTGGGTCACCGGCATCTTCATGTTCCTGACCGCGCCGGTGGTCGGGCAACTTTCGCAGAAGATCGACCTGCGGCTGCTGGCGGGCGTCGGGTTCGGGCTGCTGTTGCTGTCGGCCTGGCAGTTCCAGCCGCTGACCACCGAAACCGGGTTCTGGGACCTGTTCCTGCCCCAGGCGCTGCGCGGCGTCGGGCTGATGACGACGATGCTGTCGGTGCAGACCATGGCGATCCAGTCGCTGTCGCCGGATCAGGTGCGCGGCGCGTCGGGCCTTTTCAACCTTATGCGCAATACCGGCGGGGCCTTCGGGCTGGCGGTGCTGAACACCCAGATGACCGACCGCATCAACCTGCACTGGGCCCGGCTGCGCGAAGGACTGCAGGCGGGCGATCCGGAGGCGCAGGCTTTCCTCGACGCTTTCGCCGCGCGCTACGAACAGATCATGCCCGGCGGCGACGGGCAGATGGCCGCGCTGAAAGCCCTGGGCCAGATCACCTACCAGCAGGCGAGCGTGCTCGCCTTCTCGGACCTTTTCGTCATCCTGGCCGTCGCGTTCGCGATCGCCGCCATCCTGATGGTTTTCCTCGACAAGCCGGTGAACCGGCTCGCACAGGAGATGCACTGATGTCTTCGCAAACGACCCTGCCGCCCCACCCCCGGCCGCGCGCCTCGCGCAAGCGCCGCGCCGTGATCGAGGCGGCGCGCCGCGTCTTCACCGAAAAGGGCTATAACGCCTCGATGGAGGAGGTCGCGTTCGAAGCCGAGGTCTCCAAGCAGACCATCTACAATCAGTTCGGCTCGAAAGAGCAGCTGTTCCACGCGATGGTCGACGACCGGATCTCGGAGATGATCGAGCCCATCGTCAGCGCCGGCCCGGACGCCGATCCACGCGAGGTGCTGACCCGCATCGCGCGCTTCTACCAGACCAAGATCGTCGCGCCCGACAACACGCGGATGATGCGTGCGATGATCGCGGCGCCGAACGCGCAGACGCTGATGTCGCAGATCTATTCCCACGGCCCCGGACGTTTCGTGCGGGCGCTGGCCGACTGGCTGGCGGCCCAGGACGCGGCCGGCAGGCTGAAGATCGACGACCCGGTCTTGACCGCCGAGCATTTCGCCTCGTTCACCTACGGCCATCTCTTCATGAAGCGGCTCTACGGCGTACCCGCGCCGTTCGATCCGGAGGACGTGGAGCGCCGCGTCGCCTATGTCGTGAACGCATTCCTGCGCGCGCACGCGGCGTAAAGGCGCGAACGGCTCAGGCCCGCTTGAAGTGTTTCGACAGCGCCAGCCCCTGGCGCTGGTAGTTGGAGCCGATGCCCTGGCCGTAGAGCCGCTGGGGCGGCTCGATCAGGCGCTCGAACATCAGGCGGCCGACGGTCTGGCCGTGTTCCAGCACGAAGGGGACCTCGTGGCTGCGCACCTCGAGCACCGCGCGGCTGCCCGAGCCCCCCGCCCCGGAATAGCCGAAGCCCGGATCGAAGAAGCCGGCGTAATGCACGCGGAATTCGCCGACCAGCGGATCGTAAGGCACCATTTCGGCGGCCCAGTCGGGCGGGATGGTCACCGCCTCGCGCGAGGCGAGGATATAGAATTCGCCGGGGTCCAGGATGATGGCGCTGCGCTTGCGGGCATAGACCGGCTCCCAGAAATCCTGCGGATCGGCGACGCCCACCTTGTCGATGTCGATGACCCCGGCATGGCGCTTGGCGCGGTAGCCGACAAGGCCGGTCAACGCATCGCCGTTGAGGTCGATGGAAAAGCCGACGCCCTTGTCGATGCGGGCATCGACGCCCGACACCAGGCCGATCTCGGCATGCAGCTTTTTCAGCTGCGCGTCGGTCGCGACCGGCGAGCCGCGGCGCAGGCGAAGCTGGTTCAACCGCGATCCGGTGCGCACCAGCACCGAGAAGGTGCGGGGGCTGATCTCGGCCCAGAGCGGGCCCGAATACTGCTCGGGGATGGTGTCGAACTCGCGCGCGCCGTCGGTGACGAGGCGGGTGAAGACGTCGAGCCGGCCGGTCGAGCTTTTCGCGTTGGCCGCGCCGGAGATGCGCCAGCCGAGCTTGAGATGCTCCATCAGCGGGCAGAGATAGACGCAGCCGGTTTCCAGCACCGCGCCCTTGGTCAGGTCGATCTCGTGCATCACGACCTGTTCCAGCTTGTCGCGCACCGTATTGCCCTCGCCGGGCAGGAAGCTGGCGCGGATGCGATAGGCGACATTGCCGAGCCGCAGGTCGAGGCTGGCGGGCTGAATCTGTTCGTCGCGAATGTCGGCCGCCGCGCCGATCTCGTGCGCGTGGATCATCGCCCGCAGCATCTGCCCCGGCAGCAGCCCGGTCGTGTGGCGCGGGCCGGCCTCGGCCTGCGGGTCGTCCAGCCCGCCCAGAAGCGGTTCATCGGTCGGCGTCATGCCGCCTTTATAGCCGAGGCGCGGCTTGACGGAAGCGAGGGCTGAGACTATCGCATCCCTTGCATGCGGAGATTTGAGCCGGTCGGCTTGCGGGCCGCATGCGGGATACGACAACCGCTAAAAGGCCGGGACGATGGCGACACGCACGCGCCGGCCCCGGACCCATAGCGGATCACGGGGCTTTTTTGTTGCGAGGCGTTGGCCATGACGAACGACAATCCTTCCCGGCCCCTGCGGCCCCGCACGCGCGCGGTGCGCGGCGGCCTGGTGCGCTCGCAGCACGGCGAGACGAGCGAGGCGCTGTTCCTGACCTCGGGCTTCGCCTATCCCGACGCCGGCTCGGCCGAGCGCCGCTTCAAGAACGAGGAGCCGGGCTTCATCTATTCCCGCTTCTCGAACCCCACGGTCGCCGCGTTCGAAGAGCGGCTGACCATGCTGGAAGACGCGCCGGAGGGCGTCGAGTGCCGGGCGACGGCATCGGGGCTGGCGGCGGTGACGGCGGCCTTTCTGGGCACGCTGAGCGCCGGCGACCATGTGGTTTCCTCGCGCGCGCTGTTCGGCGGCTGCCGCTATGTGGTGGAGGACCTTCTGCCGCGCCTCGGCATCGCCTCGACCCTGATCGACGGGGCCGATCTGAAGACCTGGGAGACGGCCATCCGCCCGAACACCAAGGCCTTCTTCCTTGAGACCCCGTCGAACCCGACGCTCGAGATCTTCGATCTGAAGGCGATCGCCGCCCTCGCCCGCGCCCATGGCGCGTTCCTGGTGGTCGACAACGTCTTCGCCAGCCCTGTGTTCCAGAAGCCCTTCGCGCTGGGGGCCGACATCGTCGTCTATTCCGCGACCAAGCACATGGACGGACAGGGCCGCGTGCTGGGCGGCGCGATCCTGGCGAAGAAAGAGGTGTTCGACGACAAGCTTGGCATCTATCTGCGCAATACCGGGCCGACCTTGAGCCCGTTCAATGCCTGGGTGCTGCTGAAGGGTCTGGAGACGATGGAGCTGCGCGTCAACGCCCAGGCGGCGGGCGCGGAGAAGCTGATCGCCTATCTGAAGACCGCGCCCGGCGTCTCGAACGTGCGTTATCCCTTCGACGCCACCCATCCGCAGGTGGCGCTGGCCAGGGCGCAGATGAGCGGCGGCGGCACGGTTGTGACGTTCGACGTGGCGGGAGGGCGCGACGCCGCGTTCGGCTTCGCCAACGCGCTGGAGATCATCGACATCTCGAACAATCTGGGCGACGCCAAGTCGCTGTTGACCCACCCGGACACCACCACGCATGCCCGCCTGCCCGAAGAGGAGCGCCGGGCGCTGGGCATCACCGAGGGCATGTTCCGCCTGTCGGTGGGCCTGGAAGACCCCGACGACCTGATCGAGGACATCGACGCCGCGCTCAAATCTTCACGTTAATTCCGCGTTTGTTTGGTGAACGCGCTCGGGCCCCTTGCCGCGCGGGCAAATCAGCCCCTAAAGATTTGCAGGTTGATGGGGTGAATCGCCCGTTAACCTTCGGGGAGCGGAGGGCCGGCCATGTGGAACTATCAGGCTGAAACGCGGAACATTTCCGTCTCGGTCGAGCCGATCTATCTGTCGGACCAGAGCGCGCCGGAAGACGACTATTATGTCTGGGCCTACAAGGTCGAGATCGAGAACAAAGGCAAGGAGACGGTGCAGATCCGCTCGCGGTTCTGGCGCATCACCGATTCCTTCGGCCGCACCCAAGAGTCGCGCGGCCTCGGCGTGGTGGGCGAGCAGCCCGTGCTGAAGCCGGGCGAAAAGTTCGAATACACCTCGGGCACGCCGCTGACCGCGCCTTCGGGCATGATGGGCGGCAATTATCAGGTACAGACGACCGGCGGCGACCTGTTCGAGGTCGAAATCCCGACCTTCTCGCTGGACAGCCCCCACGACATCCAGCGGATGCACTGAACCCCGGCACAGCATCTGGACTCCGGCCCTTTAAGGCTGGCGGTTCGGCTTTCGCACGCCCATATTACCTCAATCGCGCCGCAAAAGGTTCCGGCGCGCCGGTTCGTTCGCACCCGCGCACGCTTCCCATCACATCAGAACCATCGCCCCGGCGCGAAATCACGCGCCGCACAACGCTGCGGGGACAAATGGCAGCCATCGGGAAAACCGCCAACGACGCGGCGGCCCTTATCCGTCCGAGCCGGGAAGAGGCCGAGGACGCCGTGCGCACATTGCTGGCCTGGGCCGGCGACGATCCGGCGCGCGAGGGTCTGGTCGATACGCCCAAGCGCGTCGCCAGGGCGTTCGAGGAGTGGTTCGGCGGCTATGCCGAAGACCCCGAGGAGTACCTGAAGCGCACCTTCGAGGAAGTCGAAGGTTACGACGAGATGATCACGCTGCGCGATATCCGCTTCGAGTCGCATTGCGAGCATCATCTGGCGCCGATCATCGGCAAGGCGCATGTCGCCTATCTGCCCACCACCTTGTTGGTCGGCAG
>CAZBPO010000161.1:0-7114 GCA_964493795.1 uncultured Flavobacteriaceae bacterium
TTGAGGGCGGCATGTAGAAGAGCCCATGGCCGCCCGTCAATCCGGGCGGCCATCGAGACGGGCTCACACGACGCTCAGCTTGACCTCGATATTGCCGCGCGTGGCGTTGGAATAGGGGCAGACCTGGTGCGCCGCCTCGACCAGCTTCTCGGCCGCATCCCTGTCCATACCGGGAATGTGGACCTTCAGCTCCGCCTCGATGCCGAAGCCGTGGCTGATCGGGCCGATGCCGACCGACGCGTCGATACGGATGTCGGGCGGCACCGCGATCTTCTGGGCCCGCGCCACCGCCTTCAACGCGCCGATGAAACAGGCTGAATAGCCGGCGGCGAACAGCGATTCCGGATTGGTGCCCTCGCCCTTGCCGCCCATCTCCTTGGGCGGGTCCAGCTTCACGTCCAGATGGCCGTCTGCGGCCACAGACTTGCCGTCGCGTCCTCCGGTCGAGGTCGCGTGGGCGGTGTAGAGAACCTTGTCGAGCTTGTTGACCATGGGCTGCCTCCTGCGCGGGAAAGTTATTGTGAAGATTTGACGCCATCTTGGGCCACCTGTGGGGCTTTGCAAGCCGCCCTCCAAAGAGGCATATGCAGCCCATGACCGTCCGCCAGCGGCTGCGTCTCGTTTCACTCGGCCTCGCGGCGGCGCCTGCCGCCATGCTGGGATTCGCCTATTACGCCCAGTATGTGATGGGCCTGCTGCCCTGCATCCTGTGCCTGTGGCAGCGCCCGCCCCACTATGTCGCCGCCGTCGCCGCCCTTTTGGCCTTCGCCTTCGTCGGCGGACCAAAGGGCGTTTCCCGCGCCTTTCTCGGCTTCGCCGGCATCGCCTTTCTGGTCGGGGCCGGGATCGGCGTGTTTCACGCCGGCGTCGAGTGGAAGTTCTGGGAGGGTCTCTCGGAATGTGGCGGCGTCATTCAGCCAATCGAAACCCAGATCGGCGATCTTATGAACAGCATGGAGACGGCTAAGATCGTCCGATGCGACGATGCGCCGTGGGTTTTCATGGGGCTTTCGATGGCCGGCTGGAACGCCGTCATCTCGGCCCTGCTCGCGGCGATCGCCTTCTGGGGTATGGTGCAGGGTCAACTCAAGGGACGCTTCCGCGCATGAGCGCAGGCGCAACCAAACGCCGTCGCGAACCGCCCCGCCCGGGGCGGCCAGCCCGGCCGGGCGCGACGCCCGCCGACATCGCCGGCATGATCCGCGTGGATCATGCGGGTGAGTATGGCGCCGTGCGCATCTATCAGGGCCAGCTGGCCGTGCTGGGCGCCAGCCCCGCGACGGCCCGCGCCGCTGAGCTGGTGCGCCACATGGCGGCCCAGGAAGACCACCACCTCGAAACCTTCGACCGCCTGATCGCGGAGCGCGACGTGCGCCCCACGATCCTTGCGCCTGTCTGGCATGCCGCCGGATTCGCGCTGGGGGCGGCGACCGCGCTGATGGGTGAAAAGGCCGCCATGGCCTGCACCGAAGCGGTCGAGGAGGTCATCGACGAACACTACGCCCGCCAGCAGGATCGTCTCAAAGGCCGGGATGCCGAGCTTGAAGACGTCGTCGCCCGTTTCCGTGCCGAAGAGATCGAACATCGCGACACGGCGCGGGCGGAGGGCGCAAAGGAAGCGCCCGCCTATCCCGTTCTCACCTCCGTCATCAAGGCAGGTTGCCGTCTCGCGATAAGGCTGAGCGAGAGGATCTGATGGCTGCCCTTGCGAAGAAGGCGTTGCGCCGGACCGGAAACGGGCCGCGCAAGGCGACGCGCGCCGATCTTGATGATCTGGCCGAATTGCTGACCGACGCCTTCATGGACGATCCGGTCCTGCAATGGACGCTGCGCGAGGGCGCGGCCTATCCCGGTGCGCTGCGCCGCTATTTCGATTTCGCGCTGGCCGAACAATGCGTCGCCTCCGACCAGATGTGGCTGTCGGGCGATGCGCGCGCGACGGCCATCTGGCTGTCCCCGGCCGACCTCCATGTGCTGGAGACCCCGCCGCGCGAGATGCTGCGGCTGATCCCGAAATTCCTGCCGATCCTGGGCGTCGCGCGCCTGTTCCGCGCCAAGTCGCTGGCCATGGCGATGGACGCCGAGCACCCGCACGAGCCGCACTGGTATCTCTATTTCCTCGGCGTCGGCGCCGACGCGCGAGGGCGCGGCCTCGGCTCGGCGATGATGGACGCGACCCTGCCCATGGTCGATGCCGAACGCCTGCCCGCCTATCTCGACAATTCCAACCCGCGCAACATTCCGCTCTACGAGCGCTACGGCTTCCGCGTCATCAGCGAATACCGCGCCCGCGAAGACGCCCCGCCCATCTGGGGCATGTGGCGCGACGCCAGGCTCGTCTGAGCGCTACAGCGCGCGGAACATCACCAGCGCATCGACATAGCCCTCCGCCGGATGGCGGAAGGCCTGCGGCAGACGCCCGGCGATCTTAAAGCCCATAGACCGCCACAGCGCCACGGCGCGCGTGTTCGTCGCGACCACGAAGTTGAACTGCATGGCGCGATAGCCGCGCGCCCGCGCATGATCCAGGGAATGCGCGCACATGGCCCGCGCCACGCCGCGGCCGGTCGCAGATGCTGCTGTCATATAGCCGCAATTGCAGACATGGCCGCCGCCGCCCGCCTGGTTCGCCTTCATGTAGTACGTGCCGACCAGAGCCCCGTCCGCCTCGGCGACGAAAGTCTCCTTCTCCACCGCCAGCCAATAGCCCAGCGCCGCCGCCTCGCTCATGTCGCGGTCCAGCGCATAGGTCTCGCCGCTGCGGATGGTGGGCATGATGATGGCGGCGATCGCCGCTTCATCTCCGGGGCGGGCAGGTCGGATCAACATCGGGCCGCAGCACTAGGCGCTGACGCCCGCCCGCGCAATCTCGGCCATTGCGCTCGGCCGGCAGGCGCGGCCACATGGCGCGCATGGATCACGAACAGGCCGCCCTCGCCCGAGCTTCCGCCGCGTCTCCCGTGAAAGCCGGACGCGCCGACATCCCCCGTCTGTCCGCCCTGCTCGCCGACGCCTTTCAGGACGACCCGATCCTGAAATGGACCTTCCGCTCTGGAACCGGCTTTCCGCGCGCGCTGAACGCCTATTTCGACTTCGCGCTTCAGGGCCAGTGCCTGCCGCACGACGCCATGTTCATGAGCGCCGACGGCCATGCGGGCGCGGTGTGGCTGCCGCCCTCCGGACTGTCGGCGCTGAAAACGCGGCCCTCGCAGATGCTGTTCATGCTGCCCCGCCTCATCCGGCTCACCGGCTTCTCGCGCATGACCCGCGCCATGGCGACCGGCGAGGCGATGGAAAAGCACCACCCGCCCGAGCCGCCGCACTGGTATCTTTTCTTCGTCGGCGTCACCTCCACCGCGCGCGGCAAAGGCCTCGGCTCGGCCATTCTGGAAGCGACCCTGAAAACCGTCGATGCCGACGCCATGCCGGCCTATCTCGACAACTCCAACGAAAAGAACACCCGCCTCTACGAGCGCTACGGCTTCCGCATCATCAGCGAATACCGCCCCCGCAAGGACGCCCCGCCCTTCTGGGGCATGTGGCGCGACGCGGCCAAATGAAAAGGCCGGCGTCGCCGCCGGCCTTCACAGCGAAACGCCCTGAAGCGTCTCACCCCATGCGGTGCATGGCGCAGAGCTTATTGCCGTCGGGGTCACGCAGATAGGCAAGATACAGCTTGCCGACGCTGCCTTCGCGCACGCCCGGCGGCTCTTCGATGGCGGTGCCGCCGGCTTCCACGCCGGCCTTGTGCCAGGCGTCGGCCTGCTCGGGCGAGGCCGCCGCGAAGCCGATCGTGCCGCCATTGGCGTGGGTCGCCGGTTCGCCGTCGATCGGCTTCGAGACGGCGAAGACGCCGCTCTTGCTCAGATAGAACATGCGGTTCCCGTCGACCATCGACGGGCCGATGCCCAGCGTGCCCAGCAGCTTGTCATAAAAGGCTTTGGCCCGATCGAGATCGTTCGTCCCGATCATCACATGCGAAAACATCACGTCTCTCCCGCCCGGCCTTGGCCGGGTCGTCGTTTGTTTTGATTCAGGCCGTCATTACGGCTCCAGTTCGATATCCCAGTAGAGATAGTCGCGCCAGCTATCGTGCAGATAGTTGGGCGGAAAGGCCCGCCCGTTGCGCTGGAGATCCTGGATGGTCGGGCGGACCGGCCGCTGCGCCGGCCACATCCCGCATTGCTGCGACAGCCGCCCGCCTTTCAGCAGGTTGCATGACGAGCACGCCGCGACGATGTTCTCCCATGTCGTGCGCCCCCCGCGCGAGCGCGGGATGACGTGATCGAAGGTCAGGTCGCGCCGGTCGCCGCAATACTGGCACTGAAAGCGGTCGCGCAGGAACACGTTGAACCGCGTGAAGGCGGGCATGCGCGCCGGCTTCACATACTCCTTCAGGCACACCACCGAGGGCAGCTGGAACTCCATGCCCGGCGAGCGCACGAATTTGTCGTAGTGGCTGACGATGATCACGCGGTCCAGGAACACGGCCTTCACCGTGTCCTGCCAGGACCAGAGCGACAGCGGGAAGTATGAGAGAGGCCGGTAATCGGCGTTCAGGACAAGCGCAGGACACGCATCGGGCGCGCGCTCAGCTGCGAGCACGACATGCCCCTTTCAGGATCAGGCTCTGGTGACGCGCGCTGACGAAGTCCGTAACCCCGTGATTCGAGTGACCACGGGAGTGAATATAAGCGCCATGACGCCCGTGTGAAGGCTTAGGGAGCCGTACCCGCCTGATCCAGCGTGCCCGCGAAGGCGTCTTTCAGAAACCCGACGCCCAGATGCAGGCCTTCCGGGTCGATCGAATGACCGACCCCGCGCGAGACATGCCAGCGCACCGGCAGGCCCGTCGCGCCGATGGCGTTGACGGCGTTCTGCAAGGCGCTCACCGGCACCATCGGGTCGGCGTCGCCGTGGATCAGCGCGATGGGCGGGCGCACGGTCATCTCGGCGGCCAGCCGGTCCGGGGCCACCAGCGCGCCGGAATAGCCAAGGATCGCCGCCGGCTGCGCATTGCGCCTCAGCCCCACATGCAGCGACATCATCGTGCCCTGGCTGAACCCCACCAGCGCCAGCCGCGTGCCGTCGAGGCCCAGCCGCGCCAGTTCCTCGTCAAGGAACGCGTCCAGCACCGGCGCGGCGCGGTCGGCCCCGGCCGCCATCAGGTCAGGGTCCAGCCGCGTGATGCCGAACCACTGATAGCCGAACGGCTGGCCCGGCACGCGCTCCGGCGCGTTGGGCGACACGAAGGCGGCCGTCGGCATCGCCTTCTGGAAATAGGGCGCAAGCCCGATCAGGTCGTCGCCATTGGCGCCGTATCCATGGACGAAGACGACAAGGCGGTCTGCTTTCGCGCCGTCCTTGGGCGGCACGCGGGGGCCGTCGAGCTTGATGGTCATGCCGCCATTGTGGCCCGGCCCGGCGTCCAAGGCCAGAGCGTCCACGCGGTTGAATTCGCCCGGCCCCGCCGCCAAGGTCCGGCGCGATGACCGCCCCCGTCACCCGCTTCGCGCCCTCGCCCACCGGCTATCTGCATGAAGGCCACGCCTTCTCGGCCCTGTTCGCGGCCGAGGCCGCGCGGCAAGGCGGCGGCCGCTTCCTGCTCCGCATCGAGGATATCGACGTCACCCGCGCCCGACCCGAATTTGAGGCGGCGATCCATGAAGACCTCGCCTGGCTGGGCCTGACATGGGAAACCCCGGTGCGGCGTCAGTCCGATCACTTCGCAGACTACCGCGCGGCGCTGGATACGCTGGCCGCGCGCGGCCTCATCTATCCCTGCTTCTGCACCCGCCGTGAGATCGCCGCCGAAATCGCCGCCAGCGCCGGCGCGCCGCAGGGGCCTGACGGACCGCTCTATCCCGGCACATGCCGGCATCTGGCGGGCGAGGCGCGCGCGGCCCGCTCCGCCTCCGGCGCGCCCTATGCGCTGCGCCTCGACATGGCCCGCGCGGCGGCGGCGGCCGGGCCGCTGACGCTGGTGGAAAGCGGCGTCCGGCAGGATGCGACGCCCGAAATCTTCGGCGACGTGGTGCTGGGGCGCAAGGAAACCCCGGCCTCCTACCATCTCGCGGTCACGCTGGACGACGCCGTTCAGGGCGTCACGCTGGTGACGCGCGGCGTGGATCTCAAGCCCGCCGCCCATCTCCACCGCCTGCTTCAGGCGCTTCTCGGCCTGCCTCAGCCGGAATGGCGGCATCACCGCCTGCTCACCGACGCGGCCGGCAAGCGCCTCGCCAAGCGCGACAACGCCCCGCCGCTGCGCGACGTCAGGGCGGGCGGCGTGACGGCCTCCGACTTGCGCGCGCGGCTGGGATTTGCGTGACTGCGGGGCAAGGGAGATCGCCTATGCGCCGCGTCACGCTTCTTGCCTCCGCCGTCCTGCTCTCGGCCGCCGCCTTCGCCGGCCCGCACGAGGATTCGCTCTTCGCGGTCGACCGGGCGTTCTCGAAACTGGCCTATGAAAAGGGCGCCGACGCCGCCTATCAGGCCTATGCCGCGCCCGACATCCGCATGTTCGACGACGGCGAGGGGCTGGTGCGCGGCCTGCCCAATATCCGCAAGGTGCTGGTCGCCGAGTATGCCGAAGGCGGCAAGGTCTCGTGGGAGCCGCACGAGGCGGTCGCCTCCGACGACGGCACGATGGGCTTCACCATCGGCGAGTGGATTTACGTCACCGAAGGCAGCCCCGACCAGACGGGCTTCTATCTGACCGTCTGGCGCAAGGACGCCAAAGGCGACTGGAAAATCGCCGTCGACGCCGACACGACCGAAATCGAATCCGACTGATCGCCGCCTTCAGCGCGCCTTCGCCTCGCGCTTGATGCGCTTGGCGATCGACCATTTGTGCACTTCGGTCGGGCCGTCATAGATACGGAAGGCGCGGATATCGCGGAAAATCTGGTGCACCGGCGTGTCGTCGGTCACCCCCGTCCCGCCCAGGATCTGCACGCAGCGATCGGCGATCCGGTACAGCGCCTCCGATACCGCCACCTTGGCGATGGACGATTCCGGCCCGCCCGCGCCGTGCCCGGCATTGTCCAGCACCCAGGCGCACCAGTCGATCGTCAGCTCGGCCTGTTTCAGGTCGATCTCGTTGTCGGCCAACATG
>CAZBPO010000162.1:0-7109 GCA_964493795.1 uncultured Flavobacteriaceae bacterium
CGGCCGAAGCGAGCGGCGAGGCGGAATAGACCGAGGCCCCGGCCTCGCTGACGACGACCTTGACCGGCTTCTTGCCCGGCAGATCGGCGATGAGTTCGGCGGTGAGGCGTTCGGTCTCGCGGCTGCCCGTGCCGTTGCCGATGGCGACCAGCTCGACGCCGTGCTTGGCGCAGAGGCGCGCCAGTTCAAGCTTGGCGCCACGGACATCGTTGCGCGGCTGAAAAGGATAGACCGTCGCGGTGTCGACCAGCTTGCCGGTGCGGTCGATGACCGCCACCTTGACGCCGGTGCGGATGCCCGGATCGAGGCCAAGGGTCGTCTTCGCGCCGGCCGGGGCGGCCAAAAGAAGGTCTTTCAGATTGCGCGCGAAGACACGGATCGCCTCGTCCTGCGCGCGCTCGCGCAGGTCGCGCATCAGATCGAGCGAGAGCGAAAGCGAGAATTTCACGCGCCAGGCCCATTTGACGACGTCCATCAGCCAGGGACCGGCGGGGTCGTTCGGGTCGATGTCGTAGGCGGCGGCGATGGTGCGCTCGACCGGCTTCACCGGCGATGGGTCGTCGGCGTCGATCTCGACGGCGAGCGAGAGGATTTCCGCGTCACGGCCGCGCATCATGGCGAGGGCGCGATGGCTGGGCGCATTCGCCCAGCTTTCGGTGTGGTCGAAATAGTCGGAGAACTTGGCGCCCTCCTCCTCCTTGCCTTCCACCACACGCACGCGCAGCGTCGCCTTGGCATGCATGTGGGCGCGCAGGCGCTTCACGAGATCTGCGTTCTCCGAGAAGCTTTCGGCCAGGATGTCGCGCGCGACTTCCAGCGCCGCCTTGGCGTCCGGCACGTCTTCGGTGATGAAGCCGGCGGCGTGTTCGGCCGGGTTCAGCCTGCGGTTCTCAAGGATGGCGTCGGCGAGCGGACCCAGGCCCTTTTCGCGGGCGATCTCGGCGCGGGTGCGGCGCTTGGGCTTGAAGGGCAGATAGATGTCTTCCAGCTCGGCCTTGGTGGCGGCGGCGGCCAGCTTGGCCGTGAGTTCTGGCGTCAGCTTGCCCTGCGTCGTGATCGATTCGACGATCGCCTTGCGGCGGGCTTCCAGCTCGCGCAGATAGACGAGGCGATCGGCGAGATCGCGCAGCTGCGCATCGTCGAGGCCGCCGGTCGCCTCCTTGCGATAACGCGCAACGAAGGGAACCGTCGCGCCGCCGTCCAGCAACTCGATGGCGGCCGTCACCTGTTCGGGCCGGGCGTTGATTTCAGCAGCGATCAGGGTGGCGATACGGCGATTGTCGGGGGTCATTACGCGTCCGGCCAAGAATCAGGGGCGCGGACGATAATCGCGGCGCGGCGGCGCGCCAACCGAGCGAGATGGCATTTTTTGGGGTCGAACGGATCCGGCGATCTGCGCGCGATCCGGTTAGAGCGTCAGCCCGCCATCGACGAATAATGTCTGGCCGTTGACATAGGACGCGAGCGGCGAGGCGAGGAACATCGTCGCGTCGGCCATGTCGTCGGGCGTTCCGAACCGGCCCGCCGGAATGCGCGCCATGTTCGCGGCGCGGCGCGATGGGTCACCGGCCGCCGCTGCGGTCAGCTTGGTCTCGACAAAGCCCGGCGCGACGCCGTTCACGCGGACGCCCTTGCGCGCCCACGCAAGGGCGAGCGAACGGGTCAGATGAAGCGCGCCGGCCTTCGACGCGGTGTAGGCCGGCATGTCTGCATGCGCCCTGACCGCCGACACCGAGCTGACGACGACGATGGCGCCCGAACGGGCCGCGAGAAGCGGAAGAAAGGCCGTCGCGCAGTACATCAGGCTGGACAGGTTGACCGCGATCACGCGATCCCAGCCCTCAGCCTCGAACTCGGCGCCACCGGGCCTCGTGATGCCTTGTGACAGCACCAGCACGTCCAGCGCGTCGAAACGCGCCGCAGCTTCTGCGATCTCCGCCGGCTCGGCGACATCGACGCTGGCGTAGGAGAGCCCCGAAAGATCCGATCCTTCGACGTCGGCATAGTCGGATGCGGCCGGCCGCGTGCCCCATACGCTCACGTTCGCGCCAGCGCGGCGAAAGCGCTGCGCGATGCCGTTTCCGATACCGCTTGAGCCACCGACGACCAGGGCATCGCGGTCTTGAAAGTCGAACCCGACTTCGCGGGAGGGCACCGACATTCACGCCGCCCGGAAGCGGATCGGCAGCGTCTTGAGCCCGCTGACAAAGTTCGATTGCAGCCAGGCCGGGGCGCCGGCGCGTTCAAACCCGTCGACGCGCGCCAGGAGTTCTTCGAAAAAGACACGAACCTCCATGCGCGCAAGGTGTTGGCCGAGGCAGAGATGCGGTCCGTAGCCGAACGCGATATGCCGGTTGGGCGCGCGATCGACGCGGAAGGCGAAGGGCGCATCGAACGCCTCTTCGTCGCGGTTCGCCGAGGGATAACACATCATCAGATTGTCGCCGGCGGCGATGCGCCGGCCGCGCAGCGTGCCGTCTTCCCGCGCGGTGCGGAAGAAGTGGCGCACCGGCGAAACCCACCGCGTCATTTCCTCGACCGCAGCGGAGAGCAACGACGGATCGGCGCGCAGGCGTGCGTGTTCTTCGGGATGATCTATCAGCGCAAGCAGGCCGCCAGCCGTGGTCGAGCTTGTCGTGTCATGGCCGGCCGTGGCGACGAGGATGTAGTATGACAGCGCCTCGTGATCGGCGATCGGACGGCCGTCGATGTCCGCCGTCGCGATGACGGTCGCAAGATCGTCCGTCGGGTTCGCGCGGCGCGCCGCCGACAATTCGCGGAAGAACGCCTGAAACTCGGCCACGCTGGCGGCCAGATCGACATGCGGGCGCTTGGCCCGTATCTCGGGATCGTCGCTGCCGAAGATTTCCTGCGTCAGCTTGAGCATCAACGGTTCGTCAGCGCGCGGCAGGCCGAGCGTCCGCATGATGACGCGGAGCGGATACCAGACGGCGACGTCGGCGACGAAATCGCATGCGTCGCCGCGCTCCAGCATCGCATCGACGCATTCCCGGGCCAGCGCGCGGCAGTCGGCCTCGAGGAGGCGGATGCGCTGGGGGGTGAACCAGGTCTGGGCCAGACGGCGATAGGCGAAGTGGTCAGGCGGGTCCATGTTGACGAGGCTGCGCAGAAGAACCGAGCTGCCGCCCGTCGCCGCCCGCGTCTGCTCTTCAAGCGCGCGGGTCCGCAGGATCAGGCGCGGCGCGTTCAGGAAGTTCGGATCGCGCTCGACCGCCTGGATGTCGGCATATTTCGAGACCGTCCAGAACGGCCGGAAGTCCGAAGGCTCAGTCCAGCGCACGGGATCTTCGGCGCGCAGCCGCGTGAACAGGGCGTCGAACGCCTTCGGGTCGGCGTGAATCGCCGGCGAGGCGATCATGTCATCGACGCGGCGCGCCTCTTCGCCGCTGCTTTCCGCCAGACTCATGCAGCGGCGCTTTCCGCTGCGCGTTCAGGGTTGTCGAGAATCTCGATCTCGCCGGTGTCGCCGTCGACCGCAATCAGCGCACCGTCCGCGATGCGCGCCGTGGCGCCAGGCACCGAAGCGACGCAGGGAATTCCGAGCTCGCGCGACACGATGCTGGCGTGACTGTTGAAGAGGCCGAATTCGGTCACCACCGCGCTGGCGACGAGGAATAGCGGGGTCCAGCTGGGGTTTGTGGTGGCGGTGATAAGGATATCGCCCGGCTCCAGCAGTCCCGGGTCGGCGGGGTCATGCACGATACGGGCGCGGCCCTTCACCTTGCCCGGCGAGCAGGCGAGGCCTTTCAGCCGATCGCCGCTCGTCGCCTGCGGCGCCGCCGCCGGCGCGGCGCGCAGCGGCCAGGTCTCAGGCGGCGAATAGGCGCCGTTGACGATGAAGGGCGGTTCGCGCCGGCCGACTTCAAGATAGGTGTCGTAGCGCTCGGCCAGCCGGTCCCGGAACGCCGCAGGATCGGCCGCGAACTCCGCAAGCTCGGATTCAAGCAGCATATAGACGTGTTCGCGGCGACCGATCGCGCCAGAGGCGACGAGGCGGCGGGCGATCTCCTCGGCGCACATGCGCGCCTCGTGCACCACGCGCACGCACAGATTCTTCGACCGTTCGCGCGCCGCGAACCATGCCGCAACCGCCCCTGCCCCGGCACGGACGTCCGCCCCTTGCGGCGTCTCGTCGAACGCCTTGAGCAGCGCGTCGCGGACCTCGCCGTTGCGGCGCTGCGCCGCGCCGGGCTCCGCCTCGTCGGTCTGCTTGGCCATCGACTCGATCAGCGCGAGCGCATTTTCCGGATGCGTTTCGAAGGTGTCGCCGACGAGGTCCCACTCATTCGATCCGCGCGCGCCGTGATCGTACAGGAAGGCCGCGAACGCTTCGCGGAAAGCCGGCGTGTAACGGCTTTCCGCGCGCTCACGCAGCGCCTCGGCGAGGCCGGGCGTCGCCCGGACCAGGCGGCTGAGACGCCAGAGCTGGCCAGCGATATCGGCCGTTTCGACATGGCCGATGCCGGCGCAGAGCCGCGCCATGTCGTCGCCCCGCCCCATGCCGGCAAGCAATGTCTGAAGATAGCCCATCGCGGTCATCCCGGCCTGGCCGGTATGGACGTGCATCTGCCCGTTGCGCCGCATCGAGGGAATGATCGAGCGCATGCGCGCGGTCAGGTCCGCCAGCGATGCGGCGGCCAGGTCCGGCCTGGCCGCGCGGATCGCCCGGGCGTTCTCCTGCAGCGCGCCGAGATCGTCCGGCACGTCGGCCGAGAGGATGGACTGCAACGTCGCGGCGAGGCGCGCCGAGGCGTCAGCGTTCTCATGCCAGGGCTCGGCGACATAACCGGGCATGGCGGGATCGCTGTCGAACGCGGCCGCAAGCTGGTGCGGATCGGCGCCGGGCATGCGCGCGGTCAGGATCAGCATGGCGGAGAGATTCAGATAGAAATAGCCGCCGAAGGCGCCGTAGATCGAATCCCCGTCGCCGAACTCGCCCCGGTCGAACCCGCCGAGCGCGACATAACCGTCCCAGGTGCCGGGACCGAACGCGCTCTTCCAGATCAGGGTCCAGCCCAGCGGCGAGAGCGGCTCGCCCATGACTTCGGCCGCGTTTGAGCGGGTGAAAAGCGCAAAGCGTTTCGATGGGGCTTCATTGAGAAGCCACTCGTTCAGCCGCATCCTGTCCTCCCAACATTTTCTTTTTTCCCGTCTTGCGGGTTCAGCCATCCTCGACGAGCAGGCGGTCGAGCGTCTCCGCCTGCGCCGGCTCGAGCACCGCCGCCCATTCAAGACATCCCATGCCGGTCTTGTCGCCGATCCGGACATGAGAAATCGCGTTGTTATCGTAGCGCCGTGCGCCGGAACCCGGCAGATATTTCGGCACGTGCAGCTTGGTCACGCCGGTCAGCGTGACGGGCTCCTCAAAGCCATAGCTGATTTCGCTGCGGTCGTAGGACAACAGGCCCGGCCTGGGCGTGAAGACGCCCTCGACCCTGTTGGTCACATAGCTTCCGCTCTCGTCGACCAGAATGCCGACCCCGACCGTGCCCGCCCCGCCGGGAAAGCCGATGGCGTTGCAGAAGATGCGGCCCTGATCGAGGCTGGAGGCGGTCCAGAAGACGCCGCTATCGAAGTTCGATTCGACTCGCTCGCCCCAGGAATGATCGCGGACGAACAACCCGCTGGCGGTCACCCGACGATCTCCGACCGTAAGGACGCCATGCCAGCGCCCGCCCTGCTCGTAGTGGTTCTGCGCGGTCGAGTGTTTGCCTTCGCCGGTTTTTGACAGCGCGTCGGAGAGATAGGCGAGGCCCTGGTTGAAATCCGCCACCGGAAGGTCGGATTCCAAAACGATGTCCAGCGTCGCCTTCACGTCGCCGCGCGACTTGTGCGCGATGAAGCCGAACGGCCCCTCGCCCTCGACGCCGTCGATCTCGGCCCGGATGCGCCATCGCGACCAGGCCGTCTCGGGCTCGGCGAAAAGCTCGGGGATCTCGTCGTTGATGCGCACGCTCTCCGCCAGCGGACGATGCAGGATCGCCGAACAGGGAACGCCATCTACATAGATGGCGATATGCGCCTCGTGATCGTTCTTGGCCGGCCAGCGCTTGGTGTGGATCAGGAAGCCATGCCCACCATCCAGATCCCAGGCCACGAAGAACATGTTCTCCTGCCAGCGCGCCGGGACGGGCGACGGCGGGCGGTGAAGAAACTCGTCGGCATCGGCGAAACCGGGCGCGCCCAGCCGTTCAGCGGCGGCGAACCTCATGCCGCGCCCGCGACATCCACGCGGAACAGGGTCCGCGCGTTCTCGCCGAGGATCTTCCGACGGGCCTCGGGCGCGATGTCGGCGAGCATTTCTTCCGCCTTGGCCTGACAATCAGGCCACTCCGTATCGAGATGCGGGTAGTCCGTCTCGAACAGGATGCGGTCTATGCCGATCAGGTCCGCCATCTTCACGCCGACCGGATCGCGGAAGAAGGCGACCCAGCAATTGCGTCGGAAATAATAGGACGGCGGGTGCGGCAAGGCCCGCTTGTCGACCGTCGCCGTGCCGTCGATGACGATCTCCTGCCAGATGAAATCGGCGCGATCGAGAATGTAGGGAACAAGGCCGAGCTGGGATTCGGCGAAACAGACGCGCAGCGTTGGAATGCGCTCGAACACCGCCGAGAACAGATACTCCAGCAGCGAATGCATCACATAGAGCGACGCGCCGACATGGGGCACCGCCGGCGGCGCGTCCTTGGCGGCGAGCGGCATCGGAGATGTGCCGATATGGACAGAAAGCACCATGTCGGCTTCAGCGATCGCCTGGAACATCGGGTCCCAGTAACGCGACGAGACCGAAGGCAGACCAGAGCGATGCGGGGCCTCCACGAACGAGACCGTCTTGAAGCCGAGCTTGGCGAGACGTTCGACTTCGGCCACCGCCAGCTTCACGTCCCACAGCGGCACGATGCCCATCGGCACCAGACGACCGCCCGAACCGGCGCACCATTCCTCGATGATGTAGTCGTTGTAGGCCTTGATGCATTCCAGCGCCAACGCCTTGTCCGACGCGAAGCTGAACTGTTCGCCGGCGAACATCACGAACATATTCGGATAGTTCACCGAGGCCAGAATCCCGGCGGTGTCCATATCTG
>CAZBPO010000163.1:0-3538 GCA_964493795.1 uncultured Flavobacteriaceae bacterium
ACCGGCCTGTTCCTGGGCGCGGGCATCCGCCTGATCGACTTCAAGGTCGAGTTCGGCCGTCTGTGGGATGGCGACATGCCGCGCATCGTGCTGGCCGACGAGATTTCGCCCGACAGCTGCCGCCTGTGGGATCTGGTGCCCAACGACAAGATGGACAAAGACCGCTTCCGCCGCGACATGGGCGGCGTCACCGAAGCCTACAGCGAAGTCGCCCGCCGCCTCGGCATCCTGCCCGAAGCCGGCAACGCCAAGGGGCCCACGCTGGTGCAGCCGTCATGAAGGCCCGCGTTCACATCACCCTGAAGAAAGGCGTGCTCGATCCCCAGGGCAAGGCGATCGCCGGCGCCCTCGCCGGGCTCGGCTTCGACGAGGTCGCCGACGCCCGCCAGGGCAAGTTCATCGAGCTCGAACTCAAGGGCAACGACGCCGACGCCGCCCGCGCCCGGGTCGAGGCGATGTGCCAGAAGCTGCTGGCCAACACCGTCATCGAAAACTACGCCATCGAGATCGGATAAGCCCATGCGCCGCCTCGCCGCCCTCGCTTTCGCCGCCTTCGCACTGGCCGCGCCGGCGGCGGCGGCCCCGGCGGCGCTCGACTGCGCCCCCGGCTTCGACGCGATCCGCGAGGCCGCCATGGGGCAGCCCGACGTGATCCCCGAGCCGACCCTCGACGCCGAATGGGCCTGGTCGGGCTCCAACTCCGTCCTCGACATCTTCACCCTGCCGAACAACGCCGCCCACCCGGCGGTGCTGCATCTGGTGCTGGTGCGGGAAGGCCGCCGCACCTGGGCTGGCTATCTCTCGGGTTGCGGCTTCGGCGATGTCGAGGCCTTCAACGCCTGGATGGCCAGCTATCGCGATCTCAACCGCGCCGCCATCGAAGATCTGAAAGAAGGCCGCCCCGTCGGCCCGCCCCCGGCGGAATAGAGATGCGCTGGAAGCACCCCCGCGTGATGCTGCCCGTCCTGGCGGTCGCCGCCGTGGCGACCGGTGCCGCCGTATATCTGGCGACCGCCGGTTCGCAGGGCGATCATTGCGCGGACAAGGGCGGACAGATCGGCGAAGACGGAAACTGCGTCGTCGCCATGACCGAGGCCGAAATGGATGCGTATTTCAGCCAGTTCGGAACCAGGCTGGATTGCAGCGTCGCTCAGACCGACGAAGTCGCTCAGTTTCTCTGCGAGACCGTCTATCGCGACACGACGAAATCAGTTCAGCCGACTGAGGGCGACTAAAACTCAACCGTCATCCTCCGGCCGCGCAGGCGACCGGAGGATCCATGCCTGAGCGCCTGCGGGGCGCGCGCCCTGCGATTATTATGCCTTCACCCGCGGCGTTCCCAGATAGTCGCGCTTGCCCAGCTTCACGCCTTTGCCACGCAGGATGTCGTAGGCGGTGGTCGCGTGGAAATAGAGATTGGGCATCGAGAACGACATCAGGAAATTCTCGGCCGTAAACGGCATCTGCAGCTTGCCGAGATCGAACAGCACGTCCTTGCCTTCCAGCGCATTCACCTCGTCCGGCGTGATCGCATCCAGCGCCCGCACCGCCTCGGCGACCGCCGCCTCCAGCCCCGCCCAGCTGTCAGGGCCCAGCGTCTTGCCCGGCGAGAACACGCCCGCCTTGCTTCCCGCGATCGCCCCGACCGAATGCCCGATCACCGACTCGACCTGATAGCGGAACGGCAGCATGTCGCCGATGATCCGCTCCTCGATCACCGCATCCAGATCGGCGCCTGCCGCCTCGAAATGCGCCCGCCCCTTGGCCAGTACGCCCGCCAGCGCCCCGACCGTCTGCCGGAACGCCGGCACCGTCGCCTCGAACAACGTGATCGCCATCGCTTGAACTCTCCTCAGCCTCTGTTTTTGTGGCTGCACCCTAGGAGTTTCCATGCGCCTCAACCAGATCACCCTGCCGTCAACCGACGTGGCGCGCGGCCGCGACTTTTATCTCAAGCTCGGCTTCGTCCTGATCGTCGACAGCGCCCCCCGCTATGTCCGGCTTCAGGCCCCCGCAGGCGAAACGACGCTGTCGATCCACAGGGTCGAAACCCCGCCATCCGGCGACCGGACCGTTCTTTATCTTGAAAGCGACGACCTCGACGCCGACCACGCCCGGCTGGCGGCGGCCGGCATCGCTTTCGATCGCCCGCCGCGCGACGAAAGCTGGCTGTGGCGCGAAACGCGCTTCGCCGATCCCGACGGCAACCCGCTCTGCCTCTACCACGCGGGCGAAAACCGCCTGAACCCGCCCTGGCGCGTGAAACCCTAGGTTTTCGAGCCCGATTCAGGCTAGAAGCCGCCCATCCCTCATCCTGAGGCGGCGGCGCAGCCGCCGTCTCGAAGGACGCACCATGAAAGCCGCCGTCGTCGTCTTCCCCGCCTCCAACTGCGATCGCGACGCCGCGACCGCGCTGGAATACGTGACGGGGCAGAAGGCCGCGATGCTCTGGCACGGCGACAGCGACGTGCCCGAGGGCCTCGACCTCATCGTCCTGCCGGGCGGCTTCTCCTATGGCGACTATCTGCGCTGCGGCGCGATGGCCGCCCAGTCGCCCATCATGAAGACGGTGGTGGCGCGCGCCAAAGCCGGCACGCCCGTCGCCGGCATCTGCAACGGCTTCCAGATCCTCGCCGAATGCGGGCTGCTGCCCGGCGGCTTCCTGCGCAATGCGGGGCTTAAATTCGTCAACAAGCCGACCCCGATCAAGGTCGAGACCAGCCAGTCGATCTTCACCAACCGCTACGAGACAGGCGAGATCGTCCATTTCCAGGTCGCCAACGGCGAGGGCAATTACTACGCCGACGAGGAAACCGTGAAGCGCCTGGAAGGCGAAGGCCGCATCGGCTTCCGCTATCAGGACAACCCCAACGGCTCCACCGCCGACATCGCCGGCATCTTCAACGAAACGAAGACGGTTCTGGGCATCATGCCCCACCCGGAACGCAACGTAGAACCGCTCCACGGCGCCACCGACGGCCGCCGCTTCTTCGAAAGCCTCATGGGCGCGGTGGGGTGATGGGTCGATGACCCGCCTCGATCGCCGCGCCCAGGCCATCGCCGTCGCGCTCGCTCTTCTGGCCGGGTTCGTAGATGGCATCGGCTTCCTTCAGCTGGGCGGCTTCTTCGTCTCGTTCATGAGCGGCAACTCCACGCGGCTGGGCGTCGGGTTGACGCAGGATATCGCCAGCGCCCTCGTCGCCGCCGGCCTCATCGCCGCCTTCGTGCTGGGCGCGGCGGCGGGTTCGATGATCGGCCACGGCGCGGGGCCGCGGCGCCGCTCCGCCGTGCTGTCCGCCGTCGCCGGCATTCTCGCCCTCGCCGCGCTGTTCGGCGCGATGGCCATTCCGGCCGCCGCCGCCGGCCTGATGGCCTTCGCCATGGGGGCCGAGAACGCGACCTTCGAGGAAGGCGGCGAAACCCGGGTCGCCGTCACCTACATGACCGGCGCGCTGGTCAAGATGGGCCAGCGCCTCGCCGCTGCAGCACGCGGCGAAAGCGCCGGCGGCTTCTTCGCCTCTGCGCTGCTCTGGGCCGG
>CAZBPO010000163.1:3548-7100 GCA_964493795.1 uncultured Flavobacteriaceae bacterium
CGCAGGCGCGGTCTGCGGCGCGGCGGCCTTCGCCACGCTCGGCGCGAACGCGCTCTGGGTCGCGGTCGCGCTCGCCGCCCTGCTGGCGCTCGCCGCCTGGCGGGTCGACGCGGACGCACTGCGACATTGAGACCGGCTTGCGCTCCTGCCGGGGCGCATGCGATCCACCCCTCTATCGCGCCGACGCCGTTTCAGGGGGATTGAACCGCCGTCCCGACGCGAACCGGGCCCACGGGTTCTGCGGGCCGCCACTGGGGATATCGCCATGCTGCTCGAGATCGTGCTGTTCACGGTGCTGACCACGGCCGCCGCCCTGTTCGCGCAGGAGAAGTTCTCGGTCCCGACGCCCATCTCGCTCATCGTCATCGTGGTCGTCGCCGCGCTCGCCGGCCTCGCCCCGCCGGCGATCTCCGAAGACATGTTCGACCAGATCATCCTGGTCATGCTGCCGCTGCTGATCGGGGTCGACGCCATGCTGCTGCGCTGGCGCGAAATCAGGGCCAACGCGCTCGGCCTGTTCTATCTGGCGGCGATCATGGTGGTTCTGTCGGTCGGCATGGCGATGCTGATCAACCGCAACCTCCTGCCCGACTATGACCTCGACGTGGCGGCGGTCGCGGCGCTGTTCTGCATGATCATGGCGACCGATCCGGTCTCGGTGTCGTCGGTCTTCGGCAAGTTCCACCTGCCCCACAATCTCAAGATCATGGCCGAGGGCGAGTCGCTCTTCAACGACGCCTCGGCGCTGATCGTCTTCTCCATCGCGCTCACCGCCATGGGCATCCGCAACGAGCATGTCGGCGACGACGTGTTCATGTACGCCGTGAACGTGGTGCTGCTGGCGCTGCCGATCGGCTTCATCGTCGGCTATGTCGGCCTGTGGGCGATGCGGTTGGTGCACGATCCCATGGGCGAGACCATGATGATCATGGCCATCGCCTTCGGCTCGTTCTGGCTGGCCGAACACTTCCACGCCTCGGGCATTCTTGCGGTCATCGTCGCGGTGCTGTTCGCCAACTCGGTCATCACCAAGCGGCTGGAACGCGGCGAGGCGGTGATCGGGGTCGAACCCGGCGCGGTGCCGCGCCGTTCGCTGCGCCAGTTCCTGATGAATTTCGACGAGGCGGTGAAGGACACCGCCGCCTACCAGATCGTCATCGGCAATCTGCGTTTCGTCGCCATCATCGCCGCCAGCGTGCTGTTCATCTCGATGGCGCAGCTGATCCATTTCGACGTGCTGGCGAAGTACTGGAGCGAGATCATTTCGGTCTTCATCGGCGTCACGCTGATCCGCATGGCCAATCTGGGAATCTTCGCCGCGATCAGCCGGCGCACCGCGCGCATCCCGACCATCTCGATCCACTGGTGGATGATCCTGGTCGGCGCCGGCGTGAAGGGCGCATTCTCGCTGCTGATGCTGCACATGATCCCGACCAGCTATCAGTATCGCGAGCTGTTCGAGGCCATCGTGGTCGGCAACGTGCTGCTTTCGACCTTCCTCTATCCGGTCTTCCTGTTCGCCGTGATCCACGCCTACAAGGCGGTGTTCGAGGCCGAATACAAGGCCGACCACCTGCGCTTCGAGGAATAGGGCTCACCCCGGCGGCGTGGTCGCCGCGACCGCACCGCTGCGCTCCAGCTTGTCCCAGCCGATCCGCCGCCCCCGCGCCCAGGCCGCCAGGCATTTCAGCCCGACAAAGCTGAGCAGCAGCAGAAACACGAACGACTGCACCGGCATCCACGCCAGCAGCCGCCAGGGCGGCCGGCGCGACAGCGCCATCGCCGTCATCGCGCCCGTGACGCCCACCGCCAGCAGCGCAACATAGATCTGGATGCCATAGACCTGATCGAGACTGCCGACGAACACGTCCCAGGGCGTCAGCCCCAACCCCGCCTGCAACGCGCCGCTCAGCAGCAATCCCGTCCACGGCACCACCACCGCCAGCGCCATCAGATCCACCAGCGGCCGCAGCACCATCAGGAAGATCTGCGAGAACACCACATTGGGCAGCGCGTAAAATCCCAGCCCCGGCGTCTTTCGCGAAAACAGCGCCGCGCGATGCTTGAAGAACACCTGCATCGTCCCGAACATCCAGCGGAACCGCTGTTTCAGGAACCCGCGCAGCGTTTCAGGCGCTTCGGTGAAGGCCTCGGCGGCCGGCTCGTAGCGCACGACGTAACCGGCGCGCAGCACCTTCAGCGTCAGGTCGCAATCTTCGGCCAGCGTATCGCCGGTGAACCCGCCGGCCGCCGTCACGGCGCTCCGCCGCCATGCGCCGATCGCGCCGGGAACCACGCTGATCCCGTTCACCGCATCGCCTGCCAGCCGCTCCAGATGATGCTGGCAGACATATTCCAGCCTCTGCCAGCGCCCCAGCAGCGTCGCGTCATTGCCGACATGCACATTGCCCGACACCGCGCCGACGCGGGCGTCCGTGAAATGCCGCGCCAGATGGTGGATCGCGTCCGCCGCCAGAACCGTGTCGGCGTCGATCACGATCGCGATCTCGGCTTCGGTCATCCGCATGCCCAGCGCCAGCGCCGAGGCCTTGCCGCCATTGGACTGGGCCGCGATCCGCACGCGCGGGTCGCCGCCGAACGCCGCGCGAAGCACCCTCAGCGTGCCGTCGCGCGATCCGTCATCGATGACCAGCACCTCCAGCCCCGGATAGTCCGACCGCAGGATCGAGCCGACCGTCGCCGCGATCACCGCCTCTTCGTTGAACGCCGGCACCAGAACGCAGACGCTCGGCAGCGGCCCGGCCGGCGGGCGATGCGCGCGCCGCAGGCCGACCAGGGCCAGCTTGATGACGGCCTGCGTCAGGCTCAGCGCCGCGATCGCGACCGACAGCCAGACCAGCAAACTGAACAGGAAACTTCCCGGACCCACGACGACTCCCCGCGCCCGCGATGCGCTGCCCCACAGAATGCCCGCAAATGCGCCCAAAGCGAGACAGGCGGCGCGGGTTGAATGACACCGGAATAGACTTATATTCCTTCCAGCCATCCCGACAAACCTTCTACGAGCAGGTCTCCCGCAGAAAGCGGCGTTCAAATCCTCAACCCATCAAAAAACGCGAGAACGAGTCCTTGGGGCGGCCTCCGGCCAAACCCCAACATCTTGAAAAGAACACGCCGAGGCCGCCCCCAAAACCGACAAACGAATGCCAACCAATGCCGCCGCCCCCCAAAAAACGACGTTCAAACACACATCGTGTCGCGGCCATGAAATTTCGTTTCGCACCCACCGGCGACTCGCCTGAATCGCCGCCCTCGGCTAGAAGCCGCCCATGAGCGCCAACTCGACCGAAATCACCCCGGAAATCGTCGCCGAACACGGGCTGTCGCCCGATGAATACGCGAATATTCTCCGCCTGCTGAACCGCACGCCCAACCTCACGGAACTAGGCGTCTTCTCGGTCATGTGGTCCGAGCACTGCTCGTACAAATCCACCCGCGTCTGGCTGAAGACCCTGCCCACCACCGGGCCCCAGGTCATTCACGGCCCCGGCGAAAACGCCGGCGTCATCGACATCGGCGATGGCGACGCCT
>CAZBPO010000164.1:0-7095 GCA_964493795.1 uncultured Flavobacteriaceae bacterium
GTCTTCGATCCGTAGGCGGAACACGCCGCCATTGCGGCGGGCGTAAAGCCAGTTGAACAACGCCGTGCGCGCGCCGCCGATATGGAGGTAGCCGGTGGGCGAGGGCGCGAAACGCGCGACGATTTGGCCGGGAGCGGGCATGCAGGACTTCGTGGCAGGATATTGATCCGATTGGGGTTCTCTAGCCGATAGGCTTCGCCACCGCCATGCCGAAAGGCAATCCCGACAGCCTGCCGGAGGCAGAGCGCGAGCGCCGCCGGCGCGACCTGGCGCTGTGGGCGCCGGCAGCGCTGGGGGCGGGGGCGCTGGTCTATCTGGTGCTGACCGCCGAGCCGCCCGGCTGGGCGGGCTGGGTCGTCGCCGCGTTGGGCGCGGGATTGATCACAGGCACCGCGCGATTGGGTGCGGGGGCGGCGGCGCTGGGGCTGGCGGCCGCAGGCTTCGCGCTGGCGATGCTGCGGGCCGACATGGCCGGAACGCCGGTGCTGGCCGCCCCGACGCTGGAGGTGACGGTTTCGGGGCGCGTGGTCGAGACGACAGGACATCCCGACGGGCGGCCGCGCCTGCTGCTGGATGTCATGGCGATCGAAGGGCTGACGCCGGAGGCGACGCCGAAGCGTATCCGCATCGCGATGCGAAAGGCCGATGCGCGCCTGCCGCCGGGGATCGCGGTGGAGATCAGGGCGCGGCTGTCGACGCTGCCGCTGCCGGTCGCGCCGGGCGCTTACGACTTCGCCCGGGCGGCCTGGTTTCGCGGGATCGGTGGCTATGGCGCGGCGACCGGCCCGCCGCGCCAGATCGCGGCCGAGGCGCTGGGCCTCGCCGCCGAGGCGCAGATCTGGATCGCGCAGACGCGCGACGATGCGAGCCGGCGTATCCACGAGCGCCTGTCCGGCGCGACCGGTGCGATCGCCGCGGCGCTGACGGTCGGCGACCGCAGCCAGATACCCGAAGCCGACGACGAGGCGATGCGCGATTCGTCTCTGGCGCATGTGCTGTCGATCTCGGGGCTGCACATGACGATCATCGGCATGGGTGCGTTCGCGACGCTGCGCCTGCTGATCGCGCTGCTTCCCTGGCTGGCGCTGCGGATCGACGGGCGCAAATGGGCGGCGGCGGGCGCGATGATCCTGGCCGCCGGATACCTGATGCTGAGCGGCGCATCGGTGCCGGCGCAGCGGTCGTTCCTGATGATCGCCTTTGTCTTCCTGGCGATCCTGCTGGACCGCCAGCCCTATACCCTGCGGATCGTGGCCATCGCCGCGTTGGTCATTCTGGCGATCGCGCCGGAGAGCGTGGTCGATCCCAGCTTCCAGATGTCGTTCGCGGCGGTGGTCGCGCTGGTGGCGGCCTATCAGGCGGTGCAGGAGGCGGAGGCGCGGCGGGGGCGGCCGCTGATCCTGCGCGACAGCCTGCGCGGGCGCGTGGGCTATATCGTGGCGAGCGCGTTTCTGGCCTCGCTGGTCGCGGGCCTGGCGACCGCGCCGTTCGCGGCCTTCCACTTCAACCGCGTCGCCTTCTACGGCGTGGTCGCCAATATGCTGGCGATGCCGGTCATTAGTTTCGTCATCATGCCGATGGCTGGGCTGGTGCTGATCCTGATGCCGTTCGGGCTTGAGGGTCCGGCGCTGTGGCTGATGGGCGAGGGCATCGACGCGATGCTGTGGATCGCGCATGAGACGGCGAACTGGCCGGGCGCGTCGGGGCGCGTGCCGACGCCGCCGGATTTCGCGCTGGGGCTGGTGACATTGGGCGGGCTGTGGCTGTGCCTGACGCGGGGGCACCGGCGGCTGGCGGGGCTTCCGCCCATCGCGCTGGCCTTTGCGATGCCGCTGTTTGCGGCGCGGCCCGACATGCTGATCGCCGGCGATGCGGCCAATGTGGCGGTGCGCGACGCCGAGGGGCGGCTGACGGTCGTGTCGGGGCGGCGGGCGCGCTTCGCGGCGGCGGAGTGGCTGGAGCGCGACGGCGATGCAAGGCCGCTGCGCGCTTCGGCGCGGGCGGGCCGGGAGGGCGTGTGGCGCTGCGAGGACGGGCTGTGCGTCGCGGAGGTCGGCGGGCGGCGGGTCGGCTATATGGAGCGGCGGGGCGACGAGACTGAGGCCTGCGCGGAGAATTTCACGGTGCTGGTGGCGGCGCGGCGGATCAGGCCGTGTACGGACGGTTTCGTCGTGACGCCGGTGGAGACGGGCCGGCTGGGCGCGATGACGCTGAGCTTCGACGAGGGGCGGATCGAGACGCGGACGGTGCGTGACGTGATCGGGACGCGGCCCTGGACGGTGTGGCGCGAGCGGTGAGGCGTGTGCGTGGTTCGAGGCCCTGCTGCGCAGGGCGCCTCACCATGACGATGAGATTGGTCGCGTCAGTAGTGACGGAGGAGGCCGACGAGTTTGCCCTGCACCTTGACGCGGTCGGGGCCGTAGATGCGGGTTTCGTAGGCCGGATTGGCGGCTTCCAGCGCCACGGTCTCGCCCTTGCGGCGGATGCGCTTCAGGGTCGCCTCGGCGTCGTCGACCAGCGCCACCACGATGTCGCCATTGGTGGCGGTGTCGGCCTTGCGGATGATGACCGTGTCGCCGTCGAGAATGCCGGCGTTGATCATGGAATCGCCGGTGACCTGAAGCGCGTAGTGCTCGCCCGAACCCAGCATGTCGGGCGGAACGGCGATTTCGTCGCCGCGATTGGAGAGCGCCTCGATCGGGGTGCCGGCGGCGATGCGCCCGACCAGAGGCACGGTGACGTTCGCGGCGGCGGCCTGCATGACGGCGGCGGCGGCAGGCGGGGCAGGCCGGTTGCTGGACAGCGAGCCGTCGATGACGGTGGGCGAGAAGCCGACCGCACCGCGCAGGCGCTGGGTCTGGGCCGAGTTCTCGGGCAGCTTGATGACCTCAAGCGCGCGGGCGCGGTGTTCGAGGCGATGGATGAAGCCGCGTTCGACCAGCGCGGTGATCAGGCGATGGATGCCCGACTTGGACTTGAGGTCCAGCGCGTCCTTCATCTCGTCGAAGGAGGGCGGCACGCCCGATTCGCGGATGCGCTCGTGAATGAACATCAGAAGCTCATACTGTTTGCGCGTCAGCATCGGTTCGCCTCCCGACCCGTCCCGGCATCGGAACGAAGGATCAACATTCACGGACTGTTCTAGTTTGGTTCGTCCGCTACGTCAAGCAGTTGTCCACAGGCTCACACCTAGAGACGGTCTGACAGCGGGAGGATTTCAACGCTGTCGCCGGTCTGGGCGGCCGGGGCGTGGGGTGCGCGGAGGATCAGCGCGTCGGCGCGGGCGAAGGTGGAGAGATTGCCGCTGTCCTGAAGGGGGAAGGCTTCCGCGAGCAGCGCATCGTCGTCGCGCAGGACGGCGGCGCGGAGATAATCCTGCCGCTGGTCGTTGGCTTTCAGCGGCGCGGCGAGGCGGGCGGTGCGCAGGCGCTGGCCGAGCCAGGGCGCGCCGGACAGCGCCGTCACCAGCGGCTGAAGGAACAGCGTGGCGCAGACGAGGGCCGAGACCGGATTGCCGGGCAGGCCGAGCGCGCGCACCGCGCCGATGTGACCCGACATCAGCGGCTTGCCCGGCCGCATCGCGATCTTCCAGAAATCGACGTCGAGGCCGAGCGGGGCCAGCGCAGGCTTCACCAGATCGGCGTCGCCCACCGACGCGCCGCCCTGGGTGACGAGGATGTCGGCCGCAAGCCCCGGCCGCGCCGCCGCGCGGATCGCCGCCTCGTCGTCGCGCGCAATGCCGAGATCGACGAAATCGCCGCCCCAGCGCGCGACGAGCGCGGCGAGCGCAAGACCCGTCGAGGCGATGATCTGGGCGCCCTGTGGCGCAACGCCGGGCGGCACGAGTTCATCGCCCGTGGCGAGGAAGGCGACGCGCGGGCGGCGATGGACGCTGACAGCCGCATGGCCGGCGGCGGCGGCGAGCGCGATCTGCGCGGGTCCGAGGCGCGCGCCCGCCGCGAGCAGTTCGGCCCCGGCGGCGATGTCGTAGCCGGCCTTGCGGACATGGCGACCGGCGATCGCCGGCTCTGTGAAGGTGACGACGCCGTCGACGAAGCTGGCGTCTTCCTGGATGACGATGCTGTCGGCCCCGTCAGGCAGCGCCGCGCCGGTGAAGATGCGGGCCGCAGCGCCCGGCGGCAGAGGCGGCGGCGTCTCGCCGGCCTGGATGCGAAAGGCGACGGGGAGGGCCGCGCCCGGCTGCGCCGCGTCGGCAGCCCGGAGCGCATAGCCGTCCATCGCGCTGACGTCGCGCGGCGGATGCGTGCGCAGGGCCACCAAGGGCGCGGCGAGGATGCGGCCATGGGCATCGGCGAGCTGGACGTCTTCCGGCACGGTCGGGCGCGCGTTGGCGAGGATGCGGGTTTCGGCTTCGGCGACGGAGATCATCGGACGACTGTGGCTCCTCCCGGTTTGCTGCGCAAACCTGCCCTCCCCATCGCCTGCGCGATGGAGAGGGAGGCGGGGTGCGTGAGGGCGGGTATTCGTTTGTCGCTGTGGCGGTCGGTTCGTATTCGTTTGTCGGTGTCAGCGGCCCCTCCCGGTTTGCTGCGCAAACCTGCCCTCCCCATCGCCTGCGCGATGGAGAGGGAGGCGGGGTGCGTGAGGGCGGGTATTCGTTTGTCGGTTTTGGCGAGGGGGCGGGGGCGCGGGGTTTGGGCGGGGCGAGCGCGGCGCAGCCTGCCAGCAGGATCCGGCCGAGGTCGATCAGCGCGGCTGCATCGCGGCAGAGGCCGCGCAGTTCGGTGCGGCGCGCTTTGGCGGCGGCGGTGCGGCGGCCGTGCGTGACGGCGTTGCGGTTGCTGGGTTGTCCGCCGCGCCGGCGTTTCAGTGCCTGGCGCGGCGGGCCGGGAAAGGGACGGTGTTCGTCTCCGCCGCGCGTTTGTCGGCCTTGGGGCGCGCGGCGATCGCGGGTTGCGTCTGGGGCTGAGGCAGGGACAGAGGTTCGACCGCGCGGCGCGAGACGGCTTCCGCGAGCGCCTCGATCCGCCGGGTGTCGCCCACTTCGTAGTTGTTGCAGGTCTGCCAGGTGGACGCCTGTTTCGCCTGGCTGATGATGCGTTCGGATGCGAGCGAGAGATCGCGAATGGCGCGAACCAGCGCGCAGGCGGCATAATCGGGCGCGTCGATGCTGCGGCCCACGGCGCGCGGCTGGTCGGAGGCCGGGATCGTCAGGCGGGCCTGGACCGTGAGGCCGAGGGTGAGCATCTGGTCGAACATCTGCGCGTGTACGGCCGACAGGGCGGGCGCGAAATCGAACTGCCATTTCGGCATCAGCGTCTGGGCGATGGCTTTGGGATCGGGGGCGTCTGGCATCGGCTTCCTCATCGAAGATCGGTAAAGGAATATAATCCGATATCGGGCGCGTCAAGTCGTTTGAGGATAATATTCCTTGTCGTGGCCGGGCGTGTGTCCTTCGAGATGGCCGCTGCGCGGCCTCCTCAGGATGAGGGTGCGTGAGCGTGGCTGGCATGCCTCGTCGGGCGTGCGTGGTTCGAGGCCCTGCTGCGCAGGGCGCCTCACCATGACGAAGACGGGAGCCGGCGTTGCGCGGCGCGATGGCGGCTCAGTCGAGGCCGAAGATTTCCTGCACCGTCGCGTTAGCGGCGCGGGCGAGTTTTTCTTCCGCGTCTTTGGGCAGGCGGCCGACGCGGCCGTGCAGGAAGCCATAGACGAGCCCGACCGGCAGCCCGGCGTCGGCGGCCCAGCCGCTGACCTGAAGGCGGTTGTCGCGCAGGAAGGCGCGGAAGGCGTCGGCGCGGCTGTGCGTGGCGCGCGCCGTCGCGGGGCCCTGGTCGGTGGGCGCGGGGCGCGGCGCGGCGGCGCGGGCCGAGCCGCCGGGCGCGCGGCGGAAACCGCGGGACAGGAGCTTGGGCGGCTCGGGCGGAAGCGGCGGGATGGGCGGCGTCTCGAGGTCGCCTTCGGCATAGTCGGACTTGCCGCCGGTTTTTTCGATCAGGCGGATCGCGCCGATCGTCGCCGCGCGATCGACCGCCTTGACCATGTCGTAGAGGGTGAGCGCCGCGACGCTGACGGCGGTGAGCGCCTCCATCTCGACGCCGGTCTGCCCGTGCGTCTTGACCGTGGCGGCGATGAGAAGGCCGCTGCCGTCTTCGGTGTGGGTGATGTCGATCGCGATGCCGGTGAGCAGCAGCGGGTGGCAGAGCGGGATCAGCTCGTGCGTTTTCTTGGCCGCCATGATGCCGGCGATGCGCGCGGCGGCGATGACGTCGCCCTTGGCGGTCTTGCCCTCGGCGATGAGGGCGAGGGTTTCAGACTTGAGCGCGATGAAGCCGGAGGCGGTGGCGCTGCGCCCGGTGCCGGGCTTGTCGGTGACGTCGACCATGCTGGCGCGGCCGGTCTCGTCGATGTGTGAAAGGTCGGGCATTCTGCGAGTCGCGGCGTGATGAGGACGGCGGAGGGTGGCACGGCGGGCCGTCCATGTCAGCCTGAGCCGCATGGTCATGGAAAAGGGAGGATGAAGATGAAAGAGGGCCTGGAACGCTGGCACGCGGCGGTGAAGAGCGGGCGGCCCGAAGACGTGCCGCCTCTGCTGGCCGAGGACGCGGTGTTTGAATCGCCGATCATGTTCCGTCCCAACGAGGGCAAGGCGCTGACCGCGATGTATCTGCAGGGCGCGCTCCACGTGCTGAACAACGGGCATTTCCGCTATCTCAACGAATGGCGGGCCGGGGACAGCGCGATCCTGGAGTTCGAAACCGTGCTGGACGGGGTGACCGTCAACGGCATCGACATGATCTGGTGGAACGAGGCGGGCCTGATCAGCCGCTTCAAGGTGATGATCCGGCCGCTGAAGGCCGTGAACATCGTGCATCAGAAGATGGCGGCGATGCTGGAGACGCTGAAGGCGGGGTAGGGGGCCCCTCCCGGTTTGCTTTCGCAAACCTGCCCTCCCCATCGCCTGCGCGATGGAGAGGGGAAGAGGGCGTCAGAGGCCGAGCAGGGTTTTGGTGGCGGCTTCGACGTCGGTCTGGCGCATCAGGCTTTCGCCGACGAGGAAGGCGGTGGCGCCGGACTTCGCGAGGCGCTGGATGTCGGCGTGGGTGTTGATGCCGCTTTCGGCGACCAGCATGC
>CAZBPO010000165.1:0-1480 GCA_964493795.1 uncultured Flavobacteriaceae bacterium
GGCCCCGAGACGCGCAGCATCATCGAGCTGGGATAGGTGCGCGTGACATGGCCGAGCGCGATCCGCGCGAAGCGCGCAGCCTGCGCGGTATCGAGCCCGGCCGAAATCATGGCGCGATCGCGACCTCGACCCGGCGGTTGAGCTGACGCCCGGTCTCGGTCGTGTTCTCGGCGACCGGCCGCGACTCGCCGAACCCCTTGGGCGTCAACCGGCCGGCGTCGATGCCACGTTCCACCAACCATGCGACCACCGAAGCGGCCCGGTCTTCGCTCAGCTTCTGGTTATAGGCGTCGTCGCCCTGAGAGTCGGTGTGGCCTTCGATCACGAAGCGGGTCTCCGGCCGCGCCTCAAGAACGCCCAGCAGGGCTTCGAGCGCCGGCTGGGAATCGGGCCGCAGCGTCGCCTTCGCAGTGTCGAAATAGATGCCCGGGATCACCACGCGGCCCTGCTCGTCCAGCGTCTCGCCCAGCGATCCGGCCTCGGCCTTGCGCCGTTTCATCTCGAAATGCACCCGGCCCGTCTCGCCGACGACCAGATCGGCGATCTCCATGTCGGGCTCGTAGTCGGGATGCGAGGCCTGCGCCGTGACCAGGCCGGCCGGCAACCCGCCGATATGGAACGATCCGTCTTTCTCGGTCTCGCCCGTGCCGAGCGCGGCCTGCACGATCACGCCCTGGATCGGCTGGCGCGTGTCGATATCGACGGCGTCGCCTTCCAGCGCCACCGGGAACGCGGCGGGCTTGGGGTCGACGAGAATCCGGACGAAATCGACCGCGTATCCATCGCATGCCGCAGTCTCGGGATCGTCGATCAGGATGACCGCCTTGCCGCCATCCAGCAGGTGGAACTGCTCAGGGAACAGTTTGACGCTGATCAGCTTCCCGATCGGACCCGTCTGGTCGATCTTGGCCAGCGCCTGTTCGAACAGAGTCAGCCGCTCGCCGTTCAGCGTCACCTGAAACCGCGTGCCCCATCTTGGCGCCTGGAAATCGTCGATGAACATCTGGACGAGCACCGCTGTCGGCGGCTGGCCCAGATCGCCGATGTCCAGCGTGATCTCCTGCGGCGCGGTGTCGGCGCGCTGGGTGCTGGAAGTGTAGCCGTCCGAGCCAGAGGCGCAGCGGCCGGCCTCATCAGGATCATGCGACGTGCCGACCATGATGCGGTCGGTGCCTGGCGGGTCTTCGGAATTGGCCGGCCAGGGAAAGGGATGGGGCTCGGTGCTGTGGCCCGAGAACGGCGTGAACCCCTCGTCCCAGCCGAAGCCCAGATTGTCGATATCGCCGGTGCGGATTTCGATACGGGCATCCGCCGTGTCTTCGGCGCGCCAGACCTTTTCATCCCAGCCCGTGCGATCGACCGCCTGCGCCGCAGCGCCCCCGATCAGCAGCGCCCCAAGCGCCGCCGCGATGATGCGTTTCATAGTTTCCCCCAAGGAACGCCGCGTTATGTCGCGCGCATGAATCGATCGCAATCCGCA
>CAZBPO010000165.1:1490-7047 GCA_964493795.1 uncultured Flavobacteriaceae bacterium
ATCGAAATCCGCAATCAGCGCCGCCGAAGCCGCCGCGATCAGGCGCTCGCCTTTTTCCGGCGTCGCCTGCGACGGGTCAGAGCCGATGCGCCCATCAGGGAAACGGCGGCGATAATCGTCCGCATCCAGGATCGGCCCGTTGGGCGCGATCTTCGGGTGCATCTCCACTTTCTTGATCGCGTCGGGATAGGCGGCATAGGTGACCGAGACTTCCGAGGCCGTCGCGTGGCTGCCCTCGCCCACCGGGAACATCTCGCGGCAGAGCGCGCCGACGCCGTCGAGGTCCCACCAGTTGCGCAAGCCGCAGCGCACCGGCGTCAGATTGCCCCCGGCGCGGCGCAGCGACCAGTCAGCATAGATCTCGCTGAAGGCGGCGTTGATGGTGGCGATATTGCCGCCATGGCCGTTGAACCAGTAGATGCGCTCAAAGCCATGGCGCGTGAGGCTGGCGGTCCAGTCATGGATCGCCGCGATCATGGTCGAGGGCCTGAGCGAGATGGTGCCCGCGAAGCCGAGATGATGCTGGGCCTGGCCGACATTGAAGGTCGGGCCGATCAGGATGCCGCTGGCGTCGCCCGCCCGTTTTGCGATCACTTCCGGACAGATCGCGTCGGTGCCCAGCAGGCCGTTCGGCCCGTGCTGTTCGGTCGAGCCGATCGGCACGACGATGCCTTTGGACTTCGCCAGATAGGCGTCGATTTCCTGCCAGGACGATTGATGAAGCTGCATGACCGTTACCTGTATCCGAGGTCCGGGGTAGCCGCTATGCGGCCCCGGCGCTACCCCTGAACGGTCAGCGCCACGCCAACGGCCCGCGCCGTGGCGGCCAGCGCCGCCGCCAGCGCCTCGGGCCGATCGCCCAGTTCCCGCGCCGCGCGCGTCGCCGCTTCGGTGAGATCGACCACCCGGCGGTTCTCGTCGATGCCCGCCGCGACCGCGCAGGCCTCCCACTCCGCCACAACCTTGTGCGCGATGGGGCGCAGCTTCACGAGCTCGCCCTCAAGGCCCGCCCCCTCCACCAGGTCGAGCGCGAACTTCATCACGCCCACGCTCTGGGTCCAGGCTTCGTAATCGTCCGCGACGCTCAAGGCGTCCCGCCCGACAAATCCACCCGATAGACGTCGAAGCCGGTTTCGGTCGTCTCGACCTTCGTCAGCCGCTTGTCGGTCGCGACGACCTCCGCGCCGCCGGGGCCGATCTCGACGCGGATGTCGGGCGTTCCCGGCACGGGCGCGAAACGCCAGACCGGCGTGTTGTCGGGCGTCAGCTCTTTCGTCTCGCGGATATAGTCAATCAGCACCTCGCGATTGGTTTCCGGCGCCTCCATCACGACGGTCGAGCCGTCCATGCGGGGAAACTCGCCGCCGCCATTCGCGCGGTAATTGCTGGTGACGAGGAGATAGTCCTGATCGTCGTCCAGAGGCTGGCCCTTGTAGAGTACCTCGCCGATGCGGCGGGCATTGGGGTTTTCGATCGCCGGGCTGCGGCCATAACGCGAGGGCTGGGTCACGTCGATGGCGTAGGTGAGCTCGAACAGAATGTCGAAATTATAGGCCGGCATTCCGCCGATCAGCGGCTGGGGGCCTTCCTTGGCCGGATCGATCTGGTTGAAGAGGCGCGTCGACTTCTCCAGATATTCCCGCACCTCCGCGCCCTTGAGTTTCACCAGGGTCAGGACATTGGGATAGAAATAGAGATCGGCGGCGTCCTTGATGGCGACCGGCCCGGCCTTGACGTCGGTGTAGTAATCGGGGCCGGGGCGTCCGCCGACACGGAACGGCGCGATGGCCGAGATGATCGGCAGGCCCTCATACGGCGTGCCCTGCACCAGCTTCTCAGCATAGAGCCTCTGGGCGTCGGCGACGAGGCGCAGCGCCTCTGTATTGCCCATCAGCGTCAGATAGGTGTTGAAAGGCCCCCTGGCCTCGCCGATCGGCGCGCGGATGTAATCCAGCGTCGCTTCGGTCCATCCTTGAAGCGCGTCGGTCACCCGCGCATCGGCCGGCAGCCGGGCTTTCGTCTCGCCGTCCTCGCCGCGGACAGCGACCGGACGGGCCTCGGCGCGGCCATCCGTCACCGTCCACTTGCCCGATGAATCGTCCAGCGTGACCTCGATGACGCCAAGATGGCTGCCGAACGAGCCGGCCATCACATAGGGCTTTCCGTCGACCGTGCCCTTTTTCAGATTGGCGCTGGAGAGGCTCTCGTAATCCTTGCCCGGAAAGACCCGGTGCGAGTGGCCCGTGACCACGGCGTCCACGCCGTCGATCGGCGCCAGATGGGCCGAGAAATTCTCGTCGCCACCTTCGCGCGGCGCGCCCGAAATGCCGGCATGCGACAGCACGACGATGACGTCGGCGCCCTGTTCCTTCAGCTTCGGGATTTCGCGCTTCACCGCATCAACGGCGTCGCCAGTGGCGATCTTGCCCTCAAGCTTGTCGCGGTCCCAGCGCATGATCTGCGGCGGCAGCACGCCGATCACGCCGATCTTCACCGCGCGCTCGGCGCCCGCCTCGTCGACGAATGTCCGTTCAAGCAGCGTCGAGGCGGGAAACAGCGTTTCGCCCGGCGTTCCATCGGCGTTCAGGCGATAGGCGTTGGCGGCCAGAACCGGGAATTCCACGCCTTCCTGCGATCGCTCCAGGAATTCGAGCCCGTAATTGAACTCGTGATTGCCCAGCGCCGCCGCGTCGTATTTCAGGATGTTCATCGCCAGATAGGCGGGGTGGACCTCGCCGTCCTTGAGCGGCCGGACGCGGGCGACGACATCGCCCATGGGCGAACCCTGCAGCAGATCGCCGGCATCGACGAGGATCGCGTTCGGGTTCTCCTTGCGCGCCTCTTCGATCAGCGCCGCGGTGCCGTTCAGCCCGATCGTGTCGTCGGGCCGGTCGCGGACGAAGTCGAAATCGACCAGATTCATATGCAGATCGGTCGTCGCCAGAATGCGGAATTTCAATTCGGTCGCTCCTGCGCCGGTCGTGCCGACCAGCAAAGCGGTGGTAAGAACGGCGAGACGCGTAAGGCGCATGGAACAATCCCGCATTGATGGAGCCGGAGCGGCCGACAGGCGGGTCTTGCCCGTCCCGAAGCCCGGCGACAAGGTGCATTAAACGCAACCCGATGGCAGCTCTATGACCGACCCAATCCCGACCGGCCCTTTGAACGGCGTCCGCATCGTCGATCTGACCCAGTATGTTCTGGGGCCGTTCTGCACCCAGACGCTCGGAGACCTTGGGGCCGACGTGATCAAGGTCGAGGACGCGGGCGGCGACCGCCAGCGCCGGGGAACCGGCAAGACGGCCCCGGCGCCCGACCTTTCCGGACCGTTCGTACAGCTGAACCGCAACAAGCGGTCCGTGGTGCTGGACCTGAACGAGGCCGAAGCGCGCGAGGCGCTGAAGGCGCTGATCGCCACCGCCGACGTGTTCATCCACAATATGCGCCCTGAATCCGTCGCACGGCACGGGTTCGGCTACGAGGCGGTCGCGGCGATCCGCCCCGATATCGTCTATGTCGTCGCGATGGGCTTCGGGTCCGACGGCCCCTATGCCGGCCGTCAGGCCTTTGACGACCTCATCCAGGGGGCGTCGGGAACGTGCGAACTTCTGCCGCTCTATGACGGCGACCCCGCCCTGCGGCCGTTGCCCTCTCTCATCGCCGACAAGACCTGTGGTCTCTACGCCGCGATCGCCACGCTGGCAGCGCTGACCCACCGCGCCCGCACCGGCGAGGGCCAGTATGTGGAGGTGCCGATGCTGGAAACCTTCACCGGCTTCATGCTGCCCGAGCATCTGCACGGACAGACATTCGTGCCGGCGCGCGGCCGCTTTGGTCACCCCACGACGGTCACGCCGCACCGCCGGCCCTACAAGACCAGAGACGGCTACATCGTCATCATGCCGGCCAGCCAGGAGGCCTCGAACCGCTTTCTGGAGCTGGGCGGCTTGAAAGATCCCTATAACTCGCCGCGCTTCCTGGAAGCCAAGGACGGCAAGGCGCGGGTCGACGCCTATTATGAGCTGATGGCGGAAGTCGCGCTGACCCGCACCACCGCTGAATGGATGGAGATGTGCGCCGAGGCGCGCATTCCGGCCATGCGGGCCAACCGTCTGGACGAGGTTTTCGACGACCCGCATTTCGCGGCGACCGGATTTTTCGAGACCCGGCAGCTTCCGGGCGACGCCGGCGGCTATCGCGCGATGAAGCCGGGGCTCAAATTCTCGAAGACCCCGTCCTCGATCCGCCGCGACCCGCCGTCTCTCGGCCAGCACACGGCGGAAATTCTCAAAGAGCTGGGCGTCTAGGCCTTGATCCACGCCTCGCAGGCCGAAACCTTGGCCGGCAGCGACGCCGGATCGATGCTTCCCGAAGCGATGCCGGTGATCCAGGCGTTCATGCCCGCCTGCATGTCGGCCTCGACATCCGCCTGCTTCTTGCCCAGCGCCTGACCATACTGGCCCAGCAGCACCAGCACGCCCGGAATCTGGGCGTCGCGCCGTGCGCCGCGGGCCGGATCGCCACGCACGACCGAGTCGGCCTTGTCCTGCTCATAGGCGACATAACAACCGATCAGATCGGTGTAGATTTTCGCGGCGTCTTCTTGCGAGGCGGCGGCGGAAAAGGCTGCGCCGAGCGCGGCCATCACAACGAAACACTTCATGCGTCGCATCCTTGCAGCAATCCGTTGCGCCTTTCTTGCCCCGAACGGTTGAAAGCGGCGAAACTGCCGCCCTAGATACGGCCGCAACCGGCCTGTTCAGAGCCGCGCAGGAAACGTCAGAGCGAAGGACCGCCGCCATGAGCGATGAGATTTTCCCCGTCGATCCCGCCTGGGCGGCGCGCACCTATGTGGACGAGGCGGGCTATCGCGCGAAATACGCCGAATCGATCGCCGACCCTGAAGCGTTCTGGGCCCGCGAGGGCCGCCGGATCGACTGGACCCGGCCCTATACCCAGGTCAAAGACGTCTCCTATGCCGCCGACGACCTGCATATCCGCTGGTACGCCGACGGCCAGCTGAACGTCAGCGCCAATTGCATCGACCGGCATCTGCCGCAGCACGCCGACCGCACGGCGATCATCTGGGAGGGCGACGATCCTTCTGAATCGAAGCACATCACCTATGCCGAGCTGCACGACCATGTCTGCCGGCTGGCCAACATCCTCAAGAACAAGGGCGTGCACAAAGGCGACCGCGTCACGATCTATCTGCCGATGATTCCCGAGGCGGCCTACGCCATGCTGGCCTGCGCCCGGATCGGCGCGATCCATTCTGTGGTGTTCGGCGGCTTTTCGCCCGACAGCCTGGCCAACCGCATTCTCGACTGCGACAGCACGCTCGTCATCACCGCCGACGAGGGCCTGCGCGGCGGCAAGAAGGTGCCGCTGAAAGCCAATGTCGACGCCGCCCTTGTCCAATGTCCGGGCGTGAAGAGCGTGCTGGTCGTCAAGCGCACGGGCGGCGAGGTCGGCATGACGCCCGGCCGCGACACCTGGCTGGACGACGAGGCGCAGAACGCCGCGCTCGTCTGCCCGGCCGAGCCGATGGGCGCGG
>CAZBPO010000166.1:0-7046 GCA_964493795.1 uncultured Flavobacteriaceae bacterium
CGCCGGCGATGCAGATCTGGTTGACCATCTTGGCCAGCTGTCCCGCCCCGGCCGGCCCCAGCAGGCGCGCCATCTTCGCATAGGCGACGATGACCGGTTCTATTCTGGCGTAAGCCTCTGCCTCGCCGCCGCACATCACCGTCAGCTGGCCCTTCTCGGCCCCCGCCTGGCCGCCGCTGACCGGGGCATCGACGAAGCCGAGAGAACGAGTTGCCGCTGCGGCTGCCAGTTCGCGCGCCAGGATCGCAGAGGTCGTCGTGTGGTCGACGAGGATCGCACCCGGGGTCATCGCCGCCATGCAACCGTCCGCGCCGGTCGTCACGGCGCGGACGTCGTCGTCGCGGCCCACGCAGACGAAGACGATCTCAGCCCCCGCCCCCGCCTCGGCCGGCGTCGCCGCGGCGCGGCCGCCATAGGTATCGACCCAGGCAGCTGCGCGCGCCGGCGTGCGGTTGAACGCCGTCACCTCATGCCCGGCGCGTGCAAGATGGCCGGCCATGGGAAAGCCCATCACGCCAAGCCCGATAAAGGCGACATGCGCCATGGTTCAGCCAGCCTCGATTTCAGCGAGCGAGCGATAGGCGCCGCGATAGAACAGCAGCGGCCGACCCTCGTGCGCGTGGGTGAATTCCTCGACCCGGCCGACCATGATCACATGGTCGCCGCCGTCATGCCGCGTCTCGACCCGGCAGACGAAACGCGCCAGAGCCCCGGAAATCACCGGCACCCCGTGCGCCTCGTTCTCCAGCGCCTCTTCCGGCACTGCGTGCGCGCCTTTCTTGGCGAGGCGCGACGAAAGCTCCTGCATCTCGGCCGGCAACACATTGACGGCGAAGCGGTCGACGATGTGAAAGGCCTCGGCCCTGTCAGACGCCCGGTCCAGGCTCCAGAGGATCAGCGGCGGGTCCAGAGACACCGACGCGAAGGAATTGATGGTCAGGCCGATCGGCCCCGTCTCGGTCGCGGCAGTCACGACGCAGACCCCCGTCGCGAAATGTCCCAGCGCGTTCCGCAGCTGTCGCCCGTCAATGCTCATCCTGACGCGTATCCCCGATTTTAAGTTCTGATTCACCACATCTTAAGGACACCGCCGCGATGGTGCGAGCGGCGCGCGCGAGCCGCCTTCGATCCACGTCCGGGCGGCTCACTCATGGCTGACGACGCCGTCGTCATCAAGAAGATCAAGAAGGGCGGCGGCCACGGCCACCACGGCGGCGCGTGGAAAGTCGCCTATGCCGACTTCGTGACGGCCATGATGGCGTTCTTTCTGCTGATGTGGCTGATCAACACGACCAGCCCCGAGCAGAAGCGCGGCATCGCGGACTATTTCGCCCCCGCCTCGGTCAGCAAGTCGACCAGCGGTTCCGGCGGCATCCTCGACGGCACGACCTTCGGCGAACGCGGCGGCAAGAGTGGCGGCGCGGTGGCGGTGGTCGTCAAGATGACCCCGGACGACCAGAAGTCGAAATCGGACCCGACCGAGCCCGTCGAACAGGCCGAGACCCGGCCTTCGGTGCAGGACATCGAGGCTGCGGAAGAATCGGCCGCCGAGCAAAGGGAGCTCGAATCCGCCGAGATGTCACTGCGTCAGGCGATGCAGGACATGCCGGACCTGGCGGAACTCTCGAAGCAGATCCTCATCGACATCACCCCGGAGGGCCTGCGCCTCCAGCTGATCGACCAGGAAGGCCGGCCGATGTTCGCGGCCGGTTCGGCCGAGCCGATGGACCGGCTGAAGCGCCTGTTGCAGGAAGTGGCGAAGGTCGTTCAGCAGCTGCCCAACAGGATCACGATTTCGGGCCACACCGACAGCGGCCAGTTTGAAGGCCCCAACGGCCACACGAACTGGGAGCTGTCATCCGACCGCGCAAATACGGCTCGCAAGTTATTGATGCAGAACGGAATTGTGACGGATCGCATCTATCAGGTTTCAGGCAAGGCGGGCTCGGAGCCCCTGCTGCCCGAAGACCCGTATGCGTCGGCCAACCGCCGGATCACCATCGTGCTCCTGCGCGAAGCGCCGCCTCTGCCTCCGGGCGCATCGCCCTGAGGCTTGCCGTATCCGGGCAAGCTGGCATCCTCTGAGCATCGCATCATCCGGCAGACTCAGTTGACCGAACAGCTCGGCACCCGATTTCCCCAGTTCTACCTGACGCCTCCGGCGCCCTGCCCCTATCTGCCCGACCGGACGGAGCGAAAGGTGTTCACCAAGCTCACCGGCCCGCTGTCGCGCCAGATTCACGAGAGCCTGGCCCGGGTCGGGTTCCGGCGGAGCCAGAACATCGCCTACCGGCCGGCCTGCGACGGGTGCAGCGCCTGCGTCTCGGTCCGAGTTCTGGTCGATGAATTCGAGCCGTCCCGCACCTTCCGCAAGACGCTGGCCGCCAATCGCGACCTGATCGCCACGGCGGTCGAGCCAACCGCGCTTGAAGAGCACTACTACCTCCTGAAGACCTATCTCGGCACCCGCCATGCCAGCGGCGGCATGGCCGGCATGGGCGTGCTCGATTTCGTCGCGATGGTGGAAGACACCACGATCGACACGCAGATTCTGGAGTACCGGCTTCCGCCCGATGAGCCCGACACGCCGGGTGCGCTGGCCGCCTGCGCCCTCACCGACGTGATGAGCGACGGGCTGTCCATGGTTTACAGCTTCTTCGACCCGGACCTCAGCGAACGCAGCCTCGGCACCTTCATGGTGCTTGACCATATCGAGCGGGCGCGCCGGGCGGGACTGCCCTATGTCTATCTTGGCTATCTCGTCGAGGACTGCCGCAAGATGGCCTACAAGGGCCGCTTCCATCCGATGGAAGGGCATGGCCCCGAAGGCTGGACTGCCTTAAAGCCTCGCTGATGCAAAGACCTGCCCGAACCTCCTATGTGCGGCTCACCACCGCGATGCTGGTGCCGCTGGCCGCGCTTCTGGCCCTCTATTACGCAAGCGGCGGCGACCTCAGCAGCCTCGGCGGGCAGTCGTTGCGGCTGACCGTCGACGCCCCCTCAAAGGTCGCGCTGTCTGCGCGGGCGACAGAGTTGCCCCTGACGTTGAAGCTGACCAACCGGACCGGTTCGACCATCCAGCTCAGCGCCGCCGACCCGTGCAAGGTGTTGCGCTGGGCGTTGCAGGCGCCGGGCGACCGTTTCATCCAGTCCAAAGGCAATGACTGCCAGCCCGACGAAACCGCGCGGCCGATCGCGTCCGGCGAAGTCATTGAGCGCAGCGAGACGATCAGGCTGGATACCGCAAGGCTGAAAGCCGGCGAGACCTATACCGTCTTCGTGCAGTTCTACGGCCAGGACGCGACGGCTTCGTTCACCGCGACCGAGTGACGGGGCTCAGAATTCGCCCACCGGCGTGAAGCGGTTGCTCTTGGGGAATCCCTTGGGCGCAAGGCGTCCGGCGTTCGACCGCCCGCCACGCCAGTCGGCCAGTTCGGAAGCGGACCAGACGCGGTTGTTGGAATCCTTCAGGCCTTCCTTGAGCGTGAAGACCTTGGCGTCCGCCAGCTGCCCGTCCTTGTATTTCTGAAGCGTCAGGCCCTTGCCACGCGTCATCGCCGGCAGCTCGCTGATCGGGAAGACCACGACCTTCCGGTTCTGGCCCGACACCGCGATCGTGTCGCCTTCGGCCGGCGTGCAGACGCAGGCCTCGGCCCCGTCTGCCACATTCAGAACCTGCTTGCCCTTGCGGGTCATCGCCACGACTTCGTCTTCCGGCACGATGAAGCCGTGCCCGCTGGTGGAGGCGACCAGAAGATTGCGGCCCGGCTTGTGGACGAACAGCGCAACGATGTCGGCGTCGTTCTCAAGGTCGATCTGGAGACGGATCGGTTCGCCCATACCGCGCCCGCCCGGCAGCTTGTCGCCGCCCAGCGTGTAGAAGCGCCCGTTGGTGCCGAAGGCGATGATCTTGTCGGTGGTTTCGGCGTGGACGAAGAAACGGCCGCGATCGCCTTCCTTGAATTTCAGCTCGGCGCCGCGATCGACATGCCCCTTCATCGCGCGGACCCACAGCTTGTCGGAGCAGATCACGGTGATCGGCTCGCGCTCGATGAAATGCTCCTCGGGCAGCGCATCCAGCACCGGCGCGTCCGAGAACTGCGTGCGGCGCGCGCCGAGCGGGGTCTTGCCGCCGAACTTCGCCTTGATCTCGCCGATCTCGTCGGCGATCCGCTTCCACTGAAGCTCGTCAGAGGCCAGAAGCTTTTTCAGCGCCGCGGCTTCTTCCTTCAGCGCCTTGTGCTCGGCCTTGATCTCCATCTCCTCCAGCTTGCGCAGATTGCGCAGGCGCATGTTGAGGATGGCCTCGGCCTGGATGTCGGTCAGGCGGAAGGTCTGGATCAGCTTGGGCTTGGGCTCGTCTTCCTCGCGGATGATGCGGATCACCTTGTCGAGGTTGAGATAGGCGACGAGATGTCCGTCGAGGATCTCCATCCGCCGCTCGATCTGCGCCATGCGATGACGCGAACGGCGGACGAGAACGTCCTTGCGGTGATCGAGGAAAGACTGGAGCGCTTCCTTCAGGCTCATCACGCGCGGGGCGCCGGCGGCGTCGAGCACGTTGAGGTTCAGCGGAAAGCGGCTTTCCAGCTCGGTCTGACGGAACAGCTGCTCCATCATCATTTCAGGATCGACCGTGCGGCTCTTGGGCTCCAGCACGATGCGCATGTCTTCGGCCGACTCGTCGCGGATGTCTTCCAGAAGCGGCAGCTTCTTTTCCTGAAGCAGCGTCGCGATTCGTTCGATCAGCTTGGATTTCTGGACCTGATAGGGAATCTGGTCGACGACGATCTGCCAGGCCCCGCGCTGGCCCTCCTCGCGCGTCCACCGTGCCCGCGTGCGGAAGCCGCCGCGCCCGGTGCGATAGGCCTCGGCGATCGCTTCGCGGCTTTCCACGATGATGCCGCCGGTGGGAAAGTCCGGACCCTTGACGAAGTTCAGCAGCGTATCGTCGCGCGCCGCCGGGGTCTTGATGAGGTGGATCAGCGCATCGCACAGCTCGCCGACATTGTGCGGCGGGATCGAGGTCGCCATGCCGACCGCGATGCCGGCCGAGCCGTTGGCCAGCAGGTTGGGAAACGCCGCCGGCATCACGACCGGCTCGTCGTTTTCCTGGTTGTAGGTCTGACGGAAGTCGACGGCGTTCTCGTCGATGCCCTCGAGCATGGCGGTGGCCACCGCCGTCAGCCGCGCCTCAGTATAGCGATAGGCGGCGGCGTTATCGCCGTCGATCGAGCCGAAATTGCCCTGCCCGTCGACGATCGGATAGCGGACCGCGAAATCCTGAGCCAGACGCACCATGGCGTCGTAAATCGACTGGTCGCCATGCGGGTGATACTTGCCGATCACCTCGCCGACCACGCTGGCGCTCTTCTTGAACGGCGAGGTCGGCGACAGGCTGAGCTGGCCCATCGCGTAGAGAATACGCCGATGCACGGGTTTCAGGCCGTCGCGCACGTCGGGCAGCGCCCGGGACGTGATGGTCGACAGCGCGTAGGCCAGATAACGCTCGCCCAGCGCGCGGGCGAGCGGTTCCTCGCGGATATCGTCGACGGGCGGCGGCGGCGGAGCGGCGGTACGGGCCATACGAATCAATCAGACAACACAGGCCCCAGCGGATAGCCGCCTCGAACCCGCCCCGTCCAGCGCGGGCTTACGGCGCGACTTCGATCACGACCTTGCCGACATGCGCGGCGCGCTGGAGGTGGGCGAATGCGGCTTTCGCGTCTTGGAAAGGAAACACTGTGTCGATCACCGGTTCCAGACCGGCCCCGTCGACGGTGCGAACCAGATCCTGCAACCCCGCGCGGTCGCCGACGCCGATCGCGCGCACGGTCGCGCCGCTGCCCTTGAGGTGAAAATAGTCGATGCCGGGGTTGTCCTTGGTCAGGAAGCCGATCAGCACGACTTCACCGCCCCAGCGGACGGCCTGAAGCGACTGGTTCACGGTGCCCGGGCCGCCGACCTCGAGCACGCAATCGACGCCAAGGCCGCCCGTCAGCTCTTTGCGGATATGCGCGCCCCAGTCCGCGATTTCGGCGTAGTTCACGACGTGATCGGCTCCGAGCGCCTTGAGGATTTCGCCTTTTCGCTCGCTCGAGGTGGTCGCGATCACCCGCGCGCCCAGAGTCTTGGCAAGCTGAACCCCGAAGATGGAGACGCCGCCGGTGCCCAGCGTCAGCACGGTCTGGCCCGCCCGGATAGGCGGACTGCCCGACAACGCGTTCCACGCTGTCAGCCCCGCGCAGGGCAGCGTACAGCCGGCGTGGAACGAGATGGCGTCCGGCAGCGCGACGAGCGCTTCGGGGGAGCAGACCTTGTATTCGGCCAACCAGCCATCCTGGTGACTGCCATAGACTTCGCCGCCCAGCGTGCGGTGCGGCCGCCCTCCGAACCACCGGGGATGAAACGTGCTGATGACGCGGTCTCCGGGCCGCCAGGCGGGGACGCCCTCGCCGACCGCCGCGATGACGCCGGCCGCATCGCTGCACGGCACGAGCCCGGCCTTGGCGGCGTGAACATAGTCGCCCTGCACGACCGCCAGATCGCGGTAGTTCAGCGAAACGGCGTGAATCTTCACCACCACCTCGCCCCGCTGCGGCGCCTGCATGGGTTCTTCGTGCAGCGTCAGGTCGTCTATGCCGCTCAGCGCATCAAACCGATAAGTCCGCATATGATCCCCGGCCGGTCATATTGATCATGATTCCAGATGGGCGGACGGACGATCTCTTCAAGCCCGCCATTCACGCCCGCAGGACGATATCGGCGTAGAGGCCGCGCGCCTGGGGCACCGGCCGGCGGTGCGGCTCCAGCACCGAACGGGCGAGGAAGTGTCCGGTCAGCCGGAACCCGTCGGCCAGCGACTGGCGTTCCGGCGCTTCGCCTGCCTGCGAGCCCAGCAGGAAAAGCGGCAACGCTAGCAGCCTGTCGAGGTATGGGCGGGCCGCCCCGCGGGAAACCGCCCTGCCCGTGCGTGGCGAGACATGGGTGAGGTCGTCCCGCGAGCCGGTCACGGCGCAGCGGGCGAGATCGAGACCGAACCCGAG
>CAZBPO010000167.1:0-2009 GCA_964493795.1 uncultured Flavobacteriaceae bacterium
GCGATGGTGTCGATGGCGTTGTGGCGGCCCACGGCTTCCATGCCGAATTCCAGCGTGCCCGCCAGCGCCTTCTGATCGCGCGCGAGGACGTGGCAACCTGTGCGATCTCCGGCGCGGTGGGCACGTTTGCGAATATTGATCCGCGCGTTGAAGAACATGTGGCGGCAAAACTTGGCCTGCGCATCGAGCCGGTTTCCACACAGGTCATTCCGCGGGACCGGCATGCGATGTATTTTGCCGTGCTGGGCGTGATTGCCTCTTCGGTCGAGCGTCTTGCGACTGAAATCCGGCATCTCCAGCGCACGGAAGTTCTTGAGGCGGAGGAATATTTCTCGGCCGGGCAAAAGGGCTCGTCGGCCATGCCGCACAAGCGCAACCCGGTGCTGACCGAGAATCTCACCGGCCTCGCCCGCATGGTGCGCGGCTACGTCACCCCGGCATTGGAAAACGTCGCACTCTGGCACGAGCGCGACATCTCGCATTCCAGCGTCGAGCGTTACATCGGCCCCGACGCCACCATCACGCTCGATTTCGCGCTGCACCGCCTCGCCGACGTGGTCGAGAAGCTGGTGATCTATCCCGAGCGCATGCAGCGCAATCTCGACCTGCTGGGCGGCCTCGTCCATTCGCAGCGCGTGCTGCTGGCCCTCACCCAGGCCGGCGTCAGCCGCGAGGACGCCTATCGTCTGGTCCAGCGCAACGCGATGCCGGTCTGGCGCGCCATGCATAACGGCGTCGAGGCCCCGACCTTCCTTCAGAATCTGCTGAACGACGGCGAAGTCACGGCGGCGCTGAAACCCGCCGAGGTCGAGGCCCTGTTCGACCTCGGCCACCACTTGAAGCAGGTCGATACGATCTTCACGCGCGTCTTCGGTCAGTAGTAACGGAACTTCAGAATCGACTACATTGCTCACCTCTACGAGGTCGACATGAGCGAATCTGAATTACCCGACTTTAACTCGATGACAGAAATGGATGTTCGTGAGCTTATCGCCCGCCCATTTCTTCATCGGCTTGGCTATTCTCACAACTCACCAAATAGTATTAAGACCGAACGAACATTCACATATTCCCACAAGTTTCTTGGTGAGCCGCGGGATCGGGGGCCAGTTGTGTCTGGTCGAGCGGACTACGAATGTGCCGCAGAGGGCTATGGGAAATTCATTCTCGAGACCAAAGCCCCCAGTTCTGAACTCGATCAAGCTGCAGTTTTCCAAGCACATTCATATGCCGCGCACCCAGAAGTGAATGCGCGGCATTTTGTGATTACAAACGGACGATCTTTTAAGTTGTTCGAAACCAGCGACCTTGGGAATCCAATTGTCTCTTGGGACTACGCTGATATGGATCAGCGTATCGAGGAAGTAGCCAATTATATTTCTCCCAGCTCGATCCAACGGTTAGCTGCAGCTAACCGTTACGCGCCGGGCAAACCGTTGAGCGCAGGATTTGGGTCGTCCGCGCGCATTGTGGGCGGGCACATAATTTATCTGACGCACTCAAGTGACTATCCACTCTTAAACACGTCGATTCGCGCTATGACCGGGAGGCAAGAAGGCATCAGCAGCGGTGATGTTGAGCGTCAAGCCGATGGAACCATCCGTGCCAAATTGCGGATTTCTACGCCAATGACATCGATAGTCGGCGCGGCGGATGGAAGGGATGAGTACGAACTACCATTCTCTACTGCATCAGATTCAATATCGATTGATCAAAATACTCCAACCATCTTTGCCGGATTTGATTCTGAACACGAAGTTTCAAATCCAGATATCGGGCGACTACTTGGCCGCCCCGGCCTCATATTTCCACTAGATACTAGCTTCGATGCAGCAACCGAAGCGATCGGATACATTGACGGGGAGCACTTCCTAGGAACTTTTGAAGTGGCATGGCACTACCGCATTAGCATGGCGACCCGCCAAGCAGTACGAAGACTGTTACCGCAAATTGCGATACCAGAGCGCCTCTCCATTTTCGCGTCAGGCACATTTAAACTTGCGTTGGCA
>CAZBPO010000167.1:2019-7020 GCA_964493795.1 uncultured Flavobacteriaceae bacterium
CTTCGGTGATCTAACCAAATTCAACAAAGAGAACAGGTACTATAAGGAAGCGAAAATGGCCGGGGCGAACCCCGGCCATGACAACTTCTTTCTGGTTAGCTCTCAGGCCGAAACCGCCTTCTTCGCCCGCCGGACGGCGCGCTTCACCTTGGACGCGGGCTTGCCCGCCGCCGCCTTGCTGCGCTTGACGACATTCTTGGCCGCCGCGCGGGCTTTCTTGGCCGAAGGCGCAGCGCCCGTCTTCGCGGCCCTGGCGACGCGCCCGGCGGACGCCTTCACTTCCTTCGCGCCCTCCGCGCCGCCGCCCATCAGCGCCTTGGCCGCGTAAAAAAGCGCCGCCACCGCCGCCGCACCGCCGCCCATCTTGGCCAGCGTCGCCGCATCCAGCTTGCCCAGCGTCTTCATGAGCGAGCCCGACTGCCGCGCCAGCGTCGTCTCAAGGGACTTCAATGTCGGCGCGACGCTCTTCAGCGCCTTGCCGGTCGTTACGATGATATCAGCCATGGAACCCTCCTGATGTCCCGGTTCCAACGCCGGGCAGGCGGCTCGGGTTCCCTGCCTTGACACGCGCCTGTCACACGGCTGCCCTAACGGACCTCATGCCGCCCGCCCTGCCCAGCCTCAGCGAGCTTTCGCGCGTCTTTGCGCGCATTGGCCTGCTCGGCTTCGGCGGCCCGGCGACGCAGATCGCGCTCATGCACCGCATCCTCGTGGAAGAGAAACGCTGGATAGGCGAACCGCGTTTCCTGCACGCCCTCAATTTCTGCATGTTGCTGCCGGGGCCTGAGGCGCAACAGCTCGCCACCTATGCCGGCTGGCTGGCGCACGGGGTGAAAGGCGGCCTCATCGCGGGCCTGCTCTTCATCCTGCCGGGCGCGGCGATCATGCTGGCCTTGAGCGCGCTCTACGCCTTCCACGCCGATCTCGCCTGGGTGCAGGGCGTCTTCTACGGCGTGAAATGCGCGGTCATCGCGCTGGTGGTCGAGGCCTTGCTGCGGATCGCGCGGCGGACGCTTCACGCCGCCCCCCTGCGGCTCATCGCCCTCGCCGCCTTTCTCGCCCTGTTCCTGTTCGGGGCGCCGTTCCCGCTGGTGATCCTCGCCGCCGCGCTGGCCGGCTTCGCGCTTCCCCCGCGCGCCGCCGAATTCACGGCCGCGACGCCGGCCGGCGCAGGGTCTATCGACCGCGCCCTCGAGGCGGGGCTCCTGCCGCACGTCGCCGCCCGCTCCGGCCGCCTCTGGCTCAATATCCCGCTCTGGACGGCGCTGTGGCTGGGCCCGGTCGCGGCTCTGGCGCTCTGGCTCGGCCCCGGCGACGTTTTCGCCCGGATCGCCGCGATCTTCGCGCAGATGGCGGTGCTGACGTTCGGCGGCGCATACGCCGTGCTCGCCTGGGTCGCGCAGACCGCCGTCGGGATCGAGGGCTGGCTCACCGCGGCCGAAATGATCGACGGGCTCGCGCTCGCCGAAACGACGCCGGGCCCGCTGATCCTGGTTCTTCAGTTCGTCGGCTTTCTCGCCGCCTTCCGGGCCGAAACGGGGCTCGACCCTCTGCTCGCCGGCGCGCTCGGCGCGCTGCTGGCGCTGTGGGTCACATTCACGCCCTCGTTTCTCTTCATTTTTCTCGGCGCGCCCTATGCCGAGCGGCTGAGGCGCGAGCGCCGCCTCGCCGGGGCCCTTGCCGCCATTTCGGCGGCGGCAGTCGGCATCATCGCCCATCTCGCCTTGTGGTTCGCGCTTCAGGCGGTTTTCGGCCCGCTGTCACGCGTGCAGGCAGGCCCGATTCACATGGCCTGGCCCGACTGGGCCAGCCTCGACGCCACAGCGCTCGCCCTTTCGGCGCTGGCGCTGCTCCTCACCCTCCGCTTCCGCCTGGGCGTCGCCCCCCTGATCTTCACATTCGCACTAACCGGCCTCATTCGCGCGCTTCTGGGGTGAAGGTCAAGTCTCGCTCAGCGCCAGCATCACGCCATCGACCTGAAGGTCGCGCATCAGCGGTGCGATCCCCAACGTCACCTCGCGCGACCCTTCGGGCACCTCGATGCGCAGCGTCAGAACCGACGCCTGCGCTTCGGCGCGCGCCTTGGCGAAGGCGAACTGAACGCGGTCGCGATCCGGGGCCGCGACCCGCTCGATCAGGTTCCGCGTCACCAGTTCAGCCAGCGCCGCTCCGGCGATCTGCTCAAAACAGCTATCGGCGGAGGCGAGCATGCCCTTGCCGTCGATTCTGGCCAGGCCCACCCGTCCGGTCGCCGCGATCGCCGCTCTGGACGCCTCAAGTTCGTCGGCCGCCAGACGCAGCCGCTCGTGCTCGGTCTGGTTGAGGAACAGCGTCGCGACGCCGTCGCGATAGGGAAACGATCGCAGGCTGATTTTGCGGCCCGGGAACAACGCGGAATCGGCTTCGTACTCGACGATTTCGCCAGTCCGCAGCACGCGTTTCAGAACGTTCTGAAGCGCCGCCGGCCCTTCCGGCCGTCCGCCTTTCACGTCGAAGCCCAGCAGCTCGTCGCGCCTGGCCCCCAGAAACGCCTCCGCCGCCCGGTTGATCTTCACCACCCGCAGATCGGCGTCATGCATCACGAAGCCTTCGCGCAGGTTGTCGGCCAGCATGTCGATATCCGGCGGCGCGCCCCCGGCCGGCGCGTTCTGGTGCAGCCGCTCGTATTCCTCGGCCGAAATCATCATCACCCGCGCGCGGCCGTGATGGGTAATGGTCAGCGGCTGCGCCAGCGCGCGCTGCTGCCAGAAACCGAAATTCCTGATGATCTCGGCAGCAGTTACCGCGCCGCCGCCCGCGTTCGCCTCGGTCACATTCCTCTCCTGATGCGATCCCCTCGCAACAAGACTCCAGAATCACATGGAGCTTTGGAACAAGGTTACTCGCCCAGTGGAATCGCGAAAGGCTCTAAACAGGGGGCAGCGCAAGATGCGATCCGGTATGAGAGCGCGATACCAAAGTATCGTAACGCAGCCTCAGGCGGCCGCCCGCCGCTCCGACAGCAGCATGATCACGCCCTGCGCCGCGAAGTCGCGCACCAGCGCCGCCATCGAGAGCGTGACCTCGCGTTCGCCGCCCTGACGCACGATCAGGCCCGCCGGCATCTCGATCGCCGCCCGGCTCGACATCACCTCCTCGAAGGCGCTCTGGATGCGGCGGCGCGCGGCGGGCGCGAAAATATCGAACACCCGGACATTCGACAGATCGGCGGCGCTGAATCCGCTGAACGTCTCGAAAGTGGCGTCCGCCGAGGTTACCCGGCCACGGCCGTCGAGGCGCACCATGCTGATCTCAGGATGCTGCTCGATCGCAAGGCAACAGGCCTTGTTCTCCGCTGCCTGCCCGCGCAGGCGCTCCAGTTCCGAAATATTGACGAACAGAACGCCGAGTCCGTCCTGATAGGGAAAGGCGCGCAGCCGGATGCGCCGCTCCGGGAACAGCGCCGAGGGCGCTTCGAAGTTCATGATCTCGCCGTCGGCCAGCGCCTTGCGCAGGCCTTCGCCGACCAGCGTGTCGTAGATATTGCCGAAGGCGGTCGTCGGATCGCGCCCGATCATTTCGCTGCGGTCGCGGCCGAACCAGGCCTCCGCGACCGCGTTGATCCGCGTGATCTTCATGTTCCGGTCCAGCAGAATGAAACCTTCGGCCATCTGCTCGAGCACCACTTCGAGCGCCGGCGACGCCGGACCACCCGCTTCGGAGCCTGCGGCCGCGATCAGCCGCTCGTATTCTTCGGTCGAAATCAGTGTGACGCGGGCCCGGCCGTGATGCGTGACCGTGATGGGGTGAGACAGGGCCTGCTGCTGCCAATAGCCAAAATTACGGATGATTTCGGCTGCGGACACGGCTTCAAGGGCCGGCGGCATGAAGAACTCCAATTGCGTAAACTACATAAATTTTCTCTAGCAATCCCCAAAATGCTTTTAACCATAATACAGACGAAATTGATTTCCTCAAGACGGATGCGTGACCGAAATTTGCCTATTTTATTCTCACGATCATCTGCGCATCCGCCAAATCTGCATTATATGTAATTTCCCGATGCGCCATTGATCTTGCACCAAAGAAAAAGCCACGCCCCGGCCAGGGTGCGTGGCTTTTTCGTGTCTGGCGGAACGGTCTCGCGCCCGGCAGCCGCCCGGCGCGGCCGCTCAGCTCGCCTTGATCTGCTCGATCGCGGTCTTCATCAGGTCGTCCATCTCGCGGCGGAGCTGGTGCTCGGACACTTCCACGCCCTTCGCGTCGAGGTCGCCCTTGACCTTACGGAAGACGTCGTCGTCGCCGGCTTCCTCGAAATCGGCCTTCACGACCTCCTTGGCGTACTCGGCCGCTTCGGCCTCGCCCAGGCCCATTTTGGCCGCCGCCCACAGGCCCAGCAGCTTGTTGCGCCGGGCGGTCGCCTTGAAGACCAGTTCCTGGTCGTGCGCGAACTTGCTTTCCTGCGCCTTTTTGCGGTCGTCGAAGCCGGACATGAAGGTCCTCCTGAAATGTGCCGGCAGGATGTGCGACATGAACCGCGAAATCTCAAGGCCCTCCGCGTGCGTTGAGAATCCGCGCGATATCGCCTAAACCGCTGGGATGCGGCGTTCAGCCGCCTGGGAACTCCATTCATGTCTGGTAGCCGGCGCAGGCTCGTTTACGAGGGCAAGGCCAAGATTCTTTACGAAGGCCCCGAACCGGGAACCCTCGTTCAGTACTTCAAGGACGACACGACCGCCTTCGACGCCACCAAAAAGGCGACGCTTGAGGGCAAGGGTGTCCTCAACAACCGCATCAGCGAGTACATTATGACTCAGCTGAACGGCATCGGCGTGCCCACGCACTTCATCAAGCGCATGAACATGCGCGAACAGCTGATCCGCGAGGTCGAGATCATTCCGCTCGAGGTCGTGGTGCGCAACGTCATGGCGGGCAGCCTGGCCAAGCGCTTCGGCCGTGAAGAGGGCGAACAGCTGCCGCGCTCGATCATCGAGTTCTACTACAAGGACGACAAGCTCCACG
>CAZBPO010000168.1:0-385 GCA_964493795.1 uncultured Flavobacteriaceae bacterium
GGATGCCCGTCACCTTCACTATGGCCGGCGGCACGGATCGGGCGGGCGCCGTCTCCATGGTGGCTCTTCCGGACCGGGCATGGCCCTTGAGATGCGGCGGCACGCCGAACCTCTCCCCCGGAAGACCGCAGGCGATTGAGGGGGCGGCTCATACAGGAGGGGGGGAGGGAGGGCAAGGGCGACCTCGGCCGCCCGTGTAATAAAATTTCCGGGTCTTGAAATTATATATGTTTGAATGTCGCTTTTCGCGGCTTCCGCCTGAGCCGACCCTATTCGTTTGTCGGTTTTGGCGAGCCTCCCGGAATTGAACGTCGCTTTTGGAGGGGGCGTCCCGGCGACGTGCCTTCCTGCCGTGCAACTGGAATATAAGCCTATGAACTGGACA
>CAZBPO010000168.1:395-7014 GCA_964493795.1 uncultured Flavobacteriaceae bacterium
CGGCGATAAGGAAGCCCGCCGGCGCGTGGCCGGGGAGACTGACACCTTGGCCAAGAAACCGGCCCCGATGGCCATCGCCTATGATTTCGACGGCACGCTGTGCCCCGGAAACATGCAGGAGCACCAGTTCATCCCCAAGATCGGGATGAAGGCCAAGGCGTTCTGGGAAGAGGTGCGCGAGTTCGCCCGCGTCCACCAGGCCGACCCGGTGCTGGCCTATATGAACATGATGCTGCTGAAGGCGGCCGAGAACATGGTGCCTGTGAAGCGCAGCGACTTCCAGGCGCTGGGCAACGGGCTGAAGCTGTTCGAGGGCGTCGAGGACTGGTTCGGCCGTATCAACGCCTATGGCGCCGAGCGCGGCGTGCAGGTGGAGCACTACATCATCTCGAGCGGCAACGAGGAGATCATCGCCGGCACGGCGATCGCCGACCGCTTCACCCAGGTCTTCGCCTCGAAATTCCTGTTCGACCGGCGCGGGCTGGCGCAATGGCCGGCGCTGGCGATCAACTACACCACCAAGACCCAGTATCTGTTCCGCATCAACAAGGGCGTGCGCGACATCACCGACAACGCTGCGGTGAACGAGGTGGTCGATCAGGAAGACCGCCCGGTGCCGTTCCAGAACATGGTCTTCGTCGGCGACGGGGCGACCGACATTCCGGCGTTCCGTCTGGTGAAGGAGCAGGGCGGTCTGTCGGTCGCGGTGTTCGCGCCGCACCAGAAGGGCGCGCGCAAGGCGGCGACCAAATACCTGACCGACAGCCGCGTGCACTGCATCGCGCCGGCCGACTATACCGACGGCGGCGAGATCGACGGCATCATCAAGGCCAATATCGACGTGGTGGCCGCGCGGCATGTGCTGCAGGGCCGCCTGGCCCACGCGAGCATCGCGCGCGGGTGACGGGGCGCGGCGCGAACGGTATCGTGCCCGCCATCGATATCGCCTGAACCTCCGGAGACCCCATGCTGTTCGCCGATGCGCTTCGCGCCCGCAAATCTGTGCGCGCCTTCACAAAACGGCCGGTCGCGCGCGAGACGGTCGAGGCCATTCTGGCCGATGCGGCGCGTTCGCCGTCGGGCACCAATATCCAGCCCTGGAAGGTGCATGTGGTGATGGGCGCGGCGCGCGACCGGCTGGAGGCCGAAGTGCTGGCCTATCGCGAAGCCAATCCCGAGGACGACAAGGCGGAGTTTCCCCATCAGGGCAAGCGCAAGGAGCCGTACATCTCGCGCATGCGGACGCTGGGCAAGGCGATGTACGGCCTGATCGGCATCCCCAAGGGGGACAAACGCGCGGGCTGGGAGCAGTGGGGCCGCAACTATAAATTCTTCGATGCGCCGGTCGGCGTGATCTTCACGATCGACAAGGAGCTGGGGCCGATGAGCTATCTCGATCTTGGCATCTTCATCCAGTCGCTGATGCTGAGCGCCACGACGCAGGGGATATCCTCCTGCGCGCAGGGCGCATGGAACCAGTTCTGGACGCCGACCAAGCGCGTGCTGGGCGTACCGGACGACGAATACATCGTCTGCGGCGTATCGCTTGGTTATGAGGACACAGCCTCGCCGGTGAACAGGCTGGTGAGCGAGCGGGAGAAGCTGGAGAGCTTCGTGACCTGGCATGAGGGTTAGCGATTTCTGTCACCCCCGCGCAGGCGAGCTTCCAACAACTGCATCCGGTCGTGGATGCCCGCCTGCGCGGGCATGACAAGTTTCGGTTAGCCGGCGTTCAGCATGTTTCTGAACGCGGCGATAATCCAACTGCGGTATCGTGAGCCCGATGCCGCCGCTCTCCGCTCTCATCTCAGCTCATCCGCTGCGTAAGAAGCCGTACAACGCCATTAAGTTCTTGCGCGTCAACGCGCATGGCACGCCGATCTATCGTGTCGGAAAATCGGGCCGCGAGTGCGGGGCAGACGAGGCGTTGCGAACCGCGTTCGAGTTGCACGGTGGGCACTGTTTCCACTGCAAGAAATTTATGCCGCCTCAACGGCTTTCCCATGATTGCACACGAGACCACCTGAGGCCGCGCGCGGATGGAGGCGGCAACATTCTCCACAATCTTGTGTTCGCCTGTGGCCCTTGCAACGCTCGGAAAGGGCGGCGGAATCTCGCAAGCTTCAATGTTGAGCGCGGGGCGGAGTACTTGAATGCCCTGGACGAACACATCACGCGGTGCGTGATGGCTTTGACGGATGTGATCGATGCGCCAGCAATTGCGGTGTCGAAGTCTGATCCAAGCGTTTGATGTCATGGTCCGCGCAGGCGGACCATCCACGACTGAGCGGGCGGCAAATCCGTGGATGGTCGGCCTGCGCCGACCATGACAATCAGGGTGTAGCCTAGCCCACAAAGCGCATCTGTTTCAGCTCGGCCCGCACGTCTTCCGCGCCGGTCCGGGGTTTGATCATCAGCCAGGGCGGCTGGAGGGGAGCGGTCATCTGCGCTGCGCCGGCGATGAGGATGGCGTTGCGTTCGCGTGCGCCGGGCGTGTCGAGCACGCGCAGGGCGGGCCATTCGTCGGCCATGGTGGCGGCGAGCTTGCGCGCCGCGTCGTCGGCGTCGTCCTGCACATAGACATTGGCGAGGCAGAGCCCGTTTCGCGTCAGCCGGCGGCGGATTTCGGCGAAGAAAGCCGGCGTGGTCAGGTGATCCGGGATCTCGCTGGCGTGATAGGCGTCGAGCACCACGGCGTCGAATTTCGCCTTGCCCCGTTTCAGGAAGGCGAGACCGTCCTCGACGTGGCGCGGCAGGCTGTCGGGCAGGCCGAAATAGTGCCGCGCGACCTCAAACGACATGGGGTTGATGTCGACCAGCGTGACACGCGCGCCCTGGCTGGACAGCATGTTCGCCAGCGTGCCGCCGCCGACCCCGATCATCAGGACGTTGCGCGAACCGGCCTGGGCGAGAAAGCCATACAGGGCGTGGATATAGGTGGAGAGGCTGACGCCTTTGCCGTCGCTTTCGCTCTGATGGCAATTGCCCTGGCGATAGAGGACCGCGCCGGTGCGGGTGACGCGCGCGACCGTGATCTCGCCGTACTCGGTATCCACTTTCTCAAGAATGGTGACGCGCAAAAGTCTCTTCGCCATAGCCGTCTCAGGCCGCCTGCATCAGCCCGGCATACATGCCGCCGAACAGGCCCGAGACACGGGCGTCGCCCGTGGTCGCCGGGCCCATGCGGTTCATGATGTAGGAGAAACAGAGGCGGGCGTCGAAATCCGCGACCACCAGCGAACCGCCCCAGCCGCCCCAGAAGGCGGTGTTCGCATTGGGGAAGGGCGCGATGGGGCTGGGCAGGCCATAGCCGAGCCCGAAGCGCACGGGCACGCCCAGCACCATGTCGGTGTTCTCGATCTGAAGCTCAAGCGCGCGGCGCGCGCCGGCCTCGGACAGGATGCGCTTGCCGTTCATCTGGCCACCATTGACCAGCACGGACTGGATCAGGGCCACAGAGCGGGCGTTGCCGATGCCGCCGGCCGCCGGGATTTCGGCCCGCCGCCAGCCGCTGGTGCGCGGTTCGGTCGCGTTGAGATGCAGCGTGGCGAAGGTGCGGCGCGCGACCTCGTTCTGGATCGCGTTGGCGCCGAGCTCAAGCTCGGGCGGGATCAACTCGCCGACGCGCGCATCGTGTTCGGGCGGCAGGCCGATATGGAAGTCGGCCCCCAGCGGCTCGGCGATCTCGGTGCGGAACAGCGTTCCCAGCGTGACGCCGGAGACGCGCCGGACGACCTCGCCCACCAGAAAGCCCTGGGTGATGGCGTGATAGCCCGACGCCGTGCCGGGCTCCCACCATGGCGCCTGCCTGGCGAGGCGGGCGCAGGTGGCGTCCCAGTCATAGAGGTCTTCGGCGGTGATCTTGTCGTCCCAGCCCGAGAGGCCGGAGGAATGGCTCATCAACTGGGCGACGGTGATGCGGTCTTTCCCGTTCTGGGCGAATTCGGGCCAGTAGGTCGCGACCGGCGCATCGAACTTCAGCAGGCCGCGATCGGCGCAGAGCAGGGCGGTGAGGGCGCACATCGTCTTGGTCGTGGAATAGACGTTGACGATGGTGTCTTCGGCCCAGGGTATCGAGCCGGCGGCGTCGGAGAAGCCGCCCCACAGATCGACCACGAACTCGCCATCGACCGTGGCGGCGAAGCTGGCCCCCATATCCGCGCCGCTGGCGAAATTGGCGGCGAACGCAGCACGTGCGCCTGCGAAACGGGGGGCGCAATGGCCGTGAACCTGGGGTGCTGCCATAGGGGGCGCTTCCTGATGTTTTATGTGGCGCGACCCTAACAGACGGCCCGACCGGCGCCAGAGGCGGCGTCAGTCGGCGAACGCGAACGGTCCGGACGCTGCGGGACAGGCCGCGACGCGGAGGATGCCTTTCGCGTCGGGCACGGCGCAGTCGCCATTGCCGTTACGCAGCCAGCCATGCGTGATTTCCCACATTTGGGCCGGGTGGTCGTGGCATGCGCCGAGCGTCAGGGGCGAACCGGCGACAGGCGTTGTCAGACAGGAACTGCGGGCGCGGATCTGGGTCGGGCGGTCGACGGCGTAGCCATAGCGCAGGAGGCCGGCGGTCTCGCAAGGCGCGCTGTGGAAATAGTTTCCGCCTTCGCGCCAGGCGAGGCAGGCATCGCCCATGCGGATCGGCGCATCGACGCGCGACTGCCACTTTTCGTCGGCCGGCACGAAGCGCCACGTCTTGGGCGATGGGTCGTCAATCAGGCAGCGCGCGCCGTAGATGCGCTCGCCTTCGCGGCTGGAGCCGCCGAGCAGGGCGAGACAGCGGCCGGCATTGTTGGCGAGGCGGCCCTTGTGATCGACGATCCAGTAATGGTCGCCGCCCGTTCCGCAGGGCACGGCGCGCAGTTCGGGGTAATTGCCCTCATCCGGCGCGGACATGCACAGATCGCCGTAACGCAGCACGCCGCCATCCGGCCCCGGCGCGCGGAAACGCTGGTTCGCCGCGCCAATGCAGGCGCGGGAGGTCGCGACGCCGGCGTCATCGACGGTCGCGCACATGCCGGGCAGGCCGGCATATTGCAGCGTGATCTCGGGTAGTTGCGCCCAGGCCGGCTCCTCGGCCGTGGCGCAAAAGACGAGGGCGGCCGCAGCCGCCCCCGCCGTCAGAATGTTCGCCTTCATCAGCGGGCGTAGAAATTGAACCGCTGGTTCGTCTTGCCCGAGCATTTGAAGGAGATGACCGCCGTGCGCTCGTGCCGCCCGCCGCCATCGACGTCGAGGCAGAGGCCGGTGGCCTCGTTGCGGATGGTGCGGTCGTTCTGCACCGTCCACGACTGGTCGCGCCGGCCGGTGCAGTTGGCCACCTGGACCGGGCTGCGATTGCCGCGCGTGGCGGTGACGCACAGATTGTTGACGCGCAGTTCGGTATTGCCGCGCTGCGACAGCGTGAAGACCTGGTTCGACTTGCCGTGGCAGCCCCACAGGATCAGACGGCCCGTCTTGCGGTCGTGATCGACGCACATGCCGCCCGCATGGCCCGGCGAGAGCAGGACCTGGCTTTCGTGGTTGTGACCCTGGCCCGGACGGCCCGGACGACCGGGGCGATGGCCGGCATCCCACGCCGTGAACCGCTGGTTCGACTTGCCGCCGCAGCGATAGGCGATGACGCGCGCGCCTTCACGCCGGCTGCCGCCTTCGACATCGGCGCACAGGCCGCTGCCGTTCACCAGCGAGCCGTTCTGGTTGAAGCTCCAGAACTGGTCCGAGTTGTTGCGGCAGTTGCTGGTGTAGAGCTGGCTGCCGGAGTTTCCGGCGGCGACGCAGAAACGTCCGACCTTGAGGAAGTCTGCCCCGCGACGCGGCACGTCGAGGTCCTGCCCGCGATCGCCCGTACAGCGCGCGAGAACCCCGCGGCCCGATGAGAAATCGAGGCACATCCCCGGCGCGTGGCTGGCCTCGAGCGCCTGGGCGGCCGCTGTCGGCGCGAACGCCGCCAGACCGGCGCATGCGGCGACGGCCGCGAGAATGGATTTAAAGTGCTTCATCATAGGTCTCCTGATCCCTCGTGCCGGAACGCTGGCACATACCCCGAGTTCCACTCAAGCGAAGAACATTCGCATGCAAGAGCATTGTTTCACGCTCTCTGCCTGAACAACACATGAAGCCGGGTAGCAGGCCGGGTCGGCTGTGGCGATGCGGCGTATTGGCGGCGCTTCCTTGACAGGAACGCCGCCTTCGGTGTCTCACGCCGCTGACCGGCGCGCAGAACAGGGAAACGCCATGACGACCGCATTCACCTTCCCGGGGCAGGGCAGCCAGGCGCCCGGCATGGGCAAGGCGCTGGCCGAGGCCTTCGGCGCGGCGCGCGACGTGTTCGCGGAAGTGGACGAAGCGCTGAAGCAGAATCTCTCGAAGCTGATGTTCGAAGGGCCCGAAGGGGACCTGACGCTGACCGAGAACGCCCAGCCGGCGCTGATGGCCGTTTCGATGGCGATCGTGCGGGTGCTGGACAAGGAAGGCGGCTATCGGCTGGCCGAGCGGTGCAGCCATGTCGCGGGTCACTCGCTGGGCGAGTATTCGGCGTTGGTGGCGGCCGGCGCGTTCTCGCTGAGCGATGGCGCGAAGCTGCTGAAGGCGCGCGGGCAGGCGATGCAGCGTGCGG
>CAZBPO010000169.1:0-7013 GCA_964493795.1 uncultured Flavobacteriaceae bacterium
GGTTCGCGCTGCGCGTCGCGCCCGTACGCCCCGACGGCATGATCGATGTCGACGAGGGCGCGGCCCACCGCGAGCACGCACTTATGCTCGATCGCGGAGACGACGATCTCGCGCCGGGCCGGCAACGCCGCCCGCGCTGCGCCGAGCAGCGCAAGATTGTTGGCTTCGGTCGCACCAGAGGTGAAGATGACCTCATCCGAATCGGCGCCGATCAGCGACGCGATCTGATTGCGCGCTCGGTTGATCGCGGCGTCTGCGTCCCAACCATAGGCGTGGTCTGCGGCGTGCGGGTTGCCGAGGCCGGCCGCGCCCTCGAAATAGGCGCGCATCGCGGCGAAGACGCGGGGGTCGAGCGGGGTGGACGCCTGATAGTCCATGTAGACGCCGTGCGCCCTTTCGCTCATCGCACTCTCCACCGCTTATGTAAACTCGCCACTGGCGGATACCGCCAGTCTCGGCTATGATCCACTGGTCTAGCACACCAGTAAGGCTTTTTATGGCGCGCAGTCTACTCGATGATGGTCGTTTTCGCCTGCAGTTTGCAGGGCATGAAACATTTCCGCTGCGCTATGGATGGTTGAAGAAGGCTTTTGACGCAGTTACGGTCGCAGAAGCTGCCGGGCAGACAGATACCCGCTCAATCTTTACTGATGATGCAGCGATCGCGAACTTCGGCGTTGGCAAGAACATGGTGACGTCGATGCGACATTGGTCGCTTGCGTCCGGCATTTTGCAGATCAGCAATGACGACGACTTGGCGTCTTCTGGCGGTCAAATCCTGCCGACAGCGCTTGGTCGGCTGCTATTTGGCGACTCGGGTGATCCCTATTTGGAGCGTCCGGCATCGCTCTGGTTGCTCCATTGGCATCTGGCCGCGACGCCTGGACGAGCGACGACTTGGTACTGGGCGTTCAACGAATTGAACGAGCCGACGTTCACGCGCGATGTCGTGCGAACCCGACTCGGTCGTCGCTGCGATGAGCTTCGTGAGGACGGTCGGCTGAAGACGTCGCGCATCACCGAATCGACGCTGAAGAGCGATGTGCTGTGCTTCATCCGAACCTACGCCGTGAAATCCGACGGCCGGTCGACGCAGGAAGATGCGCTTGAGTGTCCGCTGACCGAGCTTGGCCTCGTTCAGTCCGTCGATATCGGCTCGGCGTTCCAGTTTCGGCGTGGACCGAAGTCGACGCTCCCCGACGAGGTGTTCCTCTATGGGTTGCTCCGGTTCTGGCGGGGGCTCTATCCGACCCGTCGCGAATTCACCGTCGAGGCGGTGACCCATGAACCGGGGTCGCCGGGCCGGGTCTTCCTGCTTGATGAGGAAACGGTCGCCGAGCGGCTTGCCCGCCTGTCCGACCTCACCCGCGGGGCCGTGCGCTGGGACGAGTCGACCGGCATGCGGCAGGTCTACGCCGCCGACGTGATGACGCTCGACCCCTTGGCCTTTGTCGAGCGGCTGTACCGCCGCGCCCGTCCGGAGGCGAAGGCGGCATGACGAAGACACTTGATTGCGTCGTCCACGTCAGGCGTCGGTTTCAACGTTCGATCCGCGTGGACACCGACATCGGAGCTGCCGCGCTTGAGGGTTTCGTGTGCCCGCAAAGCGCGAGCGAGTCGTTACTGTCGATGGCGCGTCAGATAGAGGATACGGGTCAGGGCGCTTTCACCTGGACCGGTCCGTACGGCTGCGGAAAGTCCAGTCTGGCGGTGGCGCTGGCGGCTTTGCTTGGCGAGCCGTCGCTCAAGACTCAGGCGCGCGCCGCTCTGGGAGCGGACGTCGCCAGCGCCCTGGAGCGGCAACTGGATCCGGAAGCGCGCGGATGGACGGTGTTGCCCGTCGTTGGCAGCCGAGCGGATGCGGCCAAGATGGTCGGTGCGTCGCTCGATCAAGCGCTGGCGATCAAGCGAACGCGTGGCCGCCCAAGCAAGGCCGAGACCGATGTGATCGGGCGCCTCGTTGAGACAGCGAACCGCCCCGGCAGCGCAGGAACGCTGCTCGTCATCGACGAGATGGGTAAGTTCCTGGAGGAGGCGGCCTACGGGACTGCGGACGTCTACTTCTTCCAGCAGCTCGCGGAAGCGGCCAATCGCAGCCACGGACGGCTGATCGTGGTCGGTGTGCTGCACCAAGCCTTCGACGACTACGCCCATCGCCTCGGCCGCGAGATCCGCGACGAGTGGCTGAAGATACAGGGCCGGTTCGCGGATGTGCCGATCAACGTCGCGGGTGAGGAGCAAGTCGAGCTTATTGCGCGCGCGATCGAGGCCGACGGAGGTCCCGAGACGAATGCAGCGCAGGCGGCAGCGATTGCTGACGCGATTAGGGCGCAGCGCCCGGCGACGGCCGCCGATCTCGGCGAGCGTCTCCACCAATGCTGGCCATTGCACCCGGTCGTAGCGAGCCTGCTCGGCCCGCTGTCGAGGCGGCGGTTCGGTCAGAATCAGAGAAGTGTTTTCGGATTTTTGAATTCTGCCGAGCCTTTCGGCTTCCAGGAGTATCTGAAGTCCGAGCCGGTGCTCGACGCGATGGCTTACGGGTCGGCACACCTTTGGGATTATCTCCGTGCAAATCTGGAGCCATCGATCCTCGCCTCGCCAGACGGCCATCGCTGGTCACTCGCGATCGATGCGGTTGAGCGGAGCGAAGCCCGCGGCGCGGAGCCGGATCATGTCGCGATCGTTAAGGCAATCGCGTTGATCGACATGTTCAAGGAGCGTTCGGGGCTCATCGCCAGTGGCGCTGTTCTTACCCAGGCGCTGCCGTGGATCGAGGCCGATCGAATTGAACGGTGTCTCGACGACCTGCAGTCATGGTCGATCATCCTGTATCGACGCCATGCGGGCGCTTTCGCGATCTACGCCGGCAGCGACTTCGACATTGATGCTGCGGTCGCCGACGTGCGTGCGCGGCTGCCCGTGATTGACCTAGCGCGACTGCGAACCCTGGCGCTGCTGCAGCCGGTGCTTGCCAAGCGCCATTACCATGTGACGGGCGCACTGCGCTGGTTCGAGGTCGACATTGCGGCGCTAGCGGACGGGGCCGAGCGCGTGCGGCAGTTTCGCCCGCAATCCGGTGCGACTGGCCTATTCCTGCTGCTCATTGGGACGGAGGCTGAAACGGACGCCAAGGCGAAGAAGCTTTGGAAGGCGGCGGCCGGAGCATCAGAGAGATGGCCTGTAGCGGTCGGATGGACCCGCGACAGCTTCATGATCCGCGAACTTGCGGCAGAGTTGCTGGCGCTGGAGGCGGTGCGTGCAGAGCGCTCGGAATTGCAGGGCGACGCTGTTGCTCGGCGCGAGGTGTCCGCTCGCATCGCTCGTCTCGCCGCTGAAGTCGAGGACCGCCTGAACCAGGCGTTCGATGGTGCTCAGTGGACATGGCAGGATCTTCAGACTGAGGAGCTTGTCACTTCCGAAGGTGGAGCGACGCTGAACGCCATTGCGTCGGACCTGGCGGACCAGCGCTACAAGCTCGGGCCCAAGCTCAAGAATGAGCTTCTGAACCGCATCAAGCCGTCGTCGAACGCCGTTGCCGCACAGAAGGAGCTGTTGAAGGCAATGGTCGAGCGCTGGCAGGAGCCGCGCCTCGGCATCGAAGGCTATCCTGCGTCACGCGGATTGTACGACTCTCTTTTGGAAGCGACCGGGCTCCATCAGCCCCGAACAGACGATCCCGGTCGGTACGTGTTTGGCGACCCACTGGGCGGCGACGAATACAATCTCGCGCCGGTCTGGGCGGCGGCCGAGGCGCTGTTTCAGGATGCCGGCGCGCCCGGGGCCGACCTCTCGACGCTCTATGCTGAGTGGCGCAAGCCTCCATACGGTGTCCGAGACGGCTTGCTGCCAGTCCTTGCGATCGCCTACCTGATGTCCCGGGCGGGACGGCTCGCGGTCTATCTCGACGGCGCGTTTCAGCCTCGTCTCGGGTCAATCTTGATCGACCGCCTCGCACAGGACCCTGCAAGCGTGCGCCTCCGCTGGACCGAGGCCAGCGACTTCCACGTCCGCGTGCTCTCCGGTGTTGCGGAGCTCGTGGCCGAGTTCGGCGCAATTCCGGCCGGCCAGACGCATCCTGAAGCGATTGACGTCGCCCGCGGCTTGGTCGGTCTGGTGCTCGATCTGCCGGCTTGGGTTCTCCGGACGGGCAGGCTGTCGCCGGTGGCTACCAAGGTCCGGAACTTGGCAAAGCTCGCAAGCGATCCGAATAAGTTCTTGCTGGACGACCTGCCTTCGATCTTCGGCGCTGACAATCGGACCGCCGAAGAGGCTGTAACTGTGGTCAGGGCGCTGCAGGACGGCCTGCGGGAGCTGGTCGGCGCCTATCCGCTGCTGCTGCGAGAACTCGAGGCGGTGCTGCTGACCGAGTTGCGGCTAGGAGGAGAATTGACGGAGAAGGTCCGCGCTGACCTACAGGCTCGAGCCGCTGCGGTTCGGGGGCTGACGGGTAATTACCGGCTGGATGCATTCGCTACCCGCCTTCAGACTTACAGTAGCGAGCTGGAAGAGATCGAGGGCCTAGCGAGCCTGGCCGCGAACAAGCCACCGAGGGATTGGGTCGATCGCGACATCGATCACGCGCGGGTCGAAATGGCTGCGCTTGCGCAGGAATTCGTCCGCGCCGAGGCCTTCGCGCATGTGAAAGGTCGCGAGGACGGCCGGGTGCGGATGGCGATCTTCATCAGCGACCCGAGCCGCCCGTCTCCGGTCCACCCCGACTTCGATATCACCTCGGGACAGCAGCGCGAGGTGCGCGAGCTTGCCGGGCAGCTTGAGCGCCTGCTGCAGACCGCCGGCGCGAGCCGGGACGTGGCGCTTGCCGCGCTGGCCGAGCTTGGAGCGCGGTTAAGCGAGCCGGATCCCCAACCGGCCCTGCCTTTGGAAGTTCCCATCGCAGCCTTGAGACGGAAAGGAGCGAGGCAATGAGCGAACTGAAGGTCCGGCATGTTCTCGGTCTTTCTGGCGGGCGTGACAGCGCTGCCTTGGCGGTCTTCATGCGTCAACACCATCCCGAGATCGAACTCGAGTATTTCTTCACCGACACAGGCAAGGAACTGCCCGAGGTCTATGAGTATCTCGTCTCGCTTGAGGGCTTCCTCGGCAAACCGATCCAGCGGCTCAATCCCGACCGCACGTTCGATTTCTGGCTGACGCAGTACAAGAGCTTCCTGCCGTCGCCGAAAACGCGGTGGTGCACGCGACAGCTGAAGATCCGTCCTTTTGAGCAATGGCTACGGCCGGATCTGGATGCCGGCGTCAAGATCGTCAGCTACGTGGCGATCCGAGGCGATGAGGATTACCGCGAAGGCTACGCGTCCACGCATCCGAACTTGTCGGTGCGACTGCCATTTCGAGAGGAGGGGATCGACAAGGAAGGCGTGATCGAGATTCTCGATGCTTCCGGCGTCGGCTTGCCGAGCTATTACCGTTGGCGATCGCGCAGCGGCTGCACCTTCTGTTTCTTCCAGCAGAAGATCGAATGGGTGCGCTTAATGGACGAGCACCCCGAGGCGTTCGAAGAAGCCAAAGCCTATGAAAAGAACGCGGTCGAGCATGGCTCGCCATTCACCTGGAGTCAGGGCGAAAGCCTCGACGCGCTGAGCCGTCCTGAGCGGGTTGCTCAGATCCGCGACGATCACGAGCGGCGCGTTGCACGCCTTCGCGAGCGGCAGCCGATCAACCCGCTTCGGGCTGAGCCCGAGCCGCTCGATATAGATGTTGTCTATGGTTCTGCGAAGGTATGCCTCGCCTGTCATAAGTAGGATCAGATCTTGGCTCGTTTCTACCATTCGAAAGGCGCCAGCTAAGCTATTTTTTAAGCCAATCTGGCTATGCCAATCAGACAAGGGACTGATTGCAATAGCTCTATGGTTGGGAGCGTTCTGTTATACCCGCCGCACTAAGAAATGACCTGTTGGGCCCAATCGAAATCGGTCAATGATCGGATGCGGCCGGTCTCGGCGATGAGGTTGTTCCAGGCGGTGCAGCAGGCGTCGACGATAGCGCGCGTGCCGCTGAATAGCCGGCCGGAGAGGTAGCGGTCCCGCAGGTACTGCCAGACCTTCTCGATGGCGTTCAGCTCGGGCGAGTAAGGCGGCAGATGGACGAGGGTGATGTTCGGTGGGACGCGGAGCTCGTTCGCCGTATGCCAGCCGGCGTTGTCGATCAGCATGGCGGCGTGGGTGCCCTGCGGCAGCTGCGATGCAACCTCCTCGAGCAGCAGGTTCATCGCCGCGACCGAGACGTGGGTCAGCACCAGCGCGGCTCCGGTGTCTCGGGCCGGGCAGACCGCGCCGAAGATGTAGGCCGACCGATAGCGCTGGTCCTTCACCATTCGTGGCCGCATGCCGCGCTGGTACCAACGGCGAACCATGCGGCCCTTCTGGCCTACCCGGGCTTCGTCCTGGAACCAGACCTCGATCCGCTCGGCCTCGGGGTGGTCGGCCGCGACCTGCGCGAGCGCAGCGGGGAAGCCCCCTTTTTGAACCGCTCCTGGGCAGCGCGATCGGTCTCGGCATGCCGCGGCCGCGGCGTCTGCCAGGACAGGTCGAGGCCGCGCACCAGCCGGCCCATACCGGTCTCGCCGTAGGTCACGCCGAAGCGCTCTCGCACGATCCGACAGAGATCGACCAGCCGCCAGGTCGAGACGCCATCGACCTCCGGGTCCGGACCCTGCAGTACGATCGCCTTCAGCGCCGCTTGCTGGCCTTCCGTCAGCCGGCACGGCCGCCCGTCACCCCAGTGGTCCGACAACCCGGCGGGACCACCACGGTTGTAGCGGATCACCCAGTCCCGCAGTGTCTGTCGATCCATCCCGGCAATGCGCGCCGCGGCCTCCCGGCTCATCCCCTCCAGCGCCGCCGCGATCGCCACCAGCCGCCGCGCCACCCGCGGGTCGCCTTCCATCTTCGCCAGCCGCCGCAGTTCAACAGGCGGCAGGTCTTCTCGGATCACCAGCCCCGGCATGCTCTTCTCCACGAAGCCATGCCTACCGATGAATCACGGCCGCCCGC
>CAZBPO010000170.1:0-6931 GCA_964493795.1 uncultured Flavobacteriaceae bacterium
CCCGCCGACGCCAAGGACCATGACGACGCGGTCTTCGCGCAGCCCGACGACGACCCAGCCAATATCGGCGGCGTGATCGCCACCGTCGCCATCGCCGACGTCGCCGCCTATGTCACGCACGGTTCGGCCCTCGACCGCGAGGCCTATCTGCGCGGCAACTCCACCTACTTCCCGGACCGCGTCGCCCCTATGCTGCCGGAAGAGCTCTCGGCCGATCTCTGCTCCCTGCGCGAAGGCGAGAACCGGGCGACGATGGCCGTCCGCATGCACTTCAACGCCGACGGCCGAAAGACGAAGCACGTCTTCATCCGCGGGCTCATGCGGTCGGCCGCGCGTCTCACCTACAGCCAGGTCCAGAACGCCATCGAGGGCCGCCCCGACGACAAGACCGCGCCGCTGATGGAAACCATCATCAAGCCGCTCTACGCCGCCTACGCGGTGATGAAGAAGGGCCGCGACAGGCGCGAGCCGCTCGAGATCAATTCGCCCGAGCGCCGCGTCCGCATCGGCCCCGACGGCAAGATCGCCGCGATCACTCTGCGCCAGTCGCTCGTCTCGATGCAGCTCATCGAAGAGATGATGATCCAGGCCAACGTCGCCGCCGCCGAGACGCTCGAGGCCAAGCGCACGCCCGCCATCTACCGCGTCCACGACGAGCCGTCCGCCGAAAAGCTCGACGCCCTCGCCGACTTCATGGCCTCGATCGACGCGCCCTTCGCGCTCGGCCAGAAAATGCTGCCCGCCGTCTTCAACCGTATCCTGCGCGAGCAGAAAGAAGGCCCCTTCGCGCCGGTCATCAACGAGGTGGTTCTGCGCAGCCAGTCGCAGGCGATCTACAGCGCCGACAATATCGGCCATTTCGGCCTCCACCTCGCGCGCTACGCCCACTTCACCTCGCCGATCCGCCGCTACGCCGATCTCATCGTCCATCGCGGCCTCATCCGCGCGCTCCGGCTCGGCAAGGACGGCCTCACCGATGACGAGATCGCGCGCCTGCCCGAGATCGCCGAACGCATCACCGCGCATGAACGCCGCTCCATGCTGGCCGAACGCGAAAGCGTCGACCGCTATCTCGCCGCCTTCATGGCCGACCGCATCGGCGTCGTGCTGCCGGGGCGCATTTCCGGCGTCACCTCGTTCGGCCTCTTCGTGCGGCTCGACGAAACCGGCGCCGACGGGCTGATCCCCATCCGCTCGATAGGCCAGGAGTTCTTCCGCCACGACGAGGCCCGCCACGCGCTCGTCGGCACGCGTTCGGGCTACACCTACGCGCTCGGCGATCCGCTCGAGGTCCGCCTTCTGGAAGCCGCCCCCGTCACCGGGGGCCTGCGCTTCGGCATCGAGGCGCACGAGCCCAGCCGCGCCGCCGGCCCGCGCGGCGACGACCGGCGCGCCCGCAAGGAAAAGCCGCGCAAGGGCTTCCGCGCGTTCAAGGGCAAGCGCCCCGGCCCGCCCAAAGGCCCAAAGGAAAAGCGCGGCGGCCGCCGCCGCTAGACGCGGCGGCCTCGCCCGTTCACACGAACCGGATCCACGCCTTCACCAGGGCCTTCAGCGCCTTCGCTTTCGCCTTCGCCTCGGCTTCGTCGGCGAAGCTGACCATCGCCCGGTCTTCGCCAAGCCATTGCAACAGACCCTCCGGGTCCGCGACCTCGGGCCGGGCATCGGCGCGCGCTTTCGCGCCCAGATGCAGGATCAGGCGCACGCCCTCTCCCCGGACATTCGTGGTCGCGAACCATTCGGTCGTGCGAAAGCTCGCCGCATTCCACTTGATGCCCTCGGCGATGCTTTTGTCGGCGCTCAGAAGCGTCCGCCGCAGGCTTTCCAGCACCGGCCTCTGTCCAGGCCCTGCCGCCGCGATGAACGCATCGACATCCTCCCACGTCCCGCCACGCTTTTCCGGCATGTCCCCTCCCTGCGACACCATGTCTGTCGGCCCCAGACCACCAGATCATACAATCGCCGCGATCCGCCTCTCTACAGGCCAGCCACGCGCCGGCGCCTATCCGACCGGCCGCCCGCTTCAGGAGACCGACATGCGTAAAGCCGCCATCCTCATCGCCGCCATGCTCGCCGCCCCGCCCGCCATGGCCGCCGGCATCCCCGCCGAGCTCCAGTCGCTGTGCGAGCGTCTGTGCGGCGGCGTCTGGCGCGACCAGGACGGGCGCGGCCTCGAATATCGCTACGAGCTCGATCTCCGCGCCGGCGTCGTGCTCGGCCGCATGACGCGCACCGACGGCCCCAAGACCAGCTCGCCCGATTCGGTGATGGCGTTCGGCTGGGACAAGGCCAAGAACCAGATCTGGATGGCCCAGAGCGTTTCGGGCGACATCCCCAGCATCGGCCACGTCACCCTGTCGAACACGGGCTTCAGCTACACCATCCAGCTCTATGGCTCGCAGGCCAGCTACACCGCCGAAGCCACCTTCGACGGCAAGGACAAGTATTCCGAGCTGTTCAGCTTCCGCGGCGAAGACGGCACGACCGGCCAGGGCGGGGCCGGCCCGTTCGTCCGCACGCCGGAATAGACGCGTCGCCGGGGCGGCGCACGGCGCATCCGCCGCCCCGGCCTTTCCCGAACGTCAACGTGACCTTGGGCCCAAACAGGTCTAGGCACAGTCTATGTTCGACAAACCAGAAGACGGCCCAAGGCCGCGCGCCGTCCGTCCCCGCGATGCCGCCACCCTCATCCTGATCCGGCCGCGCGCCGCCGGCGTTCCCGAAATCCTCATGGGCAAGCGCAGCGCCGCCCATCGCTTCATGCCGGGCAAATATGTCTTTCCCGGCGGCCGCGTCGATCTGGCCGACTCGCGCCTCGCGCACGAGACCGACCTGCGCCCCGAAGTCCTCGCCCGCGTCGCCCAGCATGGCGGCGAGCGTCTGGCCCGCGCCCTCGCCCGCGCCGCCATCCGCGAGACGTTCGAGGAAGCCGGCCTCCTTCTCGCGCGCCCCTCGGCCACCCGCCGCCGCAGTTCAGCGCCGGGCTGGAACGGCTTTCTGGGGCTGGGGTTCGAGCCCGACCTCTCGGCTCTCACCTATGTCGCGCGCGCCATCACGCCGCCCTATCGCGACCGCCGCTTCGACACGCGCTTCTTCATCGCCGACGCCGATGCGCTGGCCGAGCCGCCCGAGACGGCGCGCGCCGCATCGGGCGAACTGCTCGAACTGGCCTGGGTCTCGCTCGATCAGGCGCGGCGGCTCGATCTGCCCACCATCACCCGCGCCGTGCTCGACGAGATCGAAGGCCGCGCCGACGCGCCTCACGCCGACCGCGACGTCCCGTTCTTCCGCTTCGCCCACGGCAAGCCTGCCTGGAGCCGGATCTAGCCATGCCGCATGTCCGTCCCCGCGACGCCGCCAGCGTCATGCTCGTGCGCCCCGACGCCACCGGCGCGCTCACCGTCCTCATGGGCCGCCGCTCGCGCCGCGCCGCCTTCGTGCCCGACGTGTTCGTCTTTCCCGGCGGACGCGTCGACAGCGCCGACGCCGTGGTCGAACCGGCCGCCGCCCTTCCGCCGGATGAAGCCTGCCGCCTCGCCGCCGCCGGGGCCGCCGGCCCGCGCCTCGCCCGCGCCCTCGCCACGGCGGCCGTCCGCGAGACCTGGGAGGAGACCGGCTATGTCATGGGCGCCAGCCGCATCGACAACGGCCTCATCCACGCCGACCACACCACGCTGCGCTTTTCCGGGCGCGCCATCACGCCGCGCGAAAGCCCCATCCGCTTTCACGCCCGGTTCTTCTTCGCAGACGGCTCCGACCTCACCGGCCCGCCCGGCGGCTCGGGCGAGCTTACCGACCTCGCCTGGTTTCCCCTGGCCGAGGCGCAAAAGCTGCCGGTGATCGACGTCACCGAGTTCATGCTGCACGAACTCGCCGCGCTCCACGCCCAGCCCCAGCGCGTGCCGCTCTTCGTCTATCGCGGCGGCAAACCGGCGATCCGCTGGCTCACGCCCTGAAACCGTAACGCCCCGAAACCCTCGCGCCCGCGCCGCGTCACAGCACCACGATGCGCGGCTCGCTCACCCGCTTCATCAGCGCCGACAGCGCCCAGACCAGCGCGTCCATCCGGTCGGGGCTGCGGCCGCCATCGTCCTCCCCGCCATACAGGCACATCTCGTCCTCCAGCGCGCCGAAGGCCCCGGCGTGGTGCACATGCCCGCGCTCGTACAGCAGCGCGGCGGGCTGAGCGCGCGTCCGCTTGCCGTCGCTCGCCCGCACCAGCGTGATCCGCAGCCGCCCCAGCCCCGCCGCCTGCAACAGCGCCCGCACCATCTCGCCGCCCTGGTTCGCCTCCGCGACGATCTCCTCCGCCCCGTGAACCTTCGCGCAGCGCATCGCGCGCTCCGCCCACTGGGCGGGGCTGGCGTTCCGCACCGTCGCGTCCTCCAGCACATAGTAATGCCCGTCGCGCGCCAGGCCCGCCGCCACCACGCCGCAGGCTGCGGCCCGCGGCCCCAGCCCGGCCGGCGGATCGACGCCCACCACCACGCGCTTCAGCGGCGGCGCGGCGCGCACGCGGGCAACGTCGATCCAGGCGCGGCGGAACAGCGCGCTCTCGTCGTCCTCCAGGATTTCGCCGCCGATCTCCTGCCGCGCCAGCGCGCTGCCGCCATACAGCGCCTCCAGACTGGCCAGGAATCGGTCGCTCAGATTGCGCGCATTGGCGGCGGTCGGCGCGCGCGTCGTCACCGTCTCCGGCCCGGTGATCAGCCTACGGATGATCGGCCGCGGCGACGGCGTCGAGGTCACCAGCATGCGCGGGTTCGGACCCAGACGCAGCGCCAGCTGCGCCATCGCCAGCGCCGCCTCGCCGTGCCGCCACTTCACCACCTCGTCGGCCCAGACGAGGTCGAATTGCGGACCGCGCAGCGAATTGGGGCGCGCGCCCGAAAACATCTCCGCCACCGCGCCGCTCGGCCAGCTCAGGCGGCGGATCGATTTCACGTAACGCGGCCGTTCGCTGGGGATCATCGTGTTGGTCAGGCCGCTCTCGCCCTCCACCATCACGCTGCGCACCTCGTGCAGCGTCGCGCCGATCAGGCCGATGCGCTTCACGATGCCGCGCGAGGCCAGATGGTTCACCCACTCCGCGCCCGCGCGCGTCTTGCCCGCGCCGCGCCCGCCCAGAAACGCCCACACCCGCCAGGGCGCGCCGTCCGCGTCCGCCTCAGGCGGCGTCTGCGCCTCGCTCCGGTGCCACTCCCAATGGCTCGCCAGCTGCGCCTTCTCCGCAGGGGTCAGCGCCTCCCACACATGAAGCAAGTCCTGCGGCGGCAAGCCGATCAAGTATGGCGCGTTCAACTGCGCGATAGTCGGCACGTTCAAGCGGATTCTCCCTCGTCGGCACGGCGAAGCGTGCATTGTCCTCGCGCCGGCGCTCGGCCATGCGCTGCACCGTTGCGGCCATCGACATGGTGACCGACAATTCGCGCCCGGCCCGGGCGCTGGCTTCCACGCGCGCCGCCATGTCCGCCGGCCCGCCATCCGCCTCCAGTTTCTTCAGGCCCGCCGACAACGCCCTGCCGGTTTTCGCGTGCGCCTTCAGCCGCGCGGTCAGCGTGTCGATCAGTTCGTCGATCGCCCTGTCGCGCCTGTCCCAGCGCGCGACGTCCGCGGCGCTCACCCAGCCGCCGCGCGCCTTGCGCATCGCCAGGCATGTCGGGTTCACCCCGAACCGCGCCGCGATCTCAACCTGCGATCCCTCGCCCTCCTCATAGGCCCGCCGCACGGCGTCCCAATCCACCACCCGCTCCATCCCGCCTCCCGCTCCCACGCCCTACACCAGACCCAATGCCGGACATAATTCCTATATGCGAACCAACCGCCCGCCCTTCAACCCCCGAATCAGATTATTTTCTTATCCATGATCTTCCCCTCTCCATCGCGAAGGCGATGGGGAGGGCAGGTTCGCAAAGCGAACCGGGAGGGGCCTGGCGCCGCCCGAAACCCGCGATCTCCCCCCGTCATCCCGAGGCGCGAGCCAAGGCGAGCCACGAAGGACGCGCCACCTGTCAAACACTTCCCCTCTCCATCGCGAAGGCGATGGGGAGGGCAGGTTCGCGTCAGCGAACCGGGAGGGGCCTAGCGCCGCTCTTCCAAAGCACACGCAATCGCGTACAGCACCCCGTCCAGCTCCTCATTCACCTGCCGGTTCCAGAACCGCAGCACGCGCCAGCCCTCGGCCTCCAGCGCGGCCGTCCGCCGCGCATCGCGCGCAAGCCCCGCGCCGTCGCCATGCTGAAACCCGTCCAGCTCGACGACCAGCTTCGCCGCCGGACAGGCGAAATCGGCCACGAACGCGCCGACCGGATGCTGCCGCCTGAACTTCGCCCCCTCGAACCGCTTGGCCCTCAGCGCCCGCCACAAGGTGGCCTCGACGTCGGTCTGTTCGCGCCTCAGCCGCCGCGCACGGCCTATTGCGCTTCGCGTCACCATCCCGCGCCCCGACACCTCTCCTGACCGCCGCTCCGCGCCGGTCTGTCCTCTCCCCGCTCCCGCGCGGAGAGGATCATGACAGCGCGTTCTCCCACACCTGTCCAACACCCCATCGCCCTCTTCCCCCTCTCCATCCTCTCAATCCTCATCCCCCTCTCCATCGCGAAGGCGATGGGGAGGGCAGGTTCGCGCAGCGAACCGGGAGGGGCCCCCATCGCCCCGCCCCCCTCGCGCTTGCGCCCCGAACAGGCTACCCACGGCGCGCATGTCCGCAGCCGAATACACCCCGCATCAGCGCCGCCTCGGCCTCGTCGCCGCCTATGCCTGCGTGTTCGGCACCACGGTCGGCCTCGGCCTCACCCTCCCGCTCCTGCCCCTCGAGATCGAGCGCGCGGGCTACAGCGCCTTTTTCAACGGCCTGAACGGCGCGATCGGCGGCCTCGCGCTGCTCATCACCGCGCCGCTGGTCCCGGCGGTCGCGGCGCGGGTCGGCCCGATC
>CAZBPO010000171.1:0-2344 GCA_964493795.1 uncultured Flavobacteriaceae bacterium
CCGGCTCGGGCTCCTAAGCCCAAGCCGTTCAGGCAAACCAATCGCAAAAGGGCCGCCCGGAAGGGCGGCCCTTATGTTTTTAAGGTCTCTCTTTCAGGACTGGCCGGCGAGATAGACCGCCGCCAGCACCTCAGTCTCCGGCAGACGCCAGCCATCGACGACCAGGATCGCGCCGGCGGCCCGGTCGCGCGCCAGCGCCTCGGCATACGAGATGTCTGCGAGTTTCGGCGTCAGCCGCGCCGTTACGTCGCCCAGCGCGGCGGCGTCAGGGCGCGCGCCCAGCGCCTTGAGCGCCGACGCCTGCGGCAAGCCGGCGAGGCTCTCGATGCCGGTCGGCGCGGCGACCAGCGACGGCCGCCACCTGACGAACACAAGCCCCGCGACGGCCAGAGCGGCGACGCCGAAGGTGCGCCGCGTGATCCGGCGCGAACGGGCCAGAGGATCGCTCATACGCCCATCTCCTGCTTCAGACGCCGCGCCTGCCGCAGGGCCAGCGCCACGATGGTCAGCGTCGGGTTCGCCGCGCCGGGCGTGGTGAACAGCGACGAGCCCGCGACCCACAGATTCGCCATGCCGTGCACCCGCCCGTCGCCGTCGCACACCGAACTGGCCGGATCGTCGCCCATCCGGGTCGTGCCCATGTGGTGATGGCCCCACACATATTCCGACTGGAAGCGGTCGCGGGCGTCCGGCGCGATCCGCATCACCGCCGAACCGGCGGCGAGGAACTGGTGCGAGAGGTCTTCCAGATTGGCGAGATAATCCTCCAGATCGGCGTCGGCCAGACGCCATTCCAGCCTGACGCGGCGCGCGCCGAAGCGATCGCGGCCGGCCGCCAGAACGACGCGGCTATCCGGGTTCGGCCGCGTCTCCAGCCCCGCGTTCAGCGCGTGGATGTGGAACGGCTTGCCGTCGCCGCGCTCGGCCGCCAGCGCGGCGGCCAGCGCCGTGGCGGTTTCCTGCGGCCCATGCCGCCCGTCCCACCATTCGAACGCGCCGGTCGCCGGATCGAATTTCGGCCCCGGCTCGGCGATGGTGATCAGCGCCGAGAGGCGGTTCTTCGCGCGCCGTGTGGCGTCGGTCGGCTGGAAGACGGGGCGAAAGCGCCGCTCGCCGACCATCGTGTCGCGCCAGGCAAAGGGCGCGGCGGTTTGCGGCGTCAGCGCGAAGATAGAGGCGAAGGCATCTAGAATGGGATGCTCGGCGAAATAGCGCCCCACCTGGTCGCGCCCATTGCCGAGGCCCCCGCGCATCTGGCTGTCGCAGTTGAGCAGGAGCTGCGGGTTGGAAAGTCCGCCGCAGGCCAGCACAGCCTGTTTGACGCGCAGCGTCAGCGGCCCGCCGCCATCGCGCGCGACGACCAGCGCGGTCACGGCCTTCAGCGCGCCATCGAGGCGGATATCCGTGACGGTGGCGTTGAGGTAGCAGGCGACGTCGCCCTTTTCGATCTCGTCGCGATAGACCTCGCCCATCCGCGTGGGCGGCGAGAACTCGAACAGCACCGTCTCCATCGCGCCGCCGGGCGCGATGGGGGCGCCGGCCTTGGCGCGCGCCGCCACCGCGCCGAAATCATCATAGGTGGCCGGGCCCATTTGCAGGATGCGCTGTGCCTCGGGATAGAAGGGCTCAAGGTCGTTCTTGGCGATCGGCCAGCCGCTATGCGGCACGTGATCGCGCGCCTCGAAATCGATCGCGTCATACTCGCGGCACCAGCCGCCCCAGTGACCGGTCGTGCCGCCGAAATAGCGCAGCCGCATCGCCTCCAGCGGGCCATAGCGTTGTGCGCCGACTTCACCGGCGCCCAGATCGGCGGCCTCTTCCGACCATTCCAGCCCGCCGCTTTCCAGCAGCGCGACCTTCAGGCCCGCGCCCTGAAGCGCCCGCGCCATGGCGATGCCCGCCGGCCCCGCGCCGACGATGGCGATGTCTGCCTCAAGATCTTCGCCGTCTGGAAGGGCGCGCGCGTCGATGAACATGTCCTATGCCATGCGGCAGGCCCGCACGCTTGTCCAGCTATCGCGTCTCCACCAAGACAGGCCGCCGGCCCGCCAGACTGAGCACCAGATAGCCGACCACCGCCGAACCCAGAGATCCCCCGAGCACGCCGATCTTCACCTCGTCCATCAACAGCGGGTCGGCGAAGGCGAGCCCGCCTATGAAAAGGCTCATGGTGAAGCCGATGCCGCACACCGCCGACACGCCGTAGATCTGCAACCAGCTCGCGCCGGCCGGGCGCGCCGCGAGCCGCAGCGCGACGCAGAACCAGACCGCCAGGAAGATGCCGACCTGTTTGCCCAGGAACAGGCCCACCGCCACGCCCAGCGTCAACGGGGCCAGGAGCTGC
>CAZBPO010000171.1:2354-6565 GCA_964493795.1 uncultured Flavobacteriaceae bacterium
GCTCCTGGCCCCGTTGACGCTGGGCGTGGCGGTGGGCCAGGAGCTGCGCCATGCCGACGCCCTCGAACGAGACCCCGGCATTGGCGAAGCCGAAGATCGGCACGATTGCGAAGACGACCCAGGGGTGCAGTCCGCGCTCCAGCCGGCCCAGCGGCGAAGGCCCGCCCTCCTCGCGCGGCCGGATCGGGATCAGCGCGGCCGCCAGCACACCGGCCACGGTCGCATGGACGCCCGACAGGAACACCGCCAGCCACAGCGCCGCGGCGAGGATCAGATACGGCGTCAGCATCGAGACGCGCGCCCGCCCCAGCGCCGCCATCGCCACCATGACGGCCGCGGCCGCGCCCAGCGCCAGCAGGTCGATCGAGTCCGTGTAGGCCACCGCGATGACGGCGACAGCCCCCATATCGTCGACCACCGCGACCGTCGTCAGGAACACCTTCAGCGACACCGGCGCGCGCGAACCGAGCAGCGCCATCACGCCGATCGCGAAGGCGATGTCGGTGGCGGCCGGGATAGCCCAACCGCGCGCGAGGCCGGGCTCGCCCCAGACGAAGAACAGGAAGACGATGGCCGGCGCGATCATGCCGGCCAGCGCCGCGACACCCGGCAAAATGCGCGACGACCAGGTCGCAAGACTGCCGCCGACGAACTCGCGCTTGATCTCCAGCCCGACCAGCATGAAGAACAGCGCCATAAGGGCGTCATTGATCCAGTGCAGCACGGACAGCGGCCCCAGATAGGCGCCGAGCGCGCCGAAATAGACGCCCGCAAGCGGGCCGTTCGCCAGCACCAGAGCCAAAGCCGCAGCGGCGATCAGAAGGACGCCGCCGGCGGCCTCGCTGTGCAGAAAGGCGACGATGCCCGTGCGGAGGCGAGAGCCACCGGCCATGCTGAAATCTCCTGGGAAACGAGAGGGACTAGGCGCGCACCATCAGGACGTCGACAGGCGACGCCGCCAGCATCGCTTCCGCGTTGCTGCCGATGGTTGCGTGGAACAGGCCGCTATGGCCGTGCGTGCCAAGGACGAGCAAATCCGCCCCCAGCGCGTCGACGGTGCGGTGAACCACCTCGATGAACGCCCCGAATTCGATCGTCGGAACGAGCCGTTCCCGCATGTCGGCCAGCTTGGGCGAGGACAGGAAGGCCTCCATCCGCGCCGACGCCTCGGCCATGACCTGGCTGCGCGTGTCTTCCGAATCGAGCCAGCCCTTGAAGGGAATGTGGGCCGCATGAATGACCGAGATGGACGACGCGGGAAACAGCCGCCCCGCCGCGATCACCGCGTCGGCCGAGCAGTCCGAGAAGTCCGTGGCGACAGCGAGCGCGCCATAATCTGCATGGACCGGGCGATGGACGACCAGGACCGGCGTCACGGCGTTGCGGACGACATGATCGACCGCGGTTCCAAGGAAATAGTCGCCCAGGCTGTTGCGGCGCGCGACGCCGACGACGATCAGACCGCTGCCCCGGCGCGCGGCGACCTCAGCGATCGTCTCGGGCGCCGAACCCGTTTCGACGAGCAGTTCGATCGACGCCAGATCCGGCGGCAATTCCGCGCGCAGGCCATCCTTCAGCGCAAGGCCCTGATCGGCCGCCCGGCGATGATCGTCATCGGTCGCGACGTGCAGGATCGTCAGCGCCCTGCCTGACGCGTCCGCAAGACGGCGCGCGCGCGCGAGCGGGCGATCGGCGCGGATCGAGAAGTCGCTCGCCAGCAAAATTTCGGAATTATCGGGCGTCGGATGGGTCATCGGGCGGCACTCGCATAGCCGGAACGGCTGATAGCGCGTGGCGGCCCGACCGACGCTTCACCTGCCCGCGCGACGGCGGACACCCGAACGAAACATAGCGACCCGGCCCTGCGATGTCACGCAAGACCGGGCCTTGGAACCCGCAGCCGCCGGCCGCGCAGCGTCAGCTTGCCGTCGTGATGCCGGTGCCGATCTGGCAGGCGACGCCGGTGCCGCCGAGGCCGCAATAGCCTTGCGGGTTCTTGTCGAGATATTGCTGGTGGTAGTCCTCGGCGTAGAAGAACGGCCCGGCCGGCTTGATCTCGGTGGTGATCGGACCGAAGCCGCGCTCGCGCAGCGCCGCGCCATAGGCCGCGCGCGCCGCTTCCGCCTCGGCCTTCTGAGCGGCGTTCAGCGTATAGATGCCCGAGCGATATTGCGTGCCGATATCGCCGCCCTGGCGCATGCCCTGGGTCGGGTCGTGATTCTCGAAGAACACCTTCAAAAGCTGGCCATAGCTGATCTTCGCGGGGTCGAACGCCACCAGCACGACCTCGTTATGGCCCGTGCCGCCCGAACAGACCTCTTCATAGGTCGGGTTGGGCGTATAGCCGGCGGCATAGCCGACCGCGGTCGAATAGACGCCCGGCTGCTGCCAGAACTTGCGTTCCGCGCCCCAGAAGCAACCAAGTCCGAAGATCGCCGTCTCGATCCCGTCGGGCCAGGGGCCTTTCAGCGGTGCGCCCAGAACCGTATGCGCGCCGGCCACGCGCATTTCCCGATCGGTGCGGCCGGGCAGCGCCTCTTCCGGTGCCGGCATTTCAGTTTTTCTGCGTTTCAGGCCGAACATGTCGTGGGTCTCCGCCTGGATGTTCCTGTCGGGTCAATGTGGGGCCGTCACGCCCGCGAATCCAGCCCATGATCCTGGCGACAGCACGGCGCACACGTCTGCGGCGGCAGGGGAGCGCGAAAACGGACCCCAGATAGCGCCTTGGCCTGCTCAGCGGTGAGTGTTATAATGTATCATAATGACATCCACGCACGGCCCCCACCACCATCACGCGCCGCCGCCGCGCTTCTCGCTGTTGCGCGCCAGCGCCGCCGCAAGGCTGGGCGTCGCGGCACTGGCCGCCGCCGTTCTCTGGCTGGCCGTGGCGCTCGCACTGGGCTGGATCTAGCCCATGAGCGCCGCCGTCAGACTGGACAATGCGACCTTCGGCTATCGCCGTCACCCGGCGGTGCATCATCTGACCGGCACGTTCGAGGCCGGTTCGCTGACCGCCATCGTCGGGCCGAACGGCGCCGGAAAATCGACGCTGCTGAAAGGCATCGCCGGCGAGATGCGCCCGCTTTCCGGCGCGGTGGCGCTGAACGGCCTGACGCGGCGCGACATCGCCTATCTGCCGCAGATCGCCGAGATCGAACGCAGCTTTCCGATCAGCGTGCTCGACATGGTGGCGATGGGGGGCTGGCGCGAGAGCGGGCTGTTCGGCCGGATCGGCCGCGACGTGATGAAGCGCGCCGAGGCGGCGATCGCCAGCGTCGGCCTGTCAGGGTTCGAGGGCCGCCCCGTCGGCACGCTGTCGGGCGGCCAGGCGCAGCGCGCGCTGTTCGCGCGCGTGCTGGTGCAGGACGCGCGGCTGATCCTGCTCGATGAGCCGTTCGCCGCCATCGACAGCCGCACCACCGCCGATCTCTTCGCCATCCTGACGCGCTGGCAGGGCGAGGGGCGCACGGTGATCGCCGTGCTGCACGATCACGACGCGGTGCGCGCCCATTTCCCCTCGACCCTGTTGCTGGCGCGCGAATGCATCGCCTGGGGTCCGACCGGCGAGGCCTTGCTGCCCGAACATCTGCTGGCCGCCCGGCGCATGTGCGAGGCGTTCCATGACGACGCCCCGGTCTGCCATGCCGACGAGGCGCAGGCATGATGGATTTTCTGTTCGCCCCCTTCGCCGAACCCGAGACGGCGCGTGCCCTCGCCGCCTGCGTGGCGCTGGCTTTCGGCGGCGCGCCGATCGGCGTGTTCCTGGTGCTGCGCCGCACCAGCCTGATCGGCGATGCGCTGAGCCACGCCATCCTGCCGGGCGTGGCGCTGGCCTTCGTGTTCGCCGGCTTCTCGATCCTGTGGATGACCATCGGCGGCCTGCTCGCCGGCCTCGCCGTCGCGATCCTGTCGGCCGCCGCCAGCCGGCTGACGCCGCTGCGCGAGGACGCCAGCCTCGCCGCCTTCTTCATCATCTCGCTGGCCTTCGGCAGCCTTCTGGTCGCCACCTTCGGCACCGACGACGAGTTGCTGCACATCCTGTTCGGCAATGTGCTGGAGATGCCCGACGAGGCGCTGCTGACCGTCGCCGGCGTCGCCACCGCGACCATGGCGGCGCTTGCGATCCTCTACCGCCCGCTGGTGCTGGAATGTTTCGACCCCGGTTTCCTGCGCGGTGCGGGGGCGGCCGGCGCGCTGGTGCATTTCGCGTT
>CAZBPO010000171.1:6575-6902 GCA_964493795.1 uncultured Flavobacteriaceae bacterium
GATCGCCGTAGCGGTGGGGCTGACCGTCGCCGCGGGCTTCCTGGGGCTTCTCGCCTCGCATCACGCCGGAACGCCGCCTGAGACGACCATCGTGCTGACGGCCGGCGTCTTCTACCTGATCTCGCTGATCGCGGGCCCGCGCGGCGGCATTCTGGGCCGGATCGTCCATCTGCGCCATCTGGAGGCCTGAGCCGCAAGGCTTGCCCTGCCGCGCCGCCGACCTTAAGTCAGCGGTCCGCGAAAGGACCCTTCAATGACCCAGGCCGCCACCCCCGTGACCGTGCTGACCGGCTATCTCGGCGCGGGCAAGACGACCCTGCTGAACCG
>CAZBPO010000172.1:0-6852 GCA_964493795.1 uncultured Flavobacteriaceae bacterium
GCCGACCGGGAAGGGCCACAGGCGTTTCATCGCCGCGAACGCCTCGGCTGGCGAGCGCGGGGGGGTAAGGGGGGGATTCAAGGATTCTTTCAAGGATTCCTGTGCGAATGAGGATTCGCCTTTTTCGGAATCGCCGTTCGCCTTTTCCGGCGTTTGATGCGAACGCTCGTTCGCCTTTTCGCGCTCGGGTTCATCGACGCACACGGCCTCGTAGCGGTTCGAGTGGCCACGGCCGCGCCCGACATGCACGCGGATGAAATCCTCGCGGGCGAGTGCATCAAGCGAAAGCTGGACGGCCCGGCGCGTGACGCCGAGCATCCCGGCCATCTCGTCTTGCGATAGCCAGCAGTCGCCCGTCTTGGCGTTCAGATGGTGCAGGAGGATGCCCGCGACGTTCTTCGCGAGGGCGGTCAGGTCGCGGCTTTTGAGAACGCGATTGTGCCACGCCAGCTTGCGCGCCATGAAGGCGGACGCCGCGCTTTGGGGTTTGCCCGCGTCCTCGTAAGCCTTTGATTTTGCGTGAGCGCGTTTCGGGCGGGTTGCCCGGCTATCGCGTTGAGAATACTTGAAAGGCGCAGTTCCGCCCTGTCCGCCACGCAGTCTTGCCGAGAGCAGGCTGCTCTGAACTCGCCCTATCTATCGCGCAAATGCCGGACTTCCGGGCGACGTTGGCTGGACGACAGCGAACAGAGCCGTCAGGTTAAGTGCGGCAGAGCGCATTTTCCGACTCCGAGGCGAGTTCAAGCCGCGCGCGTTGCGGCTCGCCATGTTGCCAAGGCGTGTGCACGCATTTGGCGCATATGCCAGCGCTTGGAGAGATGGGGTTGGGTGTTGAAGGTATTGTAGATGGCGGCATGGGTGACGAGAAGCCTTTGGGCTGATCTTCGGGACTTGAACCCTTGTTGCTTCCGCTCTCGCCGCCTTATGGGAAGGTGAGAGTTCTCGGCGCGGTTATCGTCGCGCAATCGACCTGGTCGATGCAGTTCTCGGGGCCCGAGATCATCGAGCGCCGCAGCATAGGATCGCAATCCATCGGTGACGATAAGCTCAGGCTTTACTGGCTGAGTGCGGAGCAAACGTGTTAGCAGCCTCAGCGCGGCCGCTGTATTTCGCTCCCGCTGCATGATCATATCCAGAACGACGCCCTCATCATCAACGGCACGCCACAGAAACCAGCGTTTCCCTGCGATCGAGCAGACCATCTCGTCGAGATGCCATCGAGGAGACGGTGCCATGCGACGGCGGTTGAGGTTCGCCGCTATCTGGTGGCCGAATTTGATCGTCCAGCAGCGGATTGTCTCGTAACTGACTTCTATGCCGCGCTGTGCGAGCAACTCCTCAACATCGCGGAAGCTCAGCGTAAACCGGAAGTAGAGCAAGACGGCGTACCGAATGACCTTGGGCGGGAAGCGATGCCGCTTGAAGGAAATCCGGCGCACTATCTCTGCCCCAATCTCCGGGCCGGAAAGGCCGCCAACAGAGCAAGGTTAGCATTAGACTGACAGCACCACCCCGACAGCGCCAACGGCGCCAATGTGAGGTGGGGTCTATACTGGCTAGCTGCTTTCTCAGAATCCGAATCTGATTGAGGCTTTGGCGCCCCATGCTTCGTATTGGCTGGCTCCGATGCCGTCGTAGAAGATGGATCCGCCGAGTTGGACGCCGTGGTGGGATGTGTATCCGATGCCGGCCTCGATGCGAGCGCGCAGGCCCGCGTCGTCGAGGCCGGGTGCGCCTGTGAACTGTGTGGCGGTGTTCTGCTGCTCGAAGGTCCAGATCAGATCGAAGCCGAGCGAGGGGGTGAGGACGGCGCCGCTGTCGCGCTGGATGGTCCACTCGAATGTGGGGCCGAGCGAAAGGACACCGGTCCTGATCTCGATGGCGGGGATGGCGACGGAGAGGCTGTCGGTATAGGCGTCGGTCTCCTCGCGATACCAGGTGATGCGGGCCTGTGGGCGGATGGTGAGATTGCCCGTCCTGAAGTCGCCGATCAGGGCGCCGCTGTAGAGCGAGCGGGCGCTGTCGACGCGGTCGGTATAGGTCCCGAAGGGCGAGACGTCGAAGGCGGCGCCGCCCCATGCGGCGCGCAGGTCGAGATAGAGATTGGGGGCGAGACGGGCGGTGAGATAGGGCCCGGCGAGCCAGCCTGCGCTTTCCACGCTGCCTGAGCGGGTGTCGGTCTTGAGCCAGTCGGCCTGGACGCCGAGGCCGATCAGGACGTCGTCGGAGATGAGGTAGTCTGCGCCGGCATGGATGACGGCGAAGTCGCCGGAGGTGTCGATGGCGCCGTTGAAGCCTGCGACGACGCCTTCGACCCATGCGTCGAAGCGCGGTCCGCGCTGGGCCGTCATGGCGGCGGCGTCGGCGGCGGCGGTGGCGGCGAGGCCTGCGGCGGGTTCGGCGGAGGCTGCGAGCGCGGCGGGGACGCCGTCGGCGCTGGTCTGGGCGTTGAAGCCGGTTCTTGCGGCGCGGCTGGCGCGGAGGCCCGACAGGCTTGCGGCGAAGCGGATCTCATTGACGCCGAGGGTGGCCGAGAAGGGCAGGTTCGAGGCGAAGGTCTTGCCGAAGGCGGAGACCGATCCGGGCGAGCCGCCGCCGCCGTTGAGGCGGTCGATGCGGCGGCCGACATCGGGTGCGTTGGCGATGATGAGGCGGGCGGAGGCGTCGAGGGCGGCGCCGATGGCTTCCACCGTCTCGCGCCGTGCTGGCAGAGCATCGATGGTGCAGACGATGGCGGCGCCCGAGCCGACGCTGACCGAGGCGGTCCTGGCGGCGATGTCGACCGAACTGGTCGATGGCGAGCACGACGCGCCGGTGAGGCCGAAGCCGGTGGGGGTGGTGAAGGCGAGGGCATAGAGGCCCGGCCTGATCTGGACGGTGGGTCCTGATCCTGATCCGCCTGAGGTCTGGACGGTGAAGTTCAACTCGGGCGTGGCGGAGGTGAAGGCGAAGGCGCCGTCATCGGACGCATTGACGACGAAGCGGATCGATCCGGGCGGGGTCTGGGCGACGGCGACGGTGAAGCTGGCCTCAGCCGTGTTGCCGGCGGCGTCTCGGGCTTCGTAGGTGACGGTGGTGACGCCGATGGGGAAGGCCGCGCCCGAGGCGGGGCCTGCCACCTGCGCGATGGAGACGCCGGGGGCGTTGTCGGTGGCGGATGGCTCCGTCCAGGTGACGGTGCGCGACGTCTCGGGATAGTCGATGTCGAAGCTCATATCGGCGGGCATGCCGGTGATGACGGGGGCTTCGGCGTCGCCGACGGCGACCGTGAAGGACGCCGACACGACGTTGCCGGCGGCGTCGCGGGCTTCGTAGGTGACGGTGGTCGTGCCGATGGGGAACGCCGACCCCGAGGCGAAGCCGGCGGTCTGGGTGATGGTCGCGCCGGGGGCGTTGTCGGTCACGGTGGGCTGGGTCCACGACACGACGGCGGTGGGCTGGCCGGGGTCGGTATCCACGCTGATATCCGGCGACAGGCCGACGATCACAGGCAGCTCAGCATCGCTGACAGACACCGTGAAGCTCTCGGAGACCGTATTGCCGGCGGCGTCTTCGGCTTCGTAGGTCACCGTGGTGACGCCGATGGGGAAAGCGCTGCCCGAGGCGAGGCCAGCCACCTGCGCGATCGTCGCGCCGGGGGCGTTGTCGGTGACCGTGGGCTCGGTCCACGAGACCGTGGCGGTGGCGAGGCCGGCGTCGGTGTCGACGGCGATATCCGGCGACAGGCCGACAATCACAGGCAGTTCGGCGTCCGTGACAGTTACTGTGAAGCTCTCGGAGACCGTGTTGCCGGCGGCGTCGACGGCTTCGTAGGTCACGGTGGTGACGCCGATGGGGAAGGCTTCGCCGGAGGCAAGGCCAGCGGTCTGGGTGATCGTCGCGCCGGGGGCGTTGTCGGTCACGGTGGGCTCGGTCCACGAGACCGTGGCGGTGGCGAGGCCGGGGTCGGTATCCACGCTGATATCCGCAGGCAGGCCGACGATGACGGGGTTCTCAGCATCCGACACGCTCACGGTGAAGCTGGCCGTCACGGCGTTGCCGGCGATGTCGGTGGCTTCGTAGGTCACGGTGGTGACGCCGATGGGGAACGCCGAGCCGGAGGCTAGGCCTGCGATCTGGGTGATCGTCGCGCCCGGCGCGTTGTCGGTGACGGTCGGTTCGGTCCACGACACCACGGCGGTGGGCTGGCCCACGTCCGTATCCACCGAGATATCGGACGGCAAGCCGACGACGACGGGCCGTTCGGCGTCCGACACGGTGACGGTGAAGCTGGCCGTCACGACGTTGTCGGCGGCGTCGCGGGCTTCATACGTCACAGTGGTGACGCCGATGGGGAAGGCGCTGCCGGAGGCAAGGCCGGCGACCTGCGCGATGGTCGCGCCCGGCGCGTTGTCAGTCACCGTGGGCTCGGTCCACGAGACCACGGCCGTGGGCTGGCCGGGGTCGGTGTCGACGGCGATATCTGCGGGCATCCCGGCGATGACGGGCAGTTCATTGTCCGACACGGTGACGGTGAAGCTGGCCGTCACGACGTTGTCGGCGGCGTCGCGGGCTTCATACGTCACAGTGGTGACGCCGATGGGGAAGGCGCTGCCGGAGGCAAGGCCGGCGACCTGCGCAATCGTCGCGCCGGGGGCGTTGTCGGTGACGGTCGGTTCGGTCCACGACACCACGGCGGTGGGCTGGCCGGCGTCGGTGTCCACCGAGATATCGGACGGCAAGCCGACGACGACGGGCCGTTCGGCGTCCGACACGGTGACGGTGAAGCTGGCCGTCACGACGTTGTCGGCGGCGTCGCGGGCTTCATACGTCACAGTGGTGACGCCGAGGGGGAAGGCGCTGCCGGAAGCGAGGCCTGCGGTCTGCGCGATGGTCGCGCCCGGGGCGTTGTCGGTGACGGTGGGCTCGATCCACGAGACGATGGCGGTGGGCTGGCCTGCATCCGTATCCACCGTGATGTCGGCCGGCAGGCCGGCGATGACGGGATCTTCGGAATCGCTGACGGTGACCGTGAAGCTGGCCGTGACGGCGTTGCCGGCGGCGTCTTGCGCTTCATAGGTCACGGTGGTGACGCCGAGGGGGAAGGCTTCGCCGGAGGCGGGGCCGGCGATATGCGCGATGGTCGCGCCGGCGACATTGTCGGTCGCGGTGGGTTCGGCCCAGGTGACGACGGCGACGAAGAGGCCGGGATCGGTCTGGACGCTGATATCGGCGGGAAGCCCGGCGATGACGGGGTCTTCGTTGTCGGTGACGGTCACGGTGAAGCTGGACGTCACGACGTTGTCGGCGGCGTCGCGGGCTTCGTAGGTCACGGTCGTGACGCCGAGGGGGAAGACCGAGCCCGAGGCGGGGCCTGCGGTCTGGGTGATCGTCGCGCCGGGGGCGTTGTCGGAGACGGTGGGCTCGGCCCAGGTCACCACAGCGGTGGGTTCGCCGGGGTCGGTATCGGCCGTGATGTCGGCGGGGAGGCCGGCGATGGCCGGCGGGGTGGCGTCGACCAGGATGGTAAGGGACACAGAGCCGCCCGCCGTCGTCAGATGGAACTGCAGCGGGCCATCGCTGAGCCCGGCGGGGACATCGACGACGATTTCGGTCGCGCTGGCGATGGTCGGGACGATGGGCGCGCCGTTGGCGGCGAGCGAGACGATCGGCGCAAGATGCGTGCCCGTCAGCCTGACCGTGCCCCCTGCCCCGCCGATCACCTCAGGCGAGGCCGCGTCGATCGCCGGCGGCGCCGGCAAGATCTGAAAGGGATGTTCGACAGTGCCGTAGGCGTCGTTGACCCTGATCGCGGCGACGCCTGCGTTCTGCAGCAAGTCCAGGGGAATGAAACCGTCGAAGTGAAGGGAAAAATTATTGGCACGGCTCGGCGCCACTAACGGATCGCCGTGCCACTCCCCGAATCGGGCGACCCTGCCGTCAGGGGCGACGAACTCGATGGTGAGGACACCACCGTTGGGTATAACGAAATCTCCGTTCAGGTTGAGACTTATATTCGACGATCCGACGACCATGCTGTCGGGCGTCATAGATATGATGACGGGTGGGCGGCCGGCGACGGAGAGGGACAAGTCGAAGGTCTCGACCCGGGGACCGCCAGGGCCGGCAGAACTGTCCTGGACACGCACCGTGATGTCGTACGCGCCGTCGTACCACGGTCGACCGGACAGACGTCCGCTGGAACTCAGCGTCATCCCCGTTGGGAGATCCCCGCTGGAAATGGCGAAGCTGTAGGGCGCCGTGCCCCCGGCCGCGGCGAGGGTCAGGTCGTAGAAATCCAGGGCCCTGCCGTCGGGCAGCGTGGCGGTCGTCAGGACGAGCGCGTCGCCGATCGTTAGCGTGTAATTCGCGGCGATGGAGTTAGGTCCATCTCCGGTCGTGCTGTCGGTCGCGGTGACCCTGAACGCGAAGGTTCCGGCCGTGTCCGGCGTGCCCGACAGGACGCCATCGGCGCTGAGCGTCAGGCCTGGCGGCGTATCGCCCGTTATGGCGTAGGTATAGGGGGCGGTGCCGCCGCCAGCGGTGAAGCTGCGGCTGTAGGGCACATTCACCGCCCAGTCGGGCAGCGCGCCGACGCCCGGCGTCAGCGTGAGGTTCGGGCGGTGGACCGCCACCGGTCCGTGGACGACCGTCCTGACGAACGGCGCACCGGTTCCGGTCGAGCTGTCGGTGATGGTGAAGCTCAGGTTGATGTCGTCGCTTTCGGTCGGGGTGCCGGTGACCCGGCCATCGGGCGTCATGGTCACGCCGACAGGCAGCGAAACGCCGTGGAAAGCATAAGGCGGGGTCGCCCCGTATGCGGTGACCTGGACGTCGACAGGGACGCCGACCCTGAAACTCATCAAGTCCATG
>CAZBPO010000173.1:0-5583 GCA_964493795.1 uncultured Flavobacteriaceae bacterium
GCCTCGACCGTGGTGCTGCTGCGCGCGCTTCAGGAAAAGCACATCGTCCTGACCGAGCGCGGGCGGATCGCGGTGGGATGGCTGATCGTCGAGGACCTGGCGATGATCCTGGCGCTGGTGCTCATTCCGGCGCTGGCCGCCAATATGGGCGACAGCGCGCGCCTGCCCACCTCCGACATCCTGATCGCGCTCGGCATCACGCTGGGCAAGGTGGTGGTCTTCATCGCGCTCATGCTGGTCGCCGGCCGCTGGTTCGTGCCGCGTCTGCTGCACGCCGTCGCCCATATGGGCTCGCGCGAGCTGTTCCGGCTGGCGGTGCTGGCCATCGCGCTCGGCATCGCTTTCGGCGCGGCCAAGCTGTTCGACGTGTCGTTCGCGCTGGGCGCGTTCTTCGCGGGCATGGTTCTGGCGGAATCGGAGCTGTCGCAACGCGCGACCGAAGAGACGCTGCCGCTCCGTGACGCCTTCGCCGTGCTGTTCTTCGTTTCGGTCGGCATGCTCTTCGATCCCGAGATCCTGGTGGAGCAGCCGCTGGCGGTCGCCGCCTCGGTGCTGATCGTGGTGTTCGGCAAGTCGATCGCCGCCTATCTCATCGTGCGCGCTTTCGGCCATCCGCGCGGCACCGCGCTCACCGTCTCGGCCAGCCTCGCCCAGATCGGCGAGTTCTCGTTCATTCTCGCCAATCTCAGCGTCGGGCTCGGCCTGCTGCACGACGACGGACGCAGCCTCATCCTCGCCGCCGCGCTGATCTCGATCCTGCTGAACCCGGCCGCGTTCTGGCTCGCCGAGCGGGCGCGGAGCCGCGTCGAGACGGCCCCCGAGGCCGAGAAGCCCGCGCCGGCCGCCGAGGACGACGCGCTGACGCCGACCGCCCTCAGCGGCCATGCCGTGGTGGTCGGCTATGGCCGCGTCGGGGCCGTGCTGGCCGAGACGCTGACCGCGCGCGGTCAGCCGTTTCTGGCCATCGAAGACGGCGGAAGACGGGCGGAAGCGTCGCGGCGGACCGGCGTGGAGACCATCCACGGCAATGCGGTCGACAGCGACGTCCTGATCGCCGCCAATATCGCCGGCGCGCAGGTGATGTTCGTCGCCATCCCGAACGGCTTTGAATCCGGCAGCGTGGTGCAGACGGCCAGAACGCTCAACCCGGATCTCGTCATCGTCGCGCGCGCCCATAGCGACGCCGAGCGCGATCATCTGAAGCGGCTGGGCGCCGACAGGATCGTGATGGGCGAGCGCGAGATCGGCCTCGCCATGCTGGACCGGGCGGCCGCCGCCGGAACGCCCGGCGCGCCGCGCGCGTTACCCGAGGGACAGGGAGACGCGCATGAAACCCGAGAAACGCCCGGACAAGCATAACGAGAAGGAAGACTATGGCGCCACGGGCCGGGCCCGCCGCGCGCCGACGGTCCGCAAGGGCACGCCGATGCCCGATGGCCGGCGCAACCCCGCCCCGCACGACGCCGGGACCGGGCCGGCGGCCGCCGGGCGCGACGCCTAGGCCCGCTCGAACACCGCGGCGACGCCCTGGCCGCCGCCGACGCACATGGTCTCAAGCCCATAGCGCGCGCCGCGCCGCTCCATCTCGTTCAGCATGGTGGCGAGGATGCGCACGCCCGTCGCGGCGATCGGATGGCCCAGCGAAATGCCCGAGCCGTTGACGTTCAGCTTGTCGCGGTCGTCCCAGCCCCAATCCTTCAGCACGCCCAGAACCTGACAGGCGAAGGCCTCGTTCAACTCGACCAGATCGATATCGTTCCAGCCAAGGCCGGTCTTGGCGAACAGGCGCTGCACCGCCGGCACGGGGCCGAGCCCCATCGTCGCGGGGTGACAGCCGGCCGCCGCCCAGCCGACCAGAAAGCCTGACGGCGTCAGCCCCAGCTCGGCGAGCTTGTCTTCCGCGACGATCAGGCAGGCCGCCGCCGCGTCGTTCTGCTGGCTGGAATTGCCCGCCGTCACCACGCCGTCCTTCATCAGCGGCTTCAGCGCGCCCATCGAGGCGGCCGTCGCGTCGGTGCGAATGCCCTCATCCTTCGACACGATCACCGGATCGCCCTTGCGCTGAGGCACGCTGACCTCGACCACCTCGCCGTCGAACTTGCCCACCGCCCAGGCAGCGGCGGCGCGGCGGTGGCTTTCGGCGGCGTATTCATCGCTGGCCTCCCGGGTGATGCCGCACTGTTTGGCGACATTCTCGGCCGTTTCAATCATGCCGGAAATCTTGCCGAAGCGTTCCACGGGCTGCGAACGTTCGCGGCCCCGTTCCAGCCGGTCATGCAGCTTGACCGTGCCGGCGCGCGCCCCGCCGCGCATGTCGGTGGTGTAGTATTCGACGTTCGACATGCTCTCCACGCCGCCGGCCAGAACCACGTCGGCTGCGCCCGACTGGATCATCATCGCCGCTGTGGTGATGGCGGTCAGGCCGCCGCCGCAGCGCCGGTCCAGCTGCATGCCCGGCACCTCGATCGGCAGACCTGCAGATAAAGCCGCCCAGCGCCCGACGCAGGGCGTCTCGCCGCTGGCATAGGACTGGGCGAAGACCACGTCCTCGACCAGCGCCGGGTCGATGCCCGTGCGGCGCATCACCTCCTGCACCACGGTTCCGGCCAGCGTCTCGACCGGCACGCCGGCGAGACCGCCCAGGAACTTGCCCACCGGGGTGCGGACGGGCGCGACGATGGCGGCGCGGCGGATGCTCATGGCGGTCTCCTCGTGATGTTCTGGCCGCCGGGTTTTAGCGGGGTGGAGTTGTTTTGGGAATTTTCCTCCCCCCTCCCCTCCTCCTCCCCCATTCGATGGTCACCGGCCTATTCGTTTGTCGTTTTTCGGGGGGGGCTCGCACTCGGCATTCGTTTGTCGTTCTTGGAATGGGGACCGCGTGGATGAGCGCAGGCATGGCTATTCCTTCACGGGCGGGACAGCCCGACGCATTGAGTTAGGAATATTTACTGCATCATCACCAATTTCAAGAGCGGGATCAGAATATTTTCCTGAATCCAGTCTTGGAGACTGGCTGAGACGGGTGAGCCTGAAAGGCGGTGCGTGGTTCGAGGCCCCGCTTCGCAGGGCTCCTCACCATGACGAATAGCGGGAAAGCACCATCCTCCGTCATGGTGAGGTGCGTCGCCGAGCGACGCCTCGAACCACGCGCCACGGCCGAAGCCGGACTTTCAATCAGTCTCTCAGTCGTAGTGGCACTTGCTGTAGGGGCCGGTGAAGTCCCAGCACGAGATCGGACTCTCCAGAACGACCGAGACGATGTCCTCCTCCAGCGCGCCGCTCAGCGACTTGTGCCGGGTCAGCGCATCGTCCGGATCGTACACGATCGCGGTACCGCCATCAGGAATGCCCTCCAGCCAGAAGAACACCACATACTCGCCCGAGGGGCTGGCCTGATATCCGAACCCCGCCACCTCGCCGGACGGCGGACCGCCGGCCTGGACCGAGCGGACGACCGAATCGAACTGCGATTCATAGGCCAGCGCGAAGATCAGCCGGTCGCCCCAGTGCCAGAGCGGCGCGAACAGGAAAAACGCCAGCGCCGCCAGATTGGCGAGCGCAAGCAGGGCCATATCGCGGCGATGGTCGGCATAGCCCAGAAAGAGATTATAGCCGAGCTGACCGATGCCCCACACGAAATGGACCAGCAAAACAAGCGCGCTGAGGACCGAGATGAGCCACCAGACCGGCGACTGCGCCAATGAGCCCGCAAGCCCGATAGCGAACCAGATGACGAACGCGCGCACGCGGCCGCGCCACAATCCTCGCGCCTCGATCTCCTGCGCCGTCGGCATCGCCATCCCTCTCCGCGCCGCCAAGTCTGGCCTGCAATGCGGCGGAAATACGAGACGGCGAGGCGCGCGGCCGCTTTTATCTTCCCCCGTTTACGGGGGAGGTGCGGCCGAAGGCCGGGAAGGGGGCAAGCGTCGTCTCTCCGATTTCGGATCGTTCCGCGTGAGCCACAGGTCGATAAGCCCGACGACTACGGGCAACACAAAAGCCAAGCCTAGAACGAGCGACCAGGACCAATAGGTCTCTCGTGCGAAGCTATGGAGCAACATACAGAACGCGCCAACCGCGAAATAGATCGCGACACTCATCAGGTATCTGCCAGCCCAGACTTTGGGCATCAAAGAATAGCCGCGCATAGCGTTGTGAGTTTACGCCTCTTTCGTCACAAAACCAGCCTTGGAGTAACTAGGCAGTCGCGCTCCGCTCATACGGATAGACCGTGCCGCAGAACTCGCACTTGGCTTCGATGCGGCCGTCCTCGGTTTTCAGGTCTTCCAGCTCGTCCGGCGCATAGCTGTCCAGCACGTTGGCCACCCGCTCGGGCGAGCAGCGGCACTGGAAGCCGATGGGCTGGGCCTCGAACACCCGAACGCCGTCTTCGTTGAACAGACGATAGAGCAGGTCCTCGCCCGACAGGGTCGGGTCCAGCAGCTCGTCCGCACCGGCCGTGTCGATCAGCGCGCCATATCGCGTCCAGTCGTCGGCCGAGGCCTCGGCCGGCTGGATGCCGCCCTCGCCCGCCACGCGCTGCAGCAGGATGCCGCCGGCCCGCCAGGTCGGCTCGCCGCCCGGCGTCTGCACCTGGCCGACCGCGATCTTCAGCCGCGTCGGGATCTGCTCCGACCGCTCGAAATAGAGCAGCGCCGCCTCGCTGAGCGAGCCGTGCATCTCCACGATGCCCTGATAGCGGTTCTGCCCTTCGGCCGGGTCGATGGTGAGCGCGAACGAGCCCTCGCCCAGCAGCGGCGCATCGGGTTCAGCGTCGTCGGCCACCGAGACGAACGAGCGCACATGTCCGGGCGTCTCGAAATCGGCCACCACCATGCGCGCCCGGCCTTCGCCGCGCGTCTGCAGGGTGAGCGTGCCTTCAAATTTCAGCGCCGCGCCCAAAAGGCTGACGATGGTCAGCGCCTCGCCGGCCAGCCGCGCCGCGTCGCCGCGATAGCCGTGGCCATCGATGACGCGCTGCGCCACCGCGCCAAGGCGCACGATGCGGCCGCGCGCCTCTCCGCCTTCGATGGCGAAAGGCAGCGCAATGTCGTCGGGGACGTTCACAAGATCGGTCATGGCCAAGGTGCTTCTATAACAAAAGGGCGCTGTCATCCCGGCCCCGAGCCGGAATCCAATGCGGCGAATGCCGATGCGGGGGGCTCTGGACCCCGGCGGAAGACCGGGACGACAGCGACGCCTCTATTTAGGAGCGTTCAGCGCCCAGACAAGGACCGCCTTCTGGGCGTGCAGGCGGTTCTCGGCCTCGTCGAACACCACCGACTGCCGCCCGTCGATGACCTCGGGCGTCACTTCCTCGCCGCGCTTGGCGGGCAGGCAGTGCATGAAGATGGCGTCCTTCTTGGCCCGCGCCATCAGCGCCGCGTCGACCTGATAGGGCCGCAGCATGTTGTGGCGGTATTCCTTGTCGCCGTCGCCCATCGACACCCACGAGTCGGTGATGACGCAGTCGGCGCCGTCGACCGCCTCGTTCGGATCGTCGGTGAGGCGCAGATCGACCTTGTTGTCCGCCGCCCAGTCGACGAGCTGACGCGGCGGGGCCAGCTGGTCCGGGGTCGCGAC